>JACSRU010000068.1 GCA_014879575.1 Chthoniobacterales bacterium | reverse complement strand
CCGTGTCGTCCGTCTCGGGCCGTGCCATCCACGCCAACCGCCGCGGATCAGACGGAGCTGGTCCCTCCAGGGCGGGGCGTCTCTTTGACCTCCGTGTCGTCCGACTTTTGGTGCCGGGGAAAACTGCGAAGGCGGTTGAACTTGCCGCGCACAACGCCTAGCATGCCAAACATGGTTGCCACTTGCGCGGAAGATGATTTGATCGAAAAAATCCTGGATGGGAGGCGCATCTCCCCTGCGGAGGCGCGTGCCCTGCACGGGTTGCCGCTGGAGGTTCTCGGTTCCCTTGCCGATGCCCGCCGCAAGGCCGCCAAGGCGGAGGCCTACGGGGGACGGGGCAACGAGGTCGTGACCTACATTGTGGACCGGAACATCAACTACACGAATGTCTGCAATGTTTACTGCAAGTTTTGCGCGTTTTACCGGACGGAAAAAGACGCCGACCATTACGTGCTGACGCTGGATGAGATTGACGCAAAGCTCGACGAGCTGGCCGCCGAGGGCGGTGTCCAGGTCCTGCTCCAGGGCGGGCACCATCCGAAACTCGGGATGGATTTTTACCTGAACATGCTCGCCCACATCCGGCAGAAATACCCGGCGATCAACATTCATGGCTTCAGTCCGCCGGAGTTCAACCACTTCGCCCAGGTTTTCGGAATGCCGGTTCGCGAGGTGATTTCAAAATTTCAAGAAGCCGGCCTGGGTTCGATTCCCGGTGGTGGCGGCGAGATCCTCGTGGATGCGGTTCGGAACCGGATTGCTCCGTTGAAATGCGATTCGGGCGAGTGGTTGGACGTCATGCGGCACGCGCACGAGCTGGGCTTGCGCTCGAGTGCCACCATGATGTTCGGCCATGTGGAATCCCTCGATGACCGGATCGAGCACCTCGTCCGGCTGCGCGATCTTCAGGACCAGACCGGCGGGTTCACGGCGTTCATCTGCTGGACATTCCAGCCCGAGCACACAAAGCTCCGCGCAGAAACGGTCACGAGCGCGGAATACCTCCGCACCCAGGCCATCTCGCGCATCTTTTTGGACAACTTCGAGAACGTCCAGAGTTCGTGGGTCACACAGGGTCCGAAAATCGGGCAGATTGCGCTCCAGTTTGGCGCCAATGATTTTGGGAGTGTGATGATGGAGGAAAACGTGGTGTCGAGCGCCGGGACTTCCTTCCGGCTCTCGGCTGCGGATATCGAGCGACTGATCCGGGAAGCCGGCTACTCCCCCCACCGCCGGAGCACATGGTATCAGCTTCTGAACTGACATGCTGACAGACACCCACGCCCACCTGGATTATCCGGATTATGCCGCGGATCTCGAGACCGTCCTGGAGCGGGCCCGTGAAGCCGGAGTCCGGCGCATCCTCACGATTGGAACCGGCATGGAGAGCAACCGTCGCGCCATCGCGCTCGCGGAAAAATATCCCGCCATCCATGCGGTCGTCGGCCTCCACCCCACCAATGTCGAGGAGGAGCCCGGGGACTGGCTCGGGGAGTTGCGCCGCCTGGCAACCCACCCGAAGGTCGCGGCCATCGGCGAAACCGGACTCGACTACCACCGGCTCCCTTCCGAGAAACTCCCCTCCTCGCCGGCCCTCTCCGCGCTTCAGGCCGAATTGGCGGAGGACACCGAAGCCATGATCGTGGACGGTTCTTATCGTGCCGCGCAGGCGGAAGCCTTCTCCGCGCAACTCGACCTCGCCTGCGAATTGGGCCTCAACGTGGTGATCCACCAGCGGGATGCCTGGGACGACACGGTCAGGTTGTTGAGGCCCTACACGGGAAAACTCCGCGCCGTCTTCCATTGCTTCGGCAACCTCCCGGAACAGGCCCGGGAAATTTTCGAAATGGGCCACCTCGTATCCTTCACGGGGATCGTCACCTTCAAGAACGCGCCCCTTGTCCGCGAGGTCGCAGCCAGCGTGCCGGAGGATCGCTTCCTGGTCGAGACCGACTGCCCGTATCTCGCGCCGGTCCCCCATCGCGGAAAACGCGCCGAACCCGCCCATACCAGACTCGTCGCCGAAAAAATTGCCGAAATCCGCGGGGTCTCCCTCGATCAAATTGCCGCCGCCACCGAAAAATCCGTCGCCGCATTTTTCAAGTTGTCCTGAGCCAAAAAAAACCCCGCCGAAGCGGGGTTTTCTCGAAAGGTTTGGAACGTGAAAAATTAGATGGCCGGGGGCTGACCGTTAACAACGTTCGTGAATGGTCCAATGATGTTCGTATAGGTGGTCCCGGTCTGACGCGCCTGAAGGACGGTTCCGTCACCCGCCTTGCGGAATACGATGAAACCCTTGTTGCCAAAGGGTTTTGCGGCAGCCAACGGAGCCGTGCCACCTGAGGCAGAGTTTGTAAAGTTGGCGGTGCTCAGGAAGACCGTGCCCCCATCGCTGCTTTCATTCACCTGATAAACCAAAATAGCACTTTTCCCCGGAGTTCCCGGATTGTCAGAAGTCGGCATAACACCCGGAGCGCTGATCATTTTTTTGAAATCGTTGGTGGACATGTAATTTCCTCCAACCAAGTTCGTGGCCCAAGCCGCCCAGCTTTGTCCCGTGATGTCACCCGGCCAGCCGAGATTCGTGTCACCGGTTGTGGTCGCATCGAGTGCCATCTGTTGTGTGGCCAAGTGCAACTGCTTGCAGTTGCTCAGGGTCTGGGTCATTTGGCCACGGACCATTGCGCCAGTGATGGCCGGCAGGGCCAGAGACGCCAGAATGGCAATGATCGAAATAACGACAAGGAGTTCGATAAGGGTGAAGGCAGAGGAACGTTTCATAAGGTTGTGACAGGAGGATGCTTCAAACCTCCCGGAGTGTCAACGGCATTTCTTCGAGAAAAAATTATTGAATGATGACAGGGTCGAAACGCGGGAGGGTCATCACCCCAGGGACTTGAGGAAAGCGTAGGTGTAGAGTCCGGTATTATGGCCATCCCCCCAGTGGGGCTGGATGGCGTATCCGCCGACCATCTGCCAACTGAGGAGATCAAAGCTGCCGGTGCCGAAGACTTTGACCGGTTTTTCGACAAAGCCGGTGACATCGGGTTCCCCCTCGCAGGCGGCACAGGGACACTTCCTCCGCAGGCTCTCGAGGGGAAGAAAGGATTCCGAACCATCCGACCAGGCGATCGCAAGTTCGCCGCCGATCTTTTGGACCGAAGTGGGATGGAAGGTTTGCTGCATGGGCGGACGCAAAGCCGGGGGGCGGTCAGATCGAAAAGTCCCGGTATTCCGGGCGGGCCACTTCCGTGGGGTGATGGAACATTCCCGCCGCGAGGGTTGCATTCGTGCCGGGTTCGATGAGGATGAACGACCCGGTGAGGCGGTTGGCCGCGTAGCCATCGAAAACGACCGGCGACGAAGCGGTCAACCGGATTTCCCCGATATCGTTCATGGCAAGTTCCGACGCGCCGCTTTCCGGGGCAAGGTTCGTAATGTTGATCCGGTGTTCGATCGCGGTGACGGCGGCCTGGACGGTTTGCGTCGTGTGCTTGAGCAGAAATTTTTTGCCGGGTTGCAACGGGCGCGGGTGGAGCCAGCAAATTTTCGCATGGAGATCCCTGCCGCAACCCGGGAGGATTTCCGGATCCACAATCATATCCCCGCGGCTCACATCAATATCATGTTCGAGGACGATTGTGACCGACTGGGGCGCGAAGGCCTCGGAGACGCGTCCCTCGGGTGTGAGAATTTCCTTTACCACGCTGCGGAATCCGCTGGGCAGGACCATGACCGGCTGGCCGACCTTGAGAACCCCGCCGGCCATCTGGCCGCTGAGGCCGCGGAAGTCATGCAGGAGGGGATCCGAGGGATTGTTCGGACGGTTGACCCACTGGACGGGGAGACGGAGGGCGCGGAGATTCCAATCGCTGCCGATATGCACGTCCTCCAGGTGGCCCAGAAGGGTCGGACCGGAATACCAAGGCATCCGCGCGGAGGGCTCGACCACGTTGTCGCCGTTGAGCGCGCTCACCGGGATGCATTTGACATCCTTCAAGCTGAGGCGGGGAAGGAATTCCTCGAACTGATCGCGGATTTCCAGGAAGCGTTCCTCGCTGTAATCCACGAGGTCCATTTTATTGATGGCGACCACGAGGTGGGGAATGCGGAGGAGCGAGGCGATGCAGGAATGGCGGCGGCTCTGCTCGATGATGCCGAGGCGGGCGTCCACGAGAACGACCGACAGATTGGCCGTGGAGGCGCCGGTGACCATGTTGCGCGTGTATTGGATGTGGCCCGGCGTGTCGGCGATGATGAATTTCCGGCGGGGCGTCGCGAAATACCGGTAGGCGACGTCAATCGTGATCCCCTGCTCGCGCTCGGCGCGGAGGCCGTCGGTGAGATTGGCGAGATTGATCTGGCCACCGCCGGTCAGATCCGCCGAGCGTTCGAGTGCCTCGACCTGATCATCCATCAGGGACTTCGAATCGTAGAGCAACCGCCCGATGAGCGTGGACTTGCCGTCATCAACAGACCCGCAGGTGTTGAAGCGGAGGAGATCAACCGGATGATGAACGGGAATGGACATTAGAAGTAGCCGGCTTTCTTTCGATCCTCCATGGCGGCTTCGGAGGCTTTGTCGTCGGCGCGGGAACCGCGTTCGGTCACGCGCGCGACGGAGGTTTCCGCGATGATGTCGTCAATCGTATTGGCCGGAGATTCGACACACCCGGTGCTGATGATGTCCCCGATCGTGCGGACGCGGACGACGAGATCCTCGACCTGTTCGCCCGGTTTCGGTGGCACGAGATCGTTGAGCGGCAGCCACTGGCCCTGGCGGCGCACACACCGGCGGGGATGGCTGAAATAAATGTTCGGGACCTCCAGGTTTTCCTTGCGGATATATTCCCAGACGTCCATCTCGGTCCAGTTGCTCAGCGGAAAGACCCGCATGTTCTCGCCGGGGTTGAGTCGCGCGTTGTAGAGGTTCCAGATTTCCGGCCGCTGGTTCTTGGGATCCCACTGGCCGAAGCTGTCGCGGAAGCTGAAGAACCGTTCCTTGGCCCGGGCCTTTTCCTCATCCCGCCGGGCACCCCCGATGCAACAGTCGAAGCGGAACTCCTCGATGGCCGCCAGCAGGGTCGGGATCTGGAGATGGTTGCGGCTGACCTGCCCGGGCGCCTGCACGGCGATGCCCTTCGCGAGAGCTTCCTCGACGGTCCGCACGATGAGCTTCCCGCGCAATTCCTTCGCCCGCCGGTCGCGGAATTCATTGAGTTCCGGAAAATGGTGGCCGGTATCAATATTGAGGAACGGCATCGGGATCTCCGAAGGCCGGAAGGCTTTTTCCGCCAGGCGCAGGAGGCAGATCGAATCCTTCCCCCCGGAAAACAAAAGGGCCGGACGTTCGAACTCCGCCGCCACTTCGCGCATCACATGGATGGCTTCGGTTTCGAGATATTGAAGATGGTCGAGATAATATCCGCTCATGGAAACGCTTTTCTTGGAAAATCGCCGGGGTGTTACTTCCGGACGGCCTCGCCTCCCCACGAGGCGTGCAGCCCGCACTCGCGCTTTTCATCCGCCTTGGCGGGGTCAAAATAATCCCACTCATTCGGCAGGTCGTGCCCGGCGAGGTAGGCCTCCAGATCCGCGTCGCTCTGATAAAAAATCGGGCTGATTTTCAGGCTCCCGAAATTGGCGTCCTCGGAGACAATGTCGAGACCGGCGCGGTTCGGATTCTGGACCTTCCGAAGGGCGGTGATCCAGAGGGCCGGCGCGAGTTCGCGCATGCCCCTCTGGAAAGGCTCGATCTTCATGAGGGCGCTGAATTTTTTCAAGCCCTCCTCGTCCTCCGTGTCCGGAACCGGCCCATCCAGGGCATCCCGGTGGGCGGCGGTGAGTTTCGGAAGGTAGGCCCGGAGATCGAGTCCGAGGAGCCTGCGCAGCTGCTCCGCGTGGCGGTAGGTGGCCGGGCGGTTGTAGCCGTGGTCCACCCAGAGAACCGGGATGTTCGGCTGGACCCTCGTCGCGAGATGGAGGACAACCGCCTCGTAGGGGCGAAAATTCGTGGAGACGATGGCTTTTCCGGCGGCTTGGGAGATGGCCCAGCGGGTGATCTCCAGCGGGGATTTGTCGCGAAGCTCCGAATTCCAGTGTGCGATTTCGTCGGGATTCATGCGGGACTCAGGCGGCGGTTCCGATGCTGTGGAGGGTGGCATCCCTGGGAAGAATCACGCGGTCGCAGAAGTCGCCGAATCCCTCCCCCGGATCCCTTTCGAGGGCATAGCGTTTGATGATGGGAGTGAGCAAAGCCACCGCGCCGTCAATCGGGAGACTGGGTGCCACGAGGCGGTTGAGCCGGGTGCCCACATGGTTGGCGCCGAGATAAACGGCGTATTTATTCGGAGCCTTGCCGATCAGCGCGATCTCGCCGAGGTAGGGGCGGGCGCAACCGTTCGGACATCCGGTCACCCGGATGCTGATTGCGTCGTCCCGGAGCCCGGCCTCTTCCAGCACCGTTTCAAATTTGGCGAGAATCTCCGGCAGCACGCGCTCGCTCTCCGCAAGGGCCAGCCCGCAGGTCGGAAGCGCAACGCAGGAGAGCGCGTTCAGGCGAAGCCCGGTATGGTGCGCGCCGTCCGTGATGCCGTGCTTCGCGAGAATCGCCTCGATGACCGGCTTCTGCCCGGGAGAAACACCCGAGATCGTGAAATTTTGCGAGGGAGTAAGCCGGAAGTCCCCGGTGTGGATGCCGGCGATTTCGCGCAGGGCGGTCTTGATCGGGTATCCCGGGGCGTCTTTTACCCGTCCGCTCAGGACGTGCAGGCCGTAGAACCACGTGCCATCGGCGCATTCCTGCCAGCCGACCGGATCCGAGATCGTGGTAAACTCAAACGGACGCGCGGGCGCAAAAGCGACGCCGGAACGTTTCTCCACCTCGCCCTTGAACCACGCGACGCCACGATCCTCGATCGTATATTTGAGCCGGGCGTGCTTGCGGTCCGTGCGGTCTCCAAAATCCCGCTGGGTTTCGAGAACCGCCCTGGCGACTTCATTGATTTTATCGGCAGGGATAAAGCCCAGGAGGTCGCCGAGTCGGGGGAATGTCTTCACATTGCCGTGGCTCATGCCCTGACCGCCACCGGCCGTGACATTGTAGCCCGCCAGCTTCCCGTTCTCCCCGATCACAATGAATCCGAGATCGTGCGAAAAAATGTCCACATCGTTCGAAGGCGGCACGGCGAACCCGACCTTGAACTTTCTGGGGAGGTAGGTGGGTCCATACATCGGCTCGCTGGTCTGCTCACCGCCATCAACCAGCTCCCCGTCGAGATAGATCTCGTAGTAGGCCGTCGTCTTGGGGAGTGCATACCGGCTCCATTCGCAAGCCGCTTCGTAAGCCATCTGGTGCAGCGGGGAACGCTCGGGATTTGGGGGTGCCATGACGTTCCGGTTCACATCCCCACAGGCGGAGATGGAGTCCAGCAGCACACTGCGGAGACCTTTGACCAGGGCTTTGACATTTCCTTTGACCACGCCGTGAAACTGGATGGTCTGGCGCGTGGTAATGCGCAGCGACGGAGAGGCCAGTTCCTCGGCCAGGCGATCCAATACCAGCCATTGCGCGGCGGTCGCACGCCCCCCCGGCAGCCGGATCCGGACCATGAAGGCAAAGGCCTTTTCCTTGCCCGCTTTCTTCAAGGCCATTCGCAGATCCCGGTCATCCTGCATATACATGCCATGAAATTTCGCCAACTTGGTGCTGTCCTCCGAAATCCCCGCCGTGGAGGTGTCCGCAAGATCTTCCGCGATCTTCCCGCGCAAAAATCGGGACTCGCCTTTCAATGACTCGTTCTCGGTCGGAGGACGGGCTTCTTTGGATTCAGAACTCATGATTTATGGAAAAATAGGATTGTGCTCGGCGGACAATTTATGGGAGCCCTCCAATCCCACAAGCCTCATTTGTGGGATCCCCGCCGCCTTCGCGAAAGGATCGCGCCCCTCGAATAACGATCAACTTAATCGCATTTCGCGAGAGACATCAAGTTTTTTTCACTGTCGCCTGGCGCGTTCGATTTTTCTGAAAAAATTCCCTTGCCACGGTGCGGCGCATCCCTAGTCTTCCTGTCCCGCTCAATGTCGGGACTATTCCAGCAAACATTCACTGTTCTTTATTATGGCAACACCTTCCGCACAAAAAATTCGAATCCGACTCAAGGGATTCGACTACCGCATCCTCGATGCCTCCGCGCATGAGATTGTGGAAACCGCCAAGCGCACGGGATCCAAAGTCACCGGACCAATCCCCCTCCCGACCCGCGTCGAAAAATTCACCGTCAACCGCTCTCCACACGTTGATAAGAAATCAATGGAGCAATTCGAGATCCGCACCCACAAGCGCCTCCTCGACATCGTGGAGCCCACGGCCAAAACCGTTGACGAACTCCGCAAACTGAACCTCCCGGCCGGGGTGGACATCACCATCAAAATCTGACCGTTATGAGCATTGGACTTCTCGGAAAAAAACTCGGCATGACCCGCGTCTATGACGACAAGGGCAGAAGCACTCCCGCGACCGTGATCGCAGCGGGCGGCAATCGCATTCTTCAAACCAAAAATGTTGAGAAGGATGGCTACGCAGCCGTCCAGATCGGCTACGACGATCAAAAACCCCAGCGCGTAAGCAAGGCGCAAACCGGACACTTCGGGAAAACCTCCTCGACACCCAAACGCTTCATTCGCGAGTTCCGACTTGCCGAGGGCGAAGTCGCCCCCGAAGCGGCAGATGTCGCGGTGACGGTCTTCGAGGCCGGCCAGTTCGTGGATGTCATCGGCCAGTCGAAGGGCAAGGGCTTCCAGGGCGTCATGAAAAAACACAATTTCGGCGGCCAACCCATGTCGCACGGTTCCACAATGCACCGCCGGAATGGCGCCATCGGCAACCGCTCGACCCCGGGACGCGTCTGGAAAAACATGGGCATGCCCGGTCACATGGGCGACGAACGGGTCACCCTTCAAAATCTCCGCATCCTCCAGGTGCGCAGCGAGGAAGGCGTCCTCATCGTCAGCGGCGCCGTGCCGGGCGCCAAGGGATCCTATGTGATCGTCCGGCCTTCCAAGAAAAAGAAAGCCAAAAAATAACAACGCCGCTTCCCCGGAATTCGGGACAAGCTTTTCCCAAGCCGCTCCGGCCGATTCGCCGGGGCGGCTTTTTGCGTTTTGGGACGCCCGGCAATTTTTTCCGCACATTTGTTTTCGGTCAACCGGCCGCGAGGTTTGACCTCCTCACCGGCTGGGGCATGATGTCCGCGTGTTGACCGACCTGAGATTGCGCGATTTCCGCTGTTTTGATGCCCTGGAGATTTTTCCGGGTCCGGGCCGCACATTTGTGCTGGGGGAAAACGCCCAGGGGAAAACCTCGATCCTTGAGGCCATTTGTGTGCTTCTGCGCCTGCAGTCCCCCCGCACAACCGCCACGGCGGAGACGATCAGGTTCGGGCGCGACCGGTTTTGCCTCGATGGCCATTTTTCCGAAGTCCACCTGCGCCTCCATTATTCTTCGGAAGGGCGCGAAATGTTCCTGGACTCGAAGCCGCAAGCCCGAACGGAGGATTACCTGGATGTGGCGCGGGTGGCGTGGTTTGCAAACACGGATCTCGAGCTTGTCCGGGGCGGCGGATCGGGACGGCGGAGGTATCTGGACTTTCTGGGAATCCAATGCCTGCCGGGATACAGAAAATCCCTGCGGGCCTACGAGAAAGCCCTCCGCTCGCGCAACGCGCTTCTCAAGGACAACCGTCCGCGCCGCGAAATCGAGGCGTTTGATCCGCCGCTCATCGAGGCCGGAGACTTCCTTCTTGGCGCACGCCGCCGCCTTTGTGAGGCTCTCGCTCCGCTTGCGGAATCCGCCTGCCGGGAAATCAGCGGGGGAGACGATGCCCTGGAAATCTCCTGCCGATCCGGCGCGGAGGGGCCGCTGGCAGAGGCGCTGACACATACGCGGGCGGAGGAGATGCGTCTGCGCCAAACTCATGTGGGCCCGCATCGCGACGACCTGAAACTGCTCCTCAACGGAAGGGATGCTGCGGGATTTGCCTCCGAAGGCCAGCAGCGGGGGATCGCGCTGGCCTTGAAACTTGCCCAGGCCCGCCATCTGGAAGCGGTCCAAAATCGCGCTCCGATCCTCCTCCTGGATGACATCTTTGGCGAACTCGATCCCGTCCGGCGCAATCGGCTTCTGGCCT
Source organism: Chthoniobacterales bacterium (assembly GCA_014879575.1). GTDB lineage: Bacteria > Verrucomicrobiota > Verrucomicrobiia > Chthoniobacterales > Terrimicrobiaceae > QYQL01. The sequence goes on along the minus strand of JACSRU010000068.1, from coordinate 17,492 downwards.
CTCTCCCGCCGCACAGCCAGACGATTATCACGACCACATTTCTGGATTGGGCCGACCGCCAGCCGCAGGACATCGCCTTCCGGCTTGTCGGCGGCCGCCTGGAAAATGCGTGAGGCCCGTCTTCCCCGCCCCCCTTCCCGCCGGCGGCTGCAAGATTATTTTCCGATGCAGAACCGTCCGAAAATTTCGCCGAGAATTTCTTCCGTATCGGCGGCGCCAATGATCTGGCCGACACTTCCGAGGGCGGCGCGAAGTTCGACAGCCGGGAGTTCCGGCGGCTCTCCGGCGCGGACCAATTTTTCGGCGGCCCGGAGGGATTCCGCCGCGGACTCGAGCAGCGTTTTGTGACGCGCATTGACTGCGGCCAGGGATTGACCGGAGGAAAGGTGCTGGCCGCTGACTTCCCGGACCATGCGCTCGACAAGTTCCGGAAAACCCCCGCCGGATTTTGCGGAAATCCGGGTGGCATGGACGGGCAGACTCTTCCCTGCGGGGACAAGATCGCATTTGTTGGCGACGAGAAGCTCGCGGTCGCGCAGCTCCGGTTCATCGAACGCCGCCGACGCGTCGAACACATGGAGAACAATGTCCGCCTGCTCGATGATCCGAAGCGCACGGTCCACTCCCTCGCGCTCGATCGGATCGCCGGTTTCGCGGAGGCCGGCCGTGTCCGTGAGTCGGAACAAGATCCCGCGCAGACAGGCGGATTCCTCGATCGTGTCGCGGGTCGTGCCGGGGATCGGACTCACAATCGCCCGCTCCATTCCCAGCAGCCGGTTCAGCAGACTGGATTTCCCGACATTCGGACGCCCCACGATCGCAACCCGCACGCCCTCGCGCAAAATGCGTCCGCTTTCCGCCGTGGAAAGAAGGCGCTCGATCCGCGATACGCAGGACGAAATTTTCCCGGAAAGAACCTCTCCGGTGGCGGGGTCAATTCCCTCCTCCGGAAAATCAATCCAGGCTTCGAGATGGGCGACGGTTTCCAGGATGTCCGCCCGGACGCCCGAAACTTCGTCCCCGAGCCGGCCCTGGAGTTGTTCCGCCGCCGCCCGGAGTGCCAGCGGCGTCCTCGCCCGAATGAGGTCCATGACGGCCTCTGCCTGTGTGAGATCCAGCTTCCCATTGAGAAAGGCCCGCTCCGTGAACTCGCCCGGCCCGGCGGCGCGGGCCCCCTGACGCAGCACAATCTCCAAAATCTGCGCAGCCAGCAGGATTCCGCCATGGCATCCGATTTCGACCATGTCCTCCCCCGTATAACTGGCCGGCGCCTGGAACTTCGTGACCAAAACGTGGTCAACGGTCCCGCCATTCTCGATGATCCGGCCCGGAGTCGCCCGCCGGGGAGCAGGGTTCTTTGGCTGAAAAATCCTGCGGAGAATCGTCCCGGCCTCCGGACCGGAGAGACGGATGATCGCGATCGCCCCTTCGCCCGGCGGCGTCGAGACGGCGGCAATCGTGTCCTGCGTCATCAAGTTGTCGCGAGCGGGCCGCGTGGGATTTTTCCGGCGGCATCCAGGGCCCTGAGTTCGGTGATGAAGCGGCGGTTCTGATCCATCGTTCCCACGGAAATCCGGATCCAGGCCGGCAGTTTGTAGCTTCGCATCGCCCGGACGATCAACCCGCGACGGAGCAAAGCCTGGAAGACGGCGTCGCCGTCCCCGACGTGGAGCAGGACGAAATTGGCAACGCTGGGAACAAACTCAAGCCCCATGGCGGAGAACTCCGTCTGGAGATAGTTTCGTCCCTCGTGCGTGAGGTGCCGGGTGCTCCGCATGTGCTCGTCGTCCTCAAGCCCAGCCAGCGCGCCCGCCTGGGCAATCCCGTTCGCATTAAACGGCTGCCGCGTCTTCTGAAGCACCTCCGCCACCCTGGCCGGGGCAAGCCCGTAGCCAATGCGCAGATTCGCAAGGCCCTGGATCTTCGAGAACGTGCGCATGATCACCACATTCCGCCCCTCGCGGATGTAGCGGATCACATCCGGCGGGTTGTCGAGAAACTCGATGTAGGCCTCGTCAAAAATCACAAGCACATGGTCCGGAACACGGTCCATGAAACGTCCGATTTCCTTCTCTCCAACCATCGTCCCCGTCGGATTATTCGGATTGGCGATAAAAAGTTGCCGGGTCTGCGGAGTGATCGCCGCCAGCATGCCGTCGAGGTCATGCCGGTAGCCGGGATCCGGAACCTCCACGGTCTTCGCGCCAAAAAGCTGGGCCATCAGACCATAGACCGCAAAGGCGTGCCTCGCAGTGACGACCTCGTGGCCCGGCTTCAAAAAGGCGTGCCCGAGAAATTCGATAATTTCATTGGATCCGTTGCCGAGGATGATGTTCTCGCGTGTGAGGCCCAGTTTGTCCGCGATCGCATTCCGCAGGGTCCAGCCCCCGCCATCGGGATAAAAGTGAGCCCGGATGAGCGCCTCCCGCATGGCCGCCAGTGCCTTCGGGGAGGGGCCCAGCGGATTTTCATTGGAGGCGAGTTTTATGATATCCTGCGGCGCGATCCCCATTTCGCGCGCAAGTTCCTCGACCGGCTTGCCGGGTTCGTAGGCGACAAGATCAAGGATGTGCTGGTGAGCGGAGTTCCACATACGAAGCCCACTCTGTCGTCTTCCCCGCCAGTCGTCAATCCGCCCGGCACGACAGGAAAATCTTCGGCGGCACCCGCCGGGATTTTACGGAATCCGTCCGATTCGCCACGCCGGGTCAGCCCGAAAATCCTCCGACAGCCCTCGACACCAACGATCCCATCAGATGGATGCCCACGCCGAAACCGGTTATTCGGGTTTGTTGTTCTTCAACACTTTCTGTTTTTTCTCCTCGAGGGCCGCCTGTTGACGTTCGATTTCTTCGAGCGTTATTGCCTTCTCTTTTTCTTCGCATTTTTCCGACTTCTTCTTTTCGGACTCTTTCTCCTCGCAGGCGTAAACCTTTTTTGCCAGAGGGCCGCGTTTCTCGCAAAACTCGCGGACCTTTTCCTCATATTTTTCAGCGAGTCGTTTTTGGTTATTCCCCCAGGCTGTCGAGGATTTTTCCGCCCACTGGGCCTCCTGCCGCAGGATTTCGATGTAATCCTCGGTTTCCTTCGTGAGCTTTGCACCCGAGGCAAAGGCCTTCTTCTCGAGTTCGGTCGCCTCCCGGTGCAATTCGAGCGAGAGCTTGCGGGCCTTGGCCTCCATCTCACCGGCGTTCCGAACCGGAAGGTCACCGGCCATTGCGGATGTCAGAAGAGTGACGGAGAGGAGGCAGATCAAATTTGCAAAGGATGGCTTCATATGGGATGCGGGAAAGTTGTCCATCCTCCGCGAGCTTGCAACCGGATTTTTAAAATGCGATCCGGGAGGTTCCGTATGGCTGATTTGAAATGCAAACATTCCATTCCCTATTGAAGGGGGTTTCCCGCTCGTTTTATCTTTCCCTCTGTTTGCTCCCGGCGTCCGTGCGTCCGACGCTGAGTCTGGCGTATCTGCTCGCGCGGGCGTCGGATGCGGTTGCGGATGCCGCAGCCGCGCCCTTGTCCCTCCGACGCGATCTCCTGGTCGGACTTCCCGGAAAATGGACTTCCGCAGAGGGGCTGGTCTCGCTGCCCGAGGCGGAGAAGGATTTGCTGGAGGCTCTTCCGACGCTGATTCGACAGGCGGAGGCTTCACCGGACCGGGAGGAAATCCTGGCCGCCTGGAAGACCATCCGGAGCGGACAGTTGTTCGATCTCCAGCGCTTTTCCCCCGGAGCACCGGCCTTGTCGCTGGCGGAAGCCACGCACTACACCGGACTGGTCGCCGGGTGCGTGGGAAAATTTTGGACGGAGATTTGTTTCAAACACATCCCCGGATATTCGAGGGAGCCGCTGGGGGCAATGTCTGGTCTCGGATTTGATTTTGGGTGCGGGTTGCAATGGATCAACATCCTGCGGGACCGGCACGAGGATGCGGCGGCGGGGCGGCTCTATGTCCCCCCGGAGGATTTTCCCGCCGCGCTGCGAATCGCCCGCGAGAACCTGGCATCCGGTGCCCGCTATGTCCGCCATGTCCGTCCGCGCAGGCTCCGGGTCGCCTGCCGTCTGCCCCTGGACATTGGGGTTCGCACCCTCGATCTGGTGGAGAAAAATCCCCGGGCTCCGCGCGCAAAAGTCCCGCGGGGCTTCGTCTGGATCACCCTGCTGCGTGCGCTGTGGCATTGACCACGGGGAGCGGCATCGTATAGGCAGGAGGCATGGTATCAATCCACATCAGCCGCAACCGGCAGAGTCTCGGCCAATTTACCGATCAGGAAGTGGCGGACGGATTGCAAAGCGGACGCTTCCGTCCCGACGATCTGGGGTGGCATGCCTCCATGGATTCGTGGCAGCCGCTCTCCTCCTTTGCGAATCTTCCCCCGGCATCCGAGGGGACTCCCCCGCCTTTTCCCTCCACCTTCGCGGCACCCTTGACTCCGGAGGATTCGGCTCCTGAAGGTTGCGCTTGGGAGGGTGTGGACTCCCGGCCCTTCCTGCCTGCGGCAACCGGTCTGATCAAAAAAATTCTGGCCAATCCGGTGAAAACCTTTCAGAGCATGCCGGGAGAGGGCGGATTGGCAAAGCCGCTGAAATTTTTCGTGCTCGTTTCGTGGGTGACCTCAACGATTGCGCTGTTCTACGAATGCACGGCACTTTTTATCAATCCCGGGATGCTTGCCGAAGGGGAGCTCAAGAATTTGCCGCAGGGTGGCGTGTTCCTCATTTTCTTCGGATTATTTCTGATCCTGCCGGTGATCCTTTTTTTTCGCGCGTTTGTTTCCGCCGGGATCGTGCATCTGGCCCTCCTGTTGGTGGGAGGGGCCAGGAAGCCGTTTGAGGCGACCTTCCGCGTGCTCTGTTATTCCTCGGGCGCCACGTCCCTCCTGCAGGCGATCCCGATTTGCGGAGCCTCCTTTTACCTTGTGGCCTCGCTCATCTACTCCGTGATCGGCCTCAAGGAAGTTCATGGCACGGAGATTTGGCGACCCATCCTGGCCATGTTTCTGATTTTTCTCACGTGTGCGGCGGTGGCGATCGGAGTCCTTGCGCTCGGCTTTTCCGCCGCAGGAGTTCTTGCGAAGTAGCCGCTCGGTTTTGTCGTCAAAGCCCCCAGGCGATCTGAGCCGCGTTGGCTTTTGCCTGGGTCAGATGGGCGGGGGTCAGCCCGGCCTGGGGTGCTGCGATCTCGAACTCGTGGTCGAGGGTGATATTGCTGATGCCGGGGTCGTCGGTATTGATCGTCGCCAGGAGCCCCCGCTCCAAGAACACCCGCAGAGGATGCGCGGCGTATGAGGGAATCGTGCTCGTCTGCACATTGCTCGTCAGACAGCACTCGATCCCGATGCCTCCCTCCGCAAGCTCGTCCATGAGGGCGGGATCATCCATCGCCCGAACTCCGTGTCCGATGCGTGTCGCACCCAGAATTTTGATGGCGTCGCGGATGCTTTCCGCCCCGGCGGCCTCGCCGGCATGCGCGGTGATTCGGAGTCCCGCGTCGCGCGCGATCTGAAAATGCCTTTTGAACATCCGTGCGGGAAATCCCGCCTCGTCGCCGGCGAGATCCAGGCCGCTCAGGGTTTCCCGAAATGTCAGGAGGGCCTCCAGTTCCTGAAAGCAAACGGCCGCTCCAAACGTCCGGCTGAGAATCCCAATCAGTCCCACTTGCACCCCGAATTCCTTCACGCCCCGGGCAATTCCATCGGCAACGGCTTCGACAACTGCCGCGGGATCCAGGCGGTGGGCCGCCGCCATGAACCACGGACTGAACCGGAGCTCGACGTAATCCAGGCGTTCGCTTTTTGCATCCTCCACATTCTCATAAGCCACCCGCCCGCAATCCTCCGGCGTAGCCAGCACAGCCATCGGCCAACGAAATTTTCCCAGGAAGGAAACCAATCCGGGGTGGGGCGTCGTGATTGTGACATGCGGACGCAGGCCCTCGACATCATTGGCGGGCAGAACGATCGCGTTCCGATCCGCAAGCTCGAGAATCGTCTGAATCCGGATATTGCCGTCCAGATGCCGGTGGAGATCGATCTTTGGGATCATTGTCGCCCCCCCAGGGCTTTTTCGATCAGGCGGGTGGCGAGTGGCTGGGTGGCTTCGTCCAGCGCACTCAGGGCGGCTTTGAGTTGTGGGGGGGATTTTGCGGCCTGTGCGGCCCGAACTTTCCCGACGAGGCTCGCCAGCGCGGACTGCTCGTCCTCCGAAACCTCGTCCGCAAGTTGTTCCAAGGCCGAGGCCACGGCCGGAAGCATCTCATCCGCCTTCAGGCTGGCCTCGGTGAAAATCCGCTCGTCCATATCCTCGAAGGCCCGCTCAAGCGAATCGCCCAGCATTTTTTCGACGGCCTCATCCGAGACCTCGACCGCGCTTTCGATTTTGACGACCGTATCCGTTCCCGTCGCGGTATCCCTGGCGAGAACGTTCAAGAGCCCGTTGGCATCGAGTTCGAACTGGACCCCCACGCGGGCGCGTCCCTTGGGCAGCGGGGCAAAGGGCACCTCGAATTCCCCGAGTTTCCAGTTGTCGCGGGCCATTTCGCGCTCGCCCTGAAGAACGGTGATCCGCATGCCGGACTGGTTGTGGACCGCGTTGGTAAACATCTCGCCCGCCTTGCAGGGGATCGTGGTATTCCGGGGGATGAGGACATTCATGAGGCCGCCGTAAGTTTCCATGCCGAGGGACAGCGGGGTCACATCAAGGAGGGTCATGTTTTGAACCTCGCCCGCAAGGATTCCAGCCTGGATTGTCGCGCCAAGGGCAACCGCTTCGTCCGGGTGCTGGCTGGCATCCGGCTCGCGGCCGAAAACCTCGGCAACGAACCCGCGCACAAGCGGCATGCGCGTCGCGCCACCGACCAGGATCACGGCATCCAACTCCGAGGCGTCCACCCGGGCGTCCGCAAGGGAGCGGATGCAATTTTTCCGGGTGCGGGCGATGATCGGTCGGCAGATGGCCTCCAATGCCGAACGCGAATACGACCTCCCCTCGTGCGCGAACTCGGACGTCTCGCTCAGCGCGCACTTGATTTTCTCCGCCGTCCGGAGCGGAACATCCCACTCCCGCGCAAGGGCCACATCCAGATCATCGCCACCGAGCCGGGTATCACCGTTTGTGGCGAGCACCTCGAAAATCCCTGCGCTCAAAAGAAGAATCGAGACGTCAAACGTTCCGCCGCCGAGATCATAGACCGCCACCTTGGATTTCTCGTCCAGCCGATCCATGCCATAGGCCAGTGCCGCGGCCGTGGGTTCGCTCAGGATGCGCTCGACAGAAAGTCCCGCCAGTTCCCCGGCCCGCTTCGTCGCCGCGCGCTGGGCATCATTGAAGTAGGCCGGCACCGTGATCACCGCCCGGCCAACCGGACCACCAAGCGATTGCTCGGCGTCGGACTTGAGCTTTTTCAAGATCCGCGAGGAAATTTCTTCCGGGGTCCACGTCCGCCCACCCACAGCGATTTTCCCGCGCATTCCCATTTGTCGTTTTACGGACGTCACAACGCGTTCCGGATCCCCGAGCGCCAGGGTCAGGGCCTCCCGGCCGACGACCGGTTCGCCGGATTTTGGAAAATAAACGGCGGAGGGGGTGAGTCTCTCCCCCCGGGCATCCGCGATCAGAATGGGGAATCCCGATTGCATCGAGCCCACAAGGGAGTGCGTCGTTCCGAGATCAATGCCAACCATCATGGCGCGCAAAGTAGCTCATGGCCGGAATTTGTCCAAGCCGGTCTGCTTACGGATTCCTGGTTGCGTCAAGAGTCTCGGCCAATAGCGTCAGGTCTGCAGGCGTATTCATGTTGAACATCTCGGCACTTTCCGACGGAGTGAGCCGTCGAATGGCGAGCAACCCCTCCTCCGCGAGACGTGCGGCGAGGCGTTGGAGTTTGTTCTCTCCGCCCTCCACCAGCATCCGCAGGGGTTCCAGCGCCTCGACCGGATAGCAGGCGCAGAGAGGATCCAGCCAATCCTCATTTTGCAGAATCACCCCCCGCCCGGCGCGGACATCCGACAGGAGGGAGGAGAGGAGGGTTTCACTCACTCGGGGCAGATCCACCGCCAGCACGAGTGCCTGTGGAGCTCCGGCTTTTTGCGTCCATGCCAATGCCGCCAGCAGGCCCCTGACCGGTCCCTCGCCGCATTGCGCATCCGCCACCCATTCCGCATCCTCCTCCAGCCAGTTTGGCCGTTCGCCCGCGGCGACCGCCACCCGCCGACAACATCGCCGCAGCAAGGCCATTTGACGTTTCCACAGGGGTTGACCCGCCACGACCACCAGGGATTTTTCCCGGCCCATCCGCGAGGACTTTCCGCCGGCAAGCAGGATCCCAAAGGGTTTCCCGCCGGGAATCGGCGGCTCCTTCATTTGGAAACGGCGTGGCCGTCCAAAAAGCGGGAATCCACCCGCAAAAATCCATCCGTAACAATGCGTGCGCGTGCGCCTCCACGGCCCTTCATCCAGGCTTCCGCGGAAGGGTGGATGGCCGAATTCATCCAGTAACAGGGACGGCATTCCTCGACGCCCTGAAATTGCACGCCTTGGATTTCAAAGCTCGCGCCAATCAGGGAGGCGGGATCGAATCCCTCGACGATCACATTGCGGCGTGTCGCCGAAGGATCGCGCTGTTCCTCGGGGATGCCCAGTTCCTCCCACAGGTGAAGGAGATTTTCCCAGGAGAAAAACGTGATTTGTCCCTTGTAGTCGGGTTGATAATCCAGGAAGCGGTCTCCCCGGATTCCCCGTCCGGCGAGGCATTCGATCTCGGAGACCGCAAGGATGGGATGTTCTCCCGCCGGCTTGCCGTGGCGACCAAAGTAATTATGGCCAGGGGAAAGGAAGAGGTGGCGGATGCGGGGAGTGGCCATGACGATGCGGTCAGGGAGCTTCATCAAATCCGGTGTCGCTGACAAAGTCCGGAATTTTCAGGGAAATCGTCTGCATGGAGGCGGATCTCAACAGTGGGATTCCGAAGAAACGCGGTGATAAAACCAGCCGTTGAGACCAAGGCACAATAGGGCAAAAGCCGCCATGCCACAATAGGCGAGGGCGGGACTGTCATAGTGTTCCATTGTCCAGCCCAGGAGGAGCGGCGGGAAGAATCCCCCCAGCGCCCCCAGACAACTCACGATGCCGATCGCCGCGCCGGCCTCCTTCGGCAGAACATGCGGAATGATCTTGAAAATACTCCCGTTGCCGAGTCCCGCCGCCGCGCAAATCAGGACGACAAAACTGAAGAATCCCGGGAACTCGTTCGCCTCGGTAAACGCGGACAGACTGAATCCCCCCAGGGCCATTGTCCCCAAGGAAATCGAAGTGATGAGTCCCGCTCCCGCCTTGTCGGCCAGCCAGCCCCCCACCGGGCGCATGAAGGTGGCCACGGCGGCGGCCAGCGGCGCAAAAATCAACGGATTGGGCGCCCCCCCCGGCGCCTCCGCAAAAATGGAATGAATGATGAGCGGCAGGGAGGCGCCCATCGCGACAAAACATCCGAACGTGAGAAAATACAATGTCGAGAGCACCCACGTGTGCAGCCGTTTTCCTGCGGCCAGTTGCGAAGCCAGCGATTTGGGTTCCGTGGGAAAATCCTTTGTTCCGAACCAGATCAGCGCCGCACAAAGAAGGACGAAAGGAATCCAGACGAAGGCGGCATTTTCCAAGTGCAGGGGAGGATGCGACGCCGGAAGATCAATGGGCCGCATAATCGAAATCCCGATGACGACCGGAATGGCAAACTGGGCAATGGTGACGCCGAGGTTGCCGAGTCCGTTAATCCCCAGCGCGGTTCCCTGCACCTGCTTGGGAAACCAGAGATTCACCACCCCCATCGAGGTGGAAAAGTTTGCCCCGGCAATACCGGTGAGGGCGGCGCACGCCAGGAGCACCCAGTAAGGCGTGGAGGGACTTCTCACCGCAAGTCCCGTGGCCACGCAGGGCAGGAGAAGCGCAAGCGTGACAACGGCAAAACTCCTGCGGCTGCCGAAGGTCGAGACGATGAGGCCATAGGGAATGCGCAGGAACGAACCGAGCAGGACGGGAACCGCCGTCAGCCAAAAAAGTTGCTGGCTGGACAGCGCGAAGCCCGCCTTGTTCAGCCGCAGCGGAATGGCCGACCACATGAACCACACCGCAAAGGCCAGCGCCAGGGAAACCGTGCTGATCGCCAGCGTGCGCCAGGCCAGCGGGGCATCCCGAAAACTTTCCCTGGCAACCGGACGAATCGGCACGCGAAGGGGTCCGGGCAAATACCGGATCAGTGCCGCCCCGCTGAAAAACAGCGCCACTGAAGCCCAAAAACCCGGCCACTTGACAGCGTTGTTCCCGTTGAGCGACTCGTTGAGCGCCACGGTCAGCAGCCAGATCTGCATGATGAGAACAAGCACCAGCACGCAGATAATGCCGAGGGAAAGGGTGTTGATCCGGGCGGGATTCGCCTGGAGTTGGGCGTTGCGGAAATTGCTCATGGCTCAGACGGAGTGGGCAGGGTGCTTCGGTTCACGCACGAAAATTTTGTCCTCCTTGATGACGACATCCAAGTGAGGCAGGGGGCGGGGCGGCGGCCCCGCGAGCACGTCGCCCGTCGAGGCGTCGAAGTAGCCGTGATGGCACGGACACTCGATCTTGTTGTGCGTGGGGGAATAATACACCGCGCAGGCCAGATGGGTACACTTTTGCTCGTAAGCGCGAAACGTCCCATCGTTGAGGTGAATGAGGATGAAGGGGATGTTCGAGCCTTCAACGGTGAAGGGATGCGTGCTGCCAAGGGGCACGTCGGAGGTGTTGCAAACAAAGGCCTCCCCCTTGACGCGAAACGGCGGGAAGAGCTTGTCCTTGATGGCCACCCATCCGCTGCCGACCGCCATGCCGCCGGAAACCAGGCAGAGGAACTTGGCAAACTCGCGACGGGAGACGTGCTCGGCTTCCACGCGGTCAATCGGAAAATCCACTTCCGGGGCGGATTTCGGAGGCAGGGCGGACTCATCCATTGGCATCAACCACCAGCTCGGTGGATCCTTTTGGCATCATGATATTAACGCGGGTTTTCACGGTTTGTTTTCCGAATTTGAATGTGTTGACGGGAGAGCTGTTCGGCCGACGGCGGGCCATTTCCTCCCGGGTGCCGTAAAAGAGCGCGCCGCTGGGGCAGACCGTGGCGCACATCGGACGCTTGCCGGCGCTGGTGCGGTCGTAGCACATGTTGCATTTCATCATCAGATCCATCGGCTCGATCTTCCGGGGAACCCCGAACGGGCAGGCGTTCACGCAATTCGAGCACGCGATGCACCGGTCGGTCTTCGCGCTATGCACAATGCCATATTCGTCCTTCTCGATGGCCACGGCGGGACAAACCCTTGCGCAAACCGGATCTTCGCAGTGCATGCAGATCTGCACGGAAGTCTGCGGGGTATAGTAGCGATCCACATAATCCACATGGATCATGGGGAACTGCCCGTTGGTTTCGCATTCGGCGCACGCCATCTCGCAGGCGTGGCATCCAATGCACCGCTGCGGATCGAGGAAAAATTCCTGGTCAACTCGAAAGGTGTTCATGCGGAGGCCCAGGCTTTGGATTCGTCGGGAGACGGGGCAATTTTTCCGGTGGGCTCGAGCTTGCAGGCGCAAACCTTGAACTCGGGGATCTTCGAGATCGGATCCAAGTGACCGGAGGTGAGTTGATTAGCGGATTTTTTTCCCGGCCAGTGGTAGGGGATAAAGACCGTGTCCTCTCGGATTGTCTCCACGATTTGCGCGGGGAATTCGGCGGCGCCGCGCCGGGTGGACACGCGCACCAACTCGCGGTCGCGGATGCCAAGGCGGGTGGCGAGGGCGGGGTGGATCTCCAGGAGCGGCTCCGGGTATTGCCGGACGAGCTTGCCAATGCGGCGGGTTTGCGACCCGCTGAGGTATTGGGACACAACGCGCCCGGTGGTCAGGATCACCGGATACTCGGCATCGGTCACTTCGCCGGGGTCGCGGTAGGCGATGCCATGAAAGTGCGCGCGTCCATCCGGAGTCCGGAACTTCCGATCCTCCCACAATCGGGGCGTTCCGGGATGGTCCTCGCTCGGACACGGCCAGAAGACCCCCATGTTCTCCTCGATCTTCTTGTAGGTGATTCCGAAATAGTCCGCCGTCCCCCCCTTGGAGGCGACGCGGAGCTCGTTGAAAATGTCCTCCGAAGTCTGGAAGCGGAAGCGTTCGCCCTCGCCGAGGCGCCCGGCCAGTTCGAGCAGGATCGAGGTGTCCGTGCGGGCATCCCCCGGCGGATCAATGGCCTTGCGAATGCGGGTGACGCGTCCCTCGGCGGTGGTGACGGTGCCATCCTCCTCCTCATGCAGCGAGCCGGGCAGGATGATGTCCGCGTGACGGGCGGTCTCGTTGAGGAAAAAATCGATGGCTACGTAAAATTCGAGTTTTTCGAGAGCTTCGCGGATCATCGTGTTATTCGGCAGGGAGACGAGGGGATTAAAGCAAATGCTGAGCAGTCCCTTGACTTCGCCGCGATGGATGGCCTCCATGAGCTCGTAGGCGGTGAGTCCCTTGCCCGGCAGATCCTTTTCCTCGATGCCCCACACCTGGCTGATATACTGACGGTGCTCGGGATTTTCGATGTCCCGATTGCCGGGGAGCTGATCGCATTTGTGCCCATGCTCGCGTCCACCTTGGCCATTGCCCTGGCCCGTGATGGTGGCATACCCGCAATAGGGTTTGCCGATGCGTCCGGTCGCGAGGACGAGATTGATGCAGCCCAGGACATTTTCCACGCCCTTGCTGTGGTGCTCGATGCCTCGGGCATGCAGGAGAAAGCTGGTGCGGGCGGGCCCCCACATCTCGGCGGCCCGAAGGATTTTGGCCTTCTCGATTCCGGTGATGCGTTCAGCCCAATCGAGATCATAGTCGGCGACCGCTTCGCAGGCCTTGTCGAAATCGGTGGTGTGATTGGCGATGAAGTCGTGGTCGAGCCAGTCGCGCTTGATGAGTTGGTGGAGGATGGCGCCGTAGAGCGCGGAGTCGCGCCCGGGTCGCACCGGCAGGTGGAGATCGGCCGTGCGGGCAATCGGAGTCAGGCGGGGATCCACCACGATGAGTTGTCCGCCATTGTCCCGTGCCTGCCAAATCCAGTGGGTGAGCGTCGGGAACGTCTCACTCACATTCGTGCCGCAAATCATGATGACCTCGGCGTGGGCGAGGTCCGAGTAGTTGTTCGATCCGCGGTCGAGCCCGAAGGCTTTTTTGTTTCCGGCGCCCGCGCTCACCATGCACAGGCGGCCATTGTAGTCGAGGTTCCTGGTTTTGAGGGCCACGCGGGCGAATTTTCCGACCAGGTAACTCTTTTCATTGGTGAGGGAAACGCCCGAGAGCATCGCGAACGCGTGGTTTCCGTGCGCGGACTGGATGCGTTGGATTTCCGAGACGACGCGTTCCATGGCGGGATCCCAGCCGATGGGATCAAAGCCGCGTCCCGGCACCCGTGTGAGCGGGGTCATGAGGCGGTCGGGGTGGTTGTTCTGCAGGTAGCGTTGCACGCCCTTGGGGCAAAGGCGTCCCTCATTGAAGGGAAATTCCTCCCACGGTTCAAAGCCGACGATGCGGTTGTGTTTTACGAGCAGCTTGATGCCGCATTGCATCCCACAGAAACAACAGTGCGTCTTCACGACGGCGTCCGGCTCATCACGTCCGGCGATGCCCTCGGGATTGGGAAAATTCAGACTTGGCCCGAACCGGGCGATAAGTGATTCGACGGAGGCGGGAAGCGTGGCCATGAGATTATCCGAAAAGGTGGCCCGACTTTTGGCGGGCCTTGAGATGCGCGCGGGCAAGCAGCGCCCGCTTGCCGCAAGGGCTGTAATCGAGATGCGACTTTCCATCCCGCCGGGTGAAATCGAAGCCAAGTTCGGCGGTGACATGCTTCAAATCACTGAGTTGCATGCCGGACAGGAAGGCCTCGCCCGTGTGCGGACACACGGCCTGCGGGCCCTCATCCGCCGCCCGCCGGTAAATCGCGATTCCCAGCTGCGCCGGTCGCTGGATGATGTGGAAAAATTTTCCAAACGGCATCCAGATGAGGAAGAGAATGACCGTGATGGCATGGGTGATGGCCATAAACTGGTGCGCCCGGCCTTCCATGAACCGGTTGTCCACGCTGATCCCGATGCCCGTCACCGAAATCGCCAGCAGCAACAACAACGGCAGCCAGTCGTTCTCGAAGGTCTGGATCGCGATTTGTCCGGCATGGGTGAGCCGCCGCCGCATCATCAGCATCACTCCGGCGATGACCAGGATCGCCGACCAGTTCAGCGCATTGAAAATCAATTCCGCAATCCAGGTGTGCAGCGGGAACTCGTCGGTCTTGAAGCCAAAGACGTAGATCTCATAGGTGTTGATGCCGCCGGGCTTGAGCCCGAAATGGATCCACCCGAAGACCAGCGGAAACGTGACCGCGAAGGCCAGCAGGCAGCCCCAGGCCATCAGGAAATGTCCGTATCCGACGGACTTCCCGCGCTTGCGGATGAAGTTCTGCCCCAGGAAATTCCCGACGAAGTGTTTCGTGAGTTCCCATCCGTAGCTGATCGCCTTTCCGGTAAAAAACAACTGCCACCCCCGGGAGAAGTAGCGCCACGTGGGCGGACGCTGCAGCCAGACGGTGTAGCGATAGACCACGCCGAAGCACGCAAAGATGCAGCCGAACAGGTAGGCGATGAGCGCGGGATCAAAATTCCCCAAATTGCGCGAGCCCACATAAATCGAAACGACAAGAGCCAACGTGGCGAGCGACGCGCTCAGCAACGCAAGCAGGTTGAGTGTGGCAAACATGGAAGATGATTCTTTCGGATTTCTAGCGGCCTCGGCCCCAAGGAGAGGCGGTGGGCGCCCGCTCAATCTCGCCTGATCCGCCACGCATGATAAGCAAAACCGCCATCCGGCCATGACCGGCATCAAATAAAGTGCGGATTTCCGAAAAAGACACGGTTTCTTTTTTTTGGGGAAGCGGGTGCAAGACCAGGCATCCTTTTACTGAACCCGCAGGGCCGTCACGAGTTCATCCACTTTCGAAGCCTGCTGGCCGATGTCCTCGCGGATTTGCATTTTGGCGATGTCGGCATCCGGAGGGAAGCTGGCCGGATTGGCAAGCTGCCCGTCCGTGAGGAGCTTGCGGGCCGCAAGATTCGGGTTGAGGTAGGGAAAGGCGTCGGAGATCTGCTCGCTCACGTCCGGACGCAGAATAAAATTCATGAAAGCCTCCGCATTTTCGGCGTTTTTCGCCGTGCGGGGAATGGCCAGACTGTCAATAATGAGGTGGGTTCCCTCGGAGGGGAGAATCCATTGGAACTTCGGATCTTCGTGCAGGAGGATGGCGGCTTCCCCACCCCAGACCACGCCGATTGCGGCATCGCCATTCCGCAATGCGGTCTTGGGACTGTCGGAGTCGAAAACCTTCACCAACGGAAGCCACTTCGCGAGGAGGGGTTTCACCTTTGCCAGGTTTTCGTCGGTCACCTGATTGATGGGAATCCCCTGGGTGAGAAATCCCCAGGTCACGATTTCGCGGGCGTCATCCAAAATCACGATGTTCTGTTTGTGTTTGTCCTGAAAGACATCGGCAAACCCCCGGATGTCGTCCTTGATCAAATCGGTATTGACGACGATCCCCACGGTTCCGGCCATGAACGGCACGCTGAATTTGTTGCCGGGATCAAACGGTCTGTCCAGGAACTGCGGGGAAATGTTTTTGAGATTCGGGAGGTTTGTCCGGTTGAGCGGACGGAGAAGATTGTCCTTGATGAGCGCACCGACGACATACTCGCTGGGCTGGACGAGGTCGTAGTTGCCGCCTCCGGCGAGGAGCTTGGCCAGCATTTCCTCGTTCGAGGAAAAATTCTCAACCGAGACTTCGATCCCGGTCTCCTTCGTAAACTGGTTAATGAGCGATTGCGGGATGTATTCCGACCAGCAGAAGATGTTGAGTTTTTTGCCGGGCACCGCCTCCTGCCCGGTGCCGGGATGGGGGGCTTCGCCGGTTTTCGACTCTGTCGTGACGGGGGACTTTCCGCAACCGGACAGCACAAGGGCGGCCAGCGCGAACTGCAGGACGTGGTGGATTTTCATGAGGAATTCGCGGAGCCGGAAAAAACGCCGAACCCTCCGCCGATATGCCGGGGACATTATCACTGCCACGGGTCTTCGTCCAGCCCTCCGCCCCGCCGTGGGCTCACCTTCGCGCCGACGGCGGGAGCCCGGTGACGCGTTCCCCCGGCCAGATGTTCTTCCGCGCAAACCAACCCTGTGGCATCTCGATCGCGTAGGCGATGCGGGGGAATGCGCTTTGGACGGTCTTCTCACTCCGCGGCTGGAGATCGTGGAACTCCAGGATCGTGCCGTTTTCATCCAAAAACGCGATCGTGAGAGGCACCAGCGTGTTTTTCATCCAAAACGAAGCGGGTCCGACTGTGGGCATGACGAAAAGCATGCCGGAGTCGGGCGCGAGGGATTCCCGGAACATCAACCCGGTGGATCGCTCACCATCCTCGTCCGCCACCTCGGCCCGGAGGGTCGCGGAGCCGATGCGCAATGTGACAACCGGCAATTCCGGTTGGGCCGTCTCGACGGAATGCAGGGGCGAAGCGGCCAAAAAAAGGATCGCAACCAGGGCGGAAATTCTCATGCAAAAAAATATTTACCGATTCTGTTGACAGGCGCGACCAGTATTTTGCAACCTCCAGCATTCTTTCTCCCATGGGTTCCATTTTGTTTTGCGTCATCACTTTCTTCGAAGCGACATCCCGTCCCGGTTGTCGAAGCGTGGGAACCCCGCCGGTTGTCGTCTGCTGACGGTGTGATCCATGGCAAACTTTTTTCCCAAATGGACAAACTGGACGCCCCTCAAGGTGGTGATCTGCCTTGGTGTGCTGGGGACTGCGGTCAGCGGGGGAATGTGGTATTACTTTACGCCCAAATACACGCGGGTCGGTTACATGCCCACCCAGCCGGTTCCGTATTCCCACGCCATCCATGTCGAGCAACTGGGCATGGATTGCCGGTATTGCCACAGCTATGTCGAGGTGGCCTCGCACTCGAACGTGCCCACCACCCAGACCTGCATGGCCTGCCACACGCAGATCCGCGCGAACAGCCCGAAGCTGGAAGCCGTCCGGGAAAGCTGGAAGACCGGGCAGCCCGTGAACTGGGTTCGCATTCACAAGGTCCCGGACTACACGTATTTTAACCATGCCGCCCACGTCAACCGGGGGGTCAGTTGCTTTAGTTGTCATGGGTCAATCAATGAAATGACCACCGTGTTTCAGGACCAGCCGCAAAGCATGTCCTGGTGTCTGGATTGCCACCGGGCACCTGAGAACCACCTCCGGCCACCGAAGGAAGTTTACAACATGAAATGGAAACCGCCGGAGGGGGAGACCCAGCGACAGATCGGCAGCGCGCTCAAAGCCGCCTGGGAAGTTGAGCCCCCGCTCACCTGCGGAGGATGCCACCGATGAAAA
>JACSRU010000083.1 GCA_014879575.1 Chthoniobacterales bacterium | reverse complement strand
AAGGCCTGGGTTTGAAGGCCAGACGAAGTTAGCGGGCTGAAGGTCCGCCACCCGCTCCACGCATATCCCGGCCCTTCAGGCCGGATGCCGCGATTCTCAATAACCCAGCCCTTCGGACTGGGCTATTGAATCATGCGCCTTTGGCGCAGGGCAACTCGTTTTTGCACTTATTGGAGATGCGCCCGGCAGCGCGGGGTGGAAGTTTTTCCCCTTGAATTGCGCATTGTTGTGCGAGAGCGTGGCCCGCTTCCCCATGAACAAGGGAAATTCCAGATAAGCCATGAATGATCAATATCATTTTGCTAGTGACAACACAGCGGGCGTTTGCCCCGAAGCCTGGGAGGCTCTCCGGAAAGCTGATAGCGGATTCGAACCTTCCTACGGAGCCGATACCCATACGGAAACGGCCTGCAGATTGTTCCGCGAATTTTTCGAGACGGATTGCGAGGTTTTCTTTGTGTTCAACGGAACCGCCGCGAATTCCCTCGCCCTGGCCTCGCTCTGCCAGTCCTACCACAGCGTGATCGCACACGCGAGCGCGCATGTCGAAACCGACGAGTGCGGTGCCCCGGAGTTTTTTAGCAACGGAACGAAGCTCTTGCTGGGAGTCGGCCAGAATGGGAAATTGGATGTCGCCAGTGCCGAAGCCCTGGTGACGAAGCGAAAGGACATCCACTATCCCCGTCCCCGGGTGTTGTCGGTCTCGCAGCCCACCGAATTGGGAACATGCTATACGCCGGGGGAATTGAGCGCGCTGTCCGAATTGGCCCTGCGTTACGGGTTGAAGATTCACATGGATGGCGCCCGTTTTTTTCTGTCGCTCATTCACCTGGGGGTGTCCCCCAGCGAGGTGACGTGGAAGGTCGGGGTGGATGTCCTTTGCTTTGGCGGAACCAAGTCGGGTCTCGGTTTTTCGGAAGCCGTGGTCTTCTTTGATAAAAATCTTGCGGAGGAGTTCGACTATCGCTGCAAGCAATCGGGGCAGCTTGCCTCCAAAATGCGGTATCTTTCCGCCCCATGGACGGACTGGCTCGGTTCGGGAACCTACGTCAAGTATGCCAAAAACGCCATTGCTTGCGCCCGCTCCCTTGCCGCGCAGGCGTCTGACATCCCCGGAGTGGAACTCCTGTATCCGGTGGAGGCGAACGCGGTTTTTCTCCGCCTGCCACCGCACATTGACGCCCGGTTGCAAAGTTGCGGGTGGAAATACTATCGTTTTATCGGCGATGGCACCCGGTTCATGTGCTCCTGGCAGACGAAGGAAGCCGATGTCGGCCGCCTGATCGCGGACATGAAATCCGCCCAGCCGTAGGACGCGCCCGCAGCCATTCGCCGGTTGCGGATTGCGTGCTGAAGCCGCCCCGGGGTCGAGAATTCATGGTTTGTCCAGGAGCGAGAGGGAATATCCACCTCTGTGAGCCTGGATTTTCACGGGCTCCCGGAAGGCCGCAGTGAGAGAGGCGGAAGTCAAAACCGTTTTGACGGTGCCGCTCTGCACCACGCGCCCTTGCGAGAGGAGGAGCGCGTGGGTGTAGAACGGGAGAATTTCCTCCACGTGATGCGTGATGAGAAGGATGGAAGGTGTCCTGGAGCCTGCAGCCAGGCGGCTCAGAAACTGCAAAAAGTGTCCCCGCGCCACGGGATCCAGGCCGGCGCACGGTTCGTCCAGGAGGAGGAGAGCGGGCCGCGCGACGAGGGCGCGTGCGATCAGGACGCGCTGACGTTCACCTTGGGAGAGAAAAAGCCAGGGATGTTCCGCAAGCTCCGCCGCCTCGCACCGGCGCAGCCAGCTGCGTGCCGAGGCCTGCACCTTCGGGGGAATGCGCCCCCAGCAGCCGATCATGGAAAATGCGCCGCCCATCACGATTTCCAGAGCGGAATCCTCCGGAGAGATCATCTGCGCGATGCTGGAACTTGCGAGACCGGTCCGCTTGCGAAGTTCGCGCCAGTCGGTTTCCCCAAACGTTTCTCCGAGGAGTTGAATCTCTCCCCGGGTGGGCGTGAGGTAGCCGGTCAGGGCTTTGAGCAGGGAGGTTTTTCCACAGCCGTTCGGACCGAGAACCACCCAGTGCTCGCCCGTGCGGATTGTCCAATCCACCCCGCGCAGGATTTTTTTGTCACCCCGGTGAATCTCCAAGCCCTCGATCCTCACAATCTCGGAGGATTTTTTCCCGGTTGGAAGAGGGCGCAGGTTGGGTTTCTTCACGGTTGTCTGGCGGCAAGGTGTTTCGACAAAGGGAAATGATTTTTGCAAGTCCTCGTGCCCGGTCCGGTTGTCAAAGCGGCGGGTTTGCGAGTTCCTTGTTGCGTTGGGTGGTCAGTTCTTTTCTGTTCACGGCATTGACGTATGCCCGGGCGCTGGCTTCGATGACATCGGTGCTGGCACCTTTTCCTGTGATCAGATCTCCGTCCCCAAAATCCACTTTGAGCGTCACTTCTCCGAGTGAGTCCCTGCCCTGGGTCACGGCTTCCACGCGGTATTCCGCGAGGTGACCCTTGCGATTGACAATCCGGTCGATCGCCTGCATCGCCGCGTCCACGGCGCCATTGCCGGGACTCGAATCCTGACGGGCCCCCTCGGAAGTCTTCAGGCGGACGGTGGCTGTCGGGACGGTTGTCGAGCCGCTGGTGACATGGATGTAATCCAGCGCAAACGTCTCCTTTGCCACGGACATCGAATCCTCGACCAGTGCCGCCAAATCATCGTCATACACGAATTTCTTTTTGTCGCCGATTTCCTTGAAGCGTTCGAAGACTGTTTTGGTTTCCTGCTCCGTGAGTTTGAAGCCCAGGTGATCGAGACGGGCCAGCATGGCGTGTCGTCCGCTGTGTTTGGTCAGCGGCAACTCGGTGCCGCCCCAGCCGACTTCCTCCGGATCCATGATTTCGTAGGTTTCGCGCTTTTTCAGAATGCCGTCCTGGTGGATGCCCGAGCTGTGCGCAAAGGCATTCTCGCCGACAATCGCCTTGCTCCGCGCGACGTGCAGTCCGCTCATCCGGCTGACAATCCGCGAGGTTTTCAGAATTTCCCGCGAGTGGATGTTTGTATGGAGGGTTCCAAAGAAATCCGGGCGCGTCTTGATTGCCATGACGATTTCCTCGAGGGCGCAGTTCCCCGCGCGTTCGCCGATTCCGTTGAACGTACCCTCGACCTGCCGGGCACCCGCCTTGACGGCCGCCAGTGAGTTGGCGACCGCCAGCCCCAGATCGTCGTGGCAGTGAACGCTCAAAATGGCGTCATCCATATTCTTCACATTCGAGCGCAGGTAGGTGATCAGTGCGGCGTATTGTTCCGGGACCGCATACCCGACCGTGTCGGGGATGTTGATCGTCGTCGCGCCCGCCTCAATCGCCGCCTGGACCACGCGGGCCAGGAATTCCGGCTCGGTGCGGGATCCGTCCTCGGGCGAGAACTCGACATCCCGGGCGAGGGATTTTGCGTGCGCCACCCCCTCGCGGGCCAGGCGGATGATTTCATCCATGGCTTTTTTGAGTTTGAACTCCCGGTGGATGTTGGACGTGGCCAGAAAGACATGGATGCGTCCCCGCTCGCCCGCCGGTTTTACGGCGGCACCGGCCGCCTCGATGTCCTGGGGCAGGCAGCGGGCCAGCCCGCAGATTCGAGGGCCCTTGATTTCGGTGGCAATGGTGTGGACGGCTTCAAAGTCGCCGTCGCTGATGACGGGGAAGCCTGCCTCGATCACGTCCACGTTGACGCGGGCGAGCTGGCGGGCGACTTCCATTTTTTCGCGCAGGTTCATGCTGGCGCCGGGGCATTGCTCCCCATCCCGCAGCGTGGTGTCAAAAATGATGATTTGGTCGGACATAATGGTGATTTTTTTGGCGAAGGAAAGCGGTCTTGGCGGCGGGAGCCACCTTCGCCGGTCAGCTTTGCCGCAGGGTTAGAGGGATGAGGACGCAGAAAGTCGCCCCGGAAGAAGTCCGAGTCGTGCGTCCAAAACAAAATGGCCTGCGAAATCCACCATGATTCTTTGTGAGGTATCACACCCCATGGCGAAGTGCAAGCACCGTGATGTGGGGATTTTTGGCTCGTGAGTCGGAAGCGCCCGGGATTATCGTCCGCAACGATGTCACCGGAACAATCACATGGGAATCTCCCGGAAGCGAAAAGGCCCGGCAGTTTTTTTGGGAGGTTCGATCCCTGAACATGCAAAATTTGTTTGTCACCGGCGCGACAGGTTTTGTTGGGCGCAATCTTTTGATTCGTGCCAGCCGGGAGGGAATTCCTGTCCTGGCACCCGTCCGGAACCGGGAAAAACTTTTTGCCTGCCTGGACGAGGATGGCATTGCGCGGGGGGTGGTTACCGCGTTTTCCCCGGAACCTGCGGAGTGGAATGCCGTCTCCCCGTCCCATGCGGTGCTTGGCGCCGGGGTGTTGTTTGCCCGTTCCCGAGCGGAGTATTTTTCAACGAATGTGGAGTGGACCCTGCGGATACTGCGGGCCCTGCCCCCGGAGTGCCGGACGGTGGTCCTCTCCTCCCAATCCGCAGGGGGGGCCACACCGGATGGACGGCAGGCCCGATCAGAACAGGATGCCGACGCCCCGTTGACATGGTATGGGGAATCCAAACGGGCACTCGAACAAGCCATCGTGCGCGAGTTTCCGGATCGCCCGATCCGCATCCTTCGTCCCCCGATGATTTTGGGTGCCCGCGATGCGGCAACCCTGCCACTCTTCAAAATGGCGCGGAGTCTCGTGCGGACAAAGCCCGGACTGCGACGCAAGGAGTTCAGCTTTTTGGGCGTGGAGGATGTGGTTGCGGCGGTGTATGCGGCCTTCGACCTGCGGGAGCGGGGGCCTTTTTACATCGGATCCGAAAAGCCGATTTCCGATTTCGACCTCATCGAATCCGCAGCCCGGGCGATTGGCGGGCATGGGATCACTTTGCCGGTGCCGCTGCCGGTGGTGCGGCTCATGGCGGCCGTGGTGGATGCGGTTCCCTCCCTGAGGGCCGCCGTCCCCAGCCTGACCAGAGATCGGGCCCGGGAAATCTGGGCGGACCGGTGGGTGGTGAACTCCGAAAAATTTCGTCAGCAAACCGGATGGCGTCCGACGGTTTCCCTCGATGAGGCCCTCCTTTCGGCTTGCAGGTATTTTCAAACGCACGGCCTCTGAGGAAAATCCGGATGCAGGGTTCCCTTCTGAAGTGGCGGCCATCCCTGCGGGAATATTCCCTTAGACCGGCACCGTGTTGACCAAGCGTTCCTCGAGCTGTTCGCGCAGTGCCATGTGGAGTTGGGGATTGCGCAGGGCCAGGATTTCGAGAGCCGCCAGGGCCGCATTTGAGGGTTCGAGGACTGTGGTAACCGGCACGTTCGAGGGAGTTCGCAGCGACGACCAGACATCCTCGGGAAAATCCTTGAAGCTGGCCGGCACCGTGATCACGGGAACCGTGGTGGAGGCCGCCAGTGTGGGTCCGGCTCCGTTCGACCTTCCAATGAATGCGATGACCACCGTGTCGGGGATCTGTTGCACCAGAGCGTGCAGTTCGTTCAACCCCCGGACAGGTTCCTTGTGAATCGAACAGGTCGCGGTCGTGACCTTCACGGCGTCCTTTGAACCGCTGATTTGTTGGATCGCTTTGACCACGGGCGAGACGTCATCCTTGTCCGATCCCCGCCAAATGAGGATCTGCTGGACCGGGAGCCGGAAGTTGTCCGTGATCCCGGCCACCCGGCGGTATTTCTCGGCGACCTCATCGAGTTGTCCGCCGTCCCGGTAGGATTGCTTGTCGATGTAGGCACCGTTTTCGAGCACGCGCCAGGAGTCGTTGTCAATGACATCTGCGAGGAGAAGGGTGTCGGCTTTTGTCAGGCCAAACTCGACCTTGAAGTCAACGAGCGTCCGGCCTTCCAGCTGCCAAGCTTTTTCGAGGACAAGGAACGCGCGCCGGGCGATGCCCCGGATTTCTGAAAATAACTTCCACTCCTCCGCCTGACGGAAGACGTCCTTTTCCGGAAGGACCAAAAACGGCTTCTGTCCGTAAAATGGCTTCGAGGGCTCATAGAGGGAAATCGTCCGGGCACTTTCCGAATAATCCATGAGCGGATCGTCACAGAGGAGGTCGTGGGTCTTCCACTTTCGGCCGTTTGTCTTGAGGAAAAATTCCACGAGCAGCCTGGGAAAAAGCTGTCCCTTTGCGAGGCCGGGCATCCGTTTGAGATACGAACCATGAGCCTCGCGGCGGATCACCACCTCGTAGGGGAGCATCTGGCAAAGCGGCGCTGTGAAGGATTTTTCGTCGATCTGTTTGTCAAAGGCAACCGGCAGCCCGGCCGCCTTCAGGAGCCGGAATACGTTGCAGGTCGTGCGGGTGGCGAGCGCGGCCTTCCCCTCGATGAGATCATGCTTCGCGCCATCGCCGGCCGTGATGTCGTCCTTGGACACGATCAATACCTTGTCCGGATCCGGTTTCGTCGCGAGCAGGATTTTGGTTTTGCCCTCGGCGATCAATTCGCCACCCGTCGGTTGTTCTGGTTTTCGTGTCATTTTACAATTCGGAGTTGTCGGTGCCGCGAAGCGGCGTGCGCGGAACAATGGCGGTTATCGGCAGCCTGAAACAAGCACAATCCGCAACGGAGCATTCGCATGGGCTTTTGCACATGCAAGACCGGGCACCGGGCTTTAGTTCGTTTTGTTCATTGCGGCGGTGAACCAATCGAACTGGGGAGCCTGCTGGCTGCCGGTCTGCCGCCGCACATCCCGGGCATTTCCCTCGTTGCGCGGGGTGCCGGGTTTGCTGCGGAGGAGATCCCCTTTGGTTTTCATGGAGAGCGCGATCCGTTTGCGGGCGAGATCCACTTCCTGGACCGTCACCTGCACGCGCTGGCCCACTTTCACGACATCGGCCGGATTTTTGATAAACTGATCGGAGAGCTGGCTGATGTGGACGAGTCCGTCCTGGTGGACGCCGACATCCACGAAGGCTCCGAAGGCGGTGACGTTTGTGACGATGCCGGGCAACTTCATGCCCGGTTCGAGTTGTTCCATCTTTTCCACACCCTCGGCGAATTGGAATATCTCGAATTTTTGGCGGGGGTCGCGGCCCGGCTTGGCGAGTTCCTGGAGGATGTCCGTAAGGGTCGGGAGACCGATTTCCCCGGTGACATATTTTTGGGGGACGATTTTGCTCCGCAGCGTTCCGTCCCGGAGGAGATCGTCCACCTTGCAGCCAAGATCCTGCGCGATCGTGTCGAGGAGCGGATAGCGTTCCGGGTGGACGGCGCTGGCATCGAGGGGATTTGCGCCATCCCGGATCCTGAGGAATCCGGCCGCCTGCTCATACGCCTTGGGACCGAGACCCGGAACCTTGAGAAGTTCCGTTCGGGACGTGAAGGGACCGTTTTTGTCACGGTGTTCGACAATACTGGCCGCCGTGCGGGAGTTGAGTCCGGAGACATAGCCGAGCAGGTTTTTGCTGGCGGTGTTGAGTTCGACGCCCACGTTGTTCACGCAGGAAACGACCGTGTCATCGAGCGAACGCCGCAGGGCGTTCTGCTCGACGTCGTGTTGGTATTGACCGACGCCGATGGATTTCGGGTCGAGTTTGACGAGTTCCGCCAGCGGGTCCATGAGCCGCCGCCCGATGGACACCGCCCCGCGAACGGTCAGATCGAGGTTCGGGAATTCCTCCCGCGCCACCTCGGAGGCCGAGTAGATTGAGGCGCCGGATTCATTGACCACGACGACGGGAATCGCGCCGGGGAGTCGGCACTTTTTGACGAAGGCTTCGGTTTCGCGAGAGGCGGTTCCGTTGCCGATCGCAATCGCCTCGATCCGGTATTTCGTTGTGACCGCGTGCAGGAATTCTGCGGCTTCGAGTTGTTCGCGGGCACTTTTTTCCGGGTAGATCACATCGTGGTGGAGGAGCTTGCCCTGGCGGTCGAGGATCGCGATTTTGCAGCCGGTGCGGAAGCCCGGATCAATCGCCATCGTGGTTTTCTGTCCCAGCGGGGAGGCGAGGAGCAGCTCCCGCAGATTTTCGGCAAATACGCGGATCGCCTCCTCATCGGCCTTCTTCTTGAAAAACATCCGGGCCTCGGCCTCCATCGCGAACCCGAGCAGGCGCTTGAGGCAGTCCTCGACCGCGAGGCGGACCTGCTGGGCCGCCGGGGATTTTCCCGAGACAAACAGGGCGTCGAGGATGGCGAGTGCCTCGTCTTCCGGTGGAGTGAGGCGGGAAAAGAGAAAGCCTTCGGCCTCCCCCCGGCGGATCGCCAGAATCCGGTGGGAAGGCGCCTGCGCGGCCGGTTCGTTCCACTCGAAGTAATCCTTGTATTTTGCGCCCTCCTCCTCTTTCCCGAAGGCGACCTTGGATTTGATGAGGCCTTTCGTGAGGTAAAGCTCGCGAAGTTTCGCGCGGGCGTCGGCGCTGTCGTTGATTGTTTCCGCCAGGATGTCTCTTGCTCCCGCGAGGGCCGCCGCGCTGTCGGGAACTTCCTTTTCGGCGTTCACGAAGGCAGCGGCTTCCGTATCCGGATCCGTGGAGGGATCCTGCGCCCAGAGGATCTGCGCCAGGGGTTCGAGACCGCGTTCTTTTGCGATGGTGGCCTTCGTGCGCTTTTTCGGACGAAACGGAAGGTAGAGATCTTCGAGTGCGCTCAAGGTTTCGACCGCGCCGATTTTTGCCTTGAGATCCTCGCTGAGGAGGTTGCGTTCCGACAGGGAGTTCAGGATCGCTTCGCGGCGTTTGTCGAGTTCCGCGAGTTGTTCGAGCCGGTCCCGGATTGTCGTGATCTGGACTTCGTCCAGTTCGCCGGTCCGTTCCTTCCGGTAGCGTGCAATAAACGGCACGGTTGCCCCTTCCTCCAGAAGGATGGCGGCGGCCGCGACCTGGCGGGGTTGGAGGTTCAGTTCCTTGGTGATTTTGACAATGTGGTGCTCGGTCATTTTTGGGAAATCCGGTGCGACATAGTGCGCGATGTTTCCGGGGAGTCAACCCGCCAAAGTCGGGAAAAATTTTCGTCGCCTGGGTCGTTGGAATTCCCGATCATTATCCGGCGTCCCCGGCGTTTTGTTTCCGCGTGGATTGACGCCCTGCTCCCGATCTTTATAGTTCGGGGAATGTCCGATTCCGCACAGCGTCCTCCTTGGGTTCCAGAGAATGGGGGGGGCGCGTTTACGACTTCCGTGCTGCCGGGGATCGCCGCCGCTCCCCGGTTCGGTTCCGCCGTCGTTCCGGCCCGCCGGATGCCGGAGGCCGGGGAGTTGGTCGAAGGGATTTTTTCCGGTGACCGGGCCCTCGTATCCCGCGCGATCACCCTGGTTGAGAGTAACGCGCCCGCCCATCGTCCGCTCGCCCGCGAAATCCTGCGCCGGATCGGAGAACGTCCGGGGTTTGCCCATCGCATCGGAATCTCCGGGGTGCCGGGAGCCGGGAAAAGCACGTTCATTGAGGCACTCGGCAACCATCTTTGCGACGCCGGTCACCGGGTGGCGGTGCTGGCCGTGGATCCGAGCAGCTCGCTGAGCCGCGGCAGCATTCTCGGCGACAAGACGCGCATGGAAACCCTGTCGCGCCGGGCGGAGTGTTTTATTCGTCCCTCCCCTTCGGGCGGCGCACTGGGCGGAGTGACCAGAAAAACGCGCGAAACCATCGCGGTCTGCGAAGCGGCCGGCTTCGATGTCGTGTTGATCGAGACCGTGGGTGTTGGACAAAATGAGATTGCCGTCCGCGCCATGGTGGATTGTTTCCTGCTGCTCCTGATTGCCGGCGCCGGAGACGAACTGCAGGGAATGAAGAAAGGCATTTTCGAAATTGCCGACATCCTGCTTGTGAACAAGGCCGATGGCGAAAATAAAACCCGTGCGGAGGCGACCCGGCTGGAGTTCGAGCGCGTCCTGCACTACCTGAGCCCGGTCACCGAGGGCTGGAAACCGCCTGTCCTGGCCGCTTCTTCGATCACCCGCGCAGGAATCGCGGAAGTCTGGCGGACCGTGGAAAAATATCTTGCGCATGTGGAGACGACCGGTGCCTTCGAGATCCGCCGCCGCGAGCAGTCTCTCGCGTGGTGGCAGGCTCTCGTCGAACAGGAACTGCGACTCCGCTTCCTGAGCCATCCCCGGGTCGCGGAGCTGTCCGATCGGCTTGAGCGGGATATCCTGGCGGGTCGTCTCGCGCCGTCCCTCGCTGCCGAGGAATTGCTCAACAGCGCGGCCCAACTTCCTTTATGACTGATCGCTTCCCCGGCATCGCCCGCTCCCTCCTCCCATCTCCCCTTGAGCCTGCGGCGGGGGATTCCGCGTTCTCCCGGAAAATTTCGCAAAAACCCACAGCCACTCATCCCTATGACCATTGACGAACGCCTTGAAAAATTTCTTTCCCGTCAGCCCCAACTCGATCAGGCCGCCTTCATCGCGAAGGACGCCAGGATTATGGGCGATGTCCGTCTCGGAAAATCCGCCAGCGTTTTCTATGGGTGCGTGCTTCGCGGCGACATCGAATCCATCCTCGTCGGGGAGGGGTCGAACGTGCAGGATGGGACGATCATCCACCTCGCTGATGATCTGTCGGCCATCGTGGGCGCCTACTGCACGATCGGTCACGGCGCAATCATCCATGCCTGCCGGGTCGGCGACGAATGCCTTGTCGGCATGCGCGCCGTGGTGCTCGACGGCGCCGAGATCGGCGACCAATGCCTCATCGCCGCCGGATCTGTTGTCACGCCGCGCACAAAAATTCCCGCAGGTTCCCTGGTCATGGGAACACCCGGGAAAGTCGTCCGCCAGCTCACGACGGAAGAACGACAGGGACTCCGGGTTTGGGCTGAAAAATATCTCCACGTCGCCCGGGCGCACGCTTCGCTCCAGGCTGCCGCCTCCGCGCCGACATCACGCGACGGAAAATAACAAAAATTCAAATTGTTCTTGCAGTTTTGTAGATATTAGATTTACTAATACAGTATTCTTATGAGTGCTGTTATTCAAAAAATTGATCATTTGGGTATTGCGGTGAAATCCATAGAGGCCGCGCTGCCCTACTACGAGAAAACGTTGGGGATGAAATGCGGGCATGTTGAGGAGGTGCCATCCCAGAAGGTGCGGACGGCATTTTTCGCCTGCGGCGAGGTGCATCTGGAGTTGCTCGAGCCGACCGATCCAGAGAGTCCGATTGCGAAGTTCCTCGAGACCAGGGGGGAGGGGATCCACCACATCGCGTTTGCCACGAGCGACATCACCGGACAACTTGCGCAGGCGAAGGCGTCCGGCGCGCGCCTCCTTCACGAGGTTCCGATTGACGGGGCCGGAGGGAAACTTGTGGCATTCCTCCACCCGAAAAGTTCGTTCGGAGTTCTGACCGAATTTTGCCAACCCAAATCCGAAGCCGACTCCTCCGGGTGTTGCTGCAAACATTAAATTTTATGGCCGTAAAAAAAGAACTTCTCAAGGAACTGCAAACCCGCCGCGAAAAGGTTCTCGCCGGAGGCGGACAGGACAAACTCGATGCCCGTCGCAAGAAGGGGCTGATGACCGCGAGGGACCGTCTGGACAACCTTTTCCAGCCGGGCACGTTCATGGAGTTCGGCATGCATGCCCAACACTCGTGCCACAATTTTGGCATGGAGAAGAAGGAACTGCCTGCCGATGGCGTGGTGGCGGGCACGGGCTATGTGGGCGACCGCCCGGTGGCGGCCTACAGTGAGGATTTCACCGTGGCGGGCGGCTCGCTCGGGAGCATGCATGCGCAGAAAATTTGCGACATCATGGATTTCGCCCAGCAATCCGGCATGCCGGTTGTTTGCTTCAACGACTCCGGCGGGGCCCGCATCCAGGAAGGCGTCGAGTCCCTCTCCGGATACGGCAGGGTTTTTTTCAGGAACGTGTATCTCTCCGGAGTGGTTCCGCAGATTGCGGTCATCGCCGGCCCGTGCGCCGGTGGAGCCGCTTATTCGCCCGCCCTTACGGATTTTCAGGTCATGGTCAAGGATCAGGCCAACATGTTCATCACCGGTCCGGAAGTCATTTTCGCCGCGACCGGCCAGAAATGCACGATGGCCGAGGTCGGCAGCGCGGCCGCCCACGCGACCATTAGCGGCAACATCCACTTTGTCGCGGAAAACGACGCGCACGCGATCGCCATCGTCCAAAAGCTGCTCTCGTTCATCCCGTCGAACAACATCATGGATCCTCCGCATGATCTGAGCCAGCCCCTCGTGCTGAGCGAAGATCCCGGCATGGATGACCTCGTGCCGGAGGACGGGAAAAATCCGATTGATATCAAGGCGGTCATTGGTCGGCTGGTGGACAACGCCGACTTCTTCGAGGTCCAGATGGACTTCGCCAAGAATATCGTCGTTGGGTTTGGACGGATCCAGGGAGTTGTCGTCGGGATCATCGGGAACCAGCCCAAGTTCAAGGCCGGCGCCCTGGATATTGATGCTTCAGACAAGGCGGCGCGCTTCATTCGCTTCTGCAACATTTTCAACATTCCGCTCGTCACGCTGGTGGATACCGGGGGATTCCTTCCGGGGGTTGCCCAGGAACGCGGCGGCATTATCCGTCACGGAGCCAAGATGCTCTTTGCCTATGGCGCCGCCACGGTACCCAAGATCACGGTCATCCTGCGGAAAGCCTATGGAGGAGCCTACCTGGCCATGTGCAGCAAGGATCTCGGCGCCGATCTCGTCTTTGCGTGGCCCACCGCCGAGATTGCCGTCATGGGTGCCGAGGGAGCCGTCAAAATCCTCTACAAACGCGAGATCGACAAGGATCCCTCGAGCGAGAGCTCGTTGATCGCCGACTACCGCGCCAAGTTTGCCTCTCCCTACCAGGCGGCCGGCAAGGGGATTATCACCGACGTCATTCGTCCCGCGCAAACCCGCGCGATGGTGGCCATGGCACTCCGAAACACCCTCTCCAAACGCGAAACCCGCCCGCCAAAAAAACATGGCAATATTCCTCTTTGACGACTTTTATGATCCCAACCGTTTGAAAGGATTTTCCAAAAGATGAAAAAGCTCCGCATTACCGTTGATGGCAAAGTCTTTGATGTGGTTGTCGAGTCCCTCGACGGACCGACAAATCCGCTCGTCAGCCAGCCTCCGCTCCCATCCTTTGCCCAGACCAGCGTCGCGCCGCCCCCCGCCTCCACTCCCAAACCGGCTGCCGCACCGGTTGCCGCCGGATCCGGGGCTGTCACCAGTCCGCTCGCCGGACGCGTGGTCTCCGTGGACTGCCAGGTCGGTCAGAAAGTGGACGCCGGGGCGCAACTCGTGACCGTGGAAGCCATGAAGATGAACACCTTCGTCTATGCGGAATCCGGGGGGACGGTTGCAACCATCCATGTGAACCCTGCGGATGCCGTGGAAGAGGGCCAGGTGCTCATCACGCTCTCGTGATTTTCATGAACTCCCTGCTGGCAACAACCGCTGAGATCCTGAAGTTCGAGACCGCCCTGCTCTTCGTTGCGCTGGGCGGACTTCTGGTTCTCGCCAAAATTGTTGCCGATCTCCGGAACGAGGTCCGCCTTCTTCGCGGCGGGACGAGCGGGAAAACCCTGTCGTCCGCAACCAATCCGCCCGCCCCAGTCCCTGGGCCCAGCACCCCGCAGGAGATTCCGGAAGAAGTCCTCGCCGCCATCGTCGCGGCAGTTTACTGCACCCTGGGCGACCACCATCAGATCGTCTCCGTCAGTTCCTCCGAAACCCTCATGTGGTCCCGCGAAGGCCGCCGCAGCATCTTCCGCTCCCACACCTTCCGGTAAGATTTTCCGGAAGGGGTCAGTCCCATAATTTATAATTTTTCGATAAAGTCCGAAGCGAGTCTGTTTTTTGTCATCGAATAAACGCGGCACCATCGCCAGATGCCACGCTTGCCAGAGGAGGGAATGGATTTCGACTGACGACCGCTCGGGGGAGGTGCCTCAGGGAGAAATCTCGTTCCACAGGAGGATGCGGAAGAAGGGCGTGCCGGAATTGTCGAACGCGCGTTCGACAATGACGCGGACGGATTTTTCGCCATTGACCACCACGCGTCCGTTGACGAACTGGATCGCCTGTCCGACGCTGTACACGCTGAAGACATTGCCGCGCACCGTTGCAAGGCTGACGACCTTGCGCAGGATCGCCTCGCCCGCCTCGCCCTGATCCCCCAGCTCCGGAACCTCGGCCAACTGACCCGCCGAGACAAAATTCGTGCCGTTCGTCGCCTGTCCATAGTTGCCGGAGGCGACGAGGCGGACGTTCATCACATTGGAAAGCACGGTGGGGAGGGTGGCGTCAGATACGGCATTCGTGAACAACGCATTGAGCACGTTCGCGCGAGAGGCGTTCGTGCCATCCGTGATCAAGGCGTTGAGGTTCACCCGGCCTGCGGTGACGTTGATGCCGGGCAGGAAGCGGATAGGCACGGGCGCATAGAAAAGATCGAGCAGTGCCCAGTCGGGAGGAATGTTGGTGGCCGTGCTGGAGTTGGCTTGCAGGCGCAGGGAACGCCATGGCGCGTTGGTGGTGCTGCCCACGCCCGTAGCCAGGTAGCCGAGGTCGCCGATGGACTGGACCCCCGAACCGGGGACGGGAAAATACAGGCTGTTCGTGGAGCCGTCCGAGGCGGGTGTTCCGGCGAATGCGGAGTAGTTCGGGGAATAGACTGGAGGAGCCACGTCGCCGGGCAGATTGGGCAAAGCCATCCAGTTGTTGGTGACTTTGTTTAACCGAGGATCATTCACCCAGGCATAGGCGGTGGTGTTGGTGGTTGTCGGCAGGGAAATTCGCTGACCCGGCACAAGCGGTGCCACGTCCAGGATGTTTTCCACATTGGCGCCGGCGGTCTTGAGGATCGCGAGGCGGACCATGCTGTTGGTGGGGATCGGCGCGGGAAGCGTGGCTGGGATGGTCACATTGGTGACCATGAAATCTGCGAATCCGGTTCCATTGAAGGTGATGGACGGAAGCGCGGCGTTCGTGACGACCGACCCGCCTCCCGAAGACGAGGCGATCTCTGCCCAGAGCTGCCAGTTAAAGGGACCCGTTCCCGCGTTGTAGCTCGGCGGGAGGTAAAGCTGGCCGTGAAGCGTTTCGACGAACCCGAGGGCGTTCGTGTTCGTGCTGCAATACATTCCGACCTGGCTGATCATCGGGCGGCGGGTGGTGCCGATGGCGATGTTGTTTGTGGGGATGATGTTGATGCCGGTCCCGACGGACATGACCGTCATGTTGGTGCCCACAAGCTGGGCGACGAGGGGTTCCGGGAACGTGTTGGCGGAGTCTGCCGCGCGAAGGTATTCGATCACATCGAGCGCCATTTGTTGCACGCCAGGGATTCCGAATTTTGCCTGAAACCCACTGCCCTTCGCATAGGGCCAGTCGTTGCGGGTGAAGAGGTTGTAACTGATGCGATAATGATTCGCCAGTTGGTTGGTGTTGAGGGCGGATAGGAGCCCGGGGTTGCCGTTTGTGGCACTGAGAATGTCGAAATACCCCCGTCCCTGCGGGGCGTTGGTGAGGCGGGTGGTGAGGATGCGGCGGCGTTCGTTCCAGGGATTCAGGTCGGCGTCCTGGGTGTAATGGGTGAGGAAAAAGCGGTTGCTGAAAAGCCCGTTGGTCCAGGAGGAATCGCGTCCAAGGGCATCGTAGGGCGTGATGAAGGCGTTGGTCTGGGCGGCCAGCGCAATGTCGTTGGCGATTCCGGACAGCCCCGGCAGGGCGCCGAGGCTGATCTGGCTGGGGTAGGCGGCGGGAAGGGTGCTGGTCCGCTGATCGGCGGTGTTCAGGTCCACCCGCGTGCTTTCGTCATCCATCCAGAACGCAAAGCGTCCCAGGGTATTGGTGCTGGGGACGTTGGTGTAGGTGCCGTCCTTGTTCACATAGACCCAGCGAAAGGAAAAGTCCGACCCGCCGGGATCGAGCGTGCGGTCGCCCGCAGTCAACGAGAGCCGGTTGAGATTGACGCCGTCATTGGCGTTCGTGCTGGTGGTGAAGCCGGAGGAAAGGGTGACGAGGTTCGTCGGAGCATCGAAGGTTCCGGCGGCGGAAGCCCTGAGCCGACCCGGCGAACTGACCCAGAAGCGGTTGTTGGTCATGGTCTCCATGAGGAGCGCCTTGCCGTAGTCCACGCCGATGCGGGCCAGTGCCTCGGCGCGCACCCGTTCGAGATTGTAAAACGAGGCAGACCGCTCCATCCGCATGGCCATGGTGAGCCCCACCACGAGAACCACGGCCAGGATGATGATGGCTAGGGTGACGACAAGTGCGGCACCGCGCTGCTGAGAACGAATTTTCATGGGGCGGCGGGAAATTCAACGCGGGTGCGGAATACCTGCACGCCGACGGGAGGATTCGACGGATCAGGCACGGTGAGGTTCGGTTTTTGTTTTAGAGTCCGCCAATCCGCCAGCAGGAGGGTCAGGTCCACCGTCACGGGCAGGTTTGTCGTGAAAATGGTATTGGTCGAGCCGTCACGGGCGACCGCCGTCGCGGTCAGGCTGACGACATTCTCAGCCAGCAGGCCGGTAAAATTGGATCCCCCTGCGGAAGCCGTCAGCGTGTCGAGGTCCGACTCCGCTGCATTCGTCTGGCAGCGATAGAGGCGATTCTGAGAGTCCACAAAATAGCCCACCGTGGCAAAATCGCCCCGCGTCCGGTTCGCGGGCAGGGATGTCCCCCAGAGCAGGGCGTCGCTGTTGTTGGTTTGTTGCACCTGAAAAGGCACGCGGTTGGCTCCAGTGCCCGGCAGGGTCGGAACCGCACCCTGCAAGTCCCGGCTGATCGTGTCGAAGATGACCCGGGCGTTCTGACGCCGCTCCTTTTGTGCGTCGCCCTGCCGCCAGGCCGTGTTGAAATGCATGATGACCGAGCCCAGCAAAGCAAGCATGATGACAAAGATCACCGCGCTCACGAGAAGCTCAAGGATGGTAAAGGCCCGTTCTCCGGTTCTAACGACTGAGGCTCGCATGGAAAACATTGGTGGTTCGGTTGGTGGCGGGAGCACTCAGGGGATGCGAAAACTCCAGCTTCACCCCGACGAAGTTGGCGGGGGACACCGCATTCGTCGGCTGGTTGGTGGTGACTTCGCACTGAAGAAACGCCCCGTTGGAAGTCGCGTTGGTGGTTCCGTCGTAGTTGAAAAAATACAGCACTCCCGAAAAGGCTGACGGCGCATTCGTGCGCATCTGCGCCTGAACCATCCGCAATGCGGAGGCCTCGATGGTTTGGATTTGTGCGGCCTTTCCGGAGCCCAGCCCCACGCTCATCAATCCGATGAGCGACATCAGGACGAAGGTCATGAGCCCCATCGCAATCGTGATCTCGACCAGAGTGAAGCCATTGCGTTTCATCACACGCCCCCCCGGCTGGTTTTGAAGGTTCCCGTCACCGGATTAAAAATCAGCTCGCAGGCATCCGGCGCGCCGTTGCGGGGCTGCACCTTCAACTTGAAAAGTGCGTTAGCGTCGTCGCCCATCCGCCCATCCGGATAAAACCAATACGCGTCGGGATTCGACACGGGCTGATTCTGATACTTCGCCCAGGAAAATGCCTGGGCAGCGGCTCCGGAATTCGTGGCGACCACGCTACCCGGCAGGGCGTTCCAGCGTTCGAGTTGATTCGTCGTGGCGGCGTCCCAGATACTGGCCACCGACCGGGCTTCCGGGCCGCTGCCGACTTGGGCGACCACCAGCACGGTGCGGGTGTTTTTTGACAACGCATGCTCACGCGCCAGCGCGGCCAGGTCGCCCAAGACGCCCCCCGCCGCCGAAATCTCCCTCCCCTGCTTGGGCTGGGAAAGTGTGGACATTCCGACCGTCACCAAAATCGAAAGAATCGCGATCACCACAAGCAATTCAATGAGG
Source organism: Chthoniobacterales bacterium (assembly GCA_014879575.1). Lineage (GTDB taxonomy): Bacteria > Verrucomicrobiota > Verrucomicrobiia > Chthoniobacterales > Terrimicrobiaceae > QYQL01. The sequence goes on along the minus strand of JACSRU010000083.1, from coordinate 10,005 downwards.
GAAAAGCCAGAGCACCTCCCCGACGATGGCGGCGGAGTGGGGCTCACAGAGTTCGAGTGTCTGGATGACATTGTGGTCTTTTTGAATATACAAAGTAAATACTTCGTAAAGCCATATTTTTAAAAAATTTGGGAGTGTCGTAGTGCGTAGGTTGATGGAAGGGCATGCACGATTCCATGGTCTGCCTTTCTTCACGGCAATCAAACGCACCCCCAAACTTCAGAAAATTCTTCTTTTGCAATTTTCGTTCTGCCTGATAACAAGCCAGTTCCTTTTCCCGGACAAATGATCATCAGTCGCACCCCATATCGGCTCTCGTTTTTTGGTGGGGGGACTGATTACCCCGAATGGTTTCGTGAGCGCGGCGGTGCCGTATTGGCGACATCCATCAACCGGTATTGCTATTTAACGTGTCGGTATCTGCCGCCATTTTTCGATCACAAATTCCGCATTGTCTATTCCCAGACTGAGGACGTGCAGGAAATTTCGGAGATTCGTCATCCGGTGGCGCGGGCCGCGCTGGAGATGTTTCGGTTTCGTAACGGCCTGGAGATCCACCACGATGGGGATTTGCCGGCGCGCAGTGGAATCGGCTCGAGTTCCGCCTTCACCGTGGGGCTTCTTCACGCATTGCACGCCCTGCGGGGCGAAATGGTGTCCAAGCGGGAGCTGGCGTCCACCGCCATCCGTATCGAACGAGATGTGCTCAAGGAAAGCGTCGGGTGTCAGGATCAGATTACCACGGCGTTCGGAGGGTTTAATTTCGTCGAGTTTCTTCCGTCGGGAGAGTATCGCGTGGAACCGGTGACAATCCCAGTCGCTCAGGTCGAGGAGATTGAAAGTCATTGCCTGTTGCTTTTTACCGGGATCTCCCGGTTTTCCTCGGAAATTGCCGCCACCTACGTGCAAAACCTCGCGGCCAAGGAGCGACATTTGAGTAAAGTCCAACAAAGCGTCTCCATTGGGAGAAAGTTGCTCGCCGAGGCGGGTCGGATGCAGGAATTTGGGGCTTTGTTGAACGAAACCTGGCAGGCAAAGAAAGCACTGAGTGACCGGGTTTCGACACCCGAAGTGGATGAAATTTACGACCAGGCGATTTCAGCGGGCGCGCTGGGCGGGAAGTTGCTGGGAGCCGGAGGCGGGGGATTTCTTTTGCTTTTCGTGCCACCGGCTTCCCGGCGGGCGGTCCGGCAGCGACTCTACAAACTCCTTCACGTTCCGATTAAGTTTGAATCCGGCGGCAGCGAGGTGATTTATTATGAACCCGAAGAAACTGAAGAACCTGTGTAAGCCGTGACAAAGGAAGAACTGATTGCTTTTGAGGAGGAGATCGCGGCGGAGTTCAATGCCGGTCACATTCGCGCTCCCGTCCACCTTTACAGTGGGAACGAGGAAGCCATGCTGGAAGTGTTCCGCAAGATCCACAAGGACGACTGGGTTCTTTGCTCGTGGCGCAGCCATTATCAATGCCTTCTGAAGGGGGTTCCCCGTGAGCAGGTCAAAGCGGAGATCATGGCCGGACGCTCGATTTCATTGTGCTTCGCCGAGCACAGGATTTTTTCATCAGCGATCGTTGGCGGTGTGTTGCCCATTGCGGTTGGCATCGCCATGGGGATCAAACGCGCGGGAACCTCCGAGAGGGTTCATTGCTTTATCGGAGAAATGACTGCGGAGACAGGCCTGGCACACTCGTGTATGAAATATAGCCGCAATCACGGTCTCCCCATACGGTTCATTGTTGAAGATAATGGGAAGTCGGTTTGCACCGACACTCGGGAAGTCTGGAACTCTCCACGACTTTCCTTCGAGGATTCCGGGGAGGATTTCCTCATCTCTTACCGCTACAAAACGAAGTATCCTCACGCCGGAGCCGGTGTGCGAGTGCAATTTTAAGTCATGAAATACGCAGAAGCTCTCAAGGCGGCGATGAAGTTTCTTTCAGAAGATTCCCGTGTGGTTTTTCTTGGGCAGGCGGTTTCCGTGCCTGGCACAGCGATGTTTGGAACGCTTTCCGACATTGACGCATCCCGGCGCGTGGAACTCCCCGTCGAAGAAGAAATGCAAATGGGTATGTGCAACGGTCTGGCACTTGCGGGGTTTATTCCCGTGAGCATTTTTCCCCGCTGGAATTTCCTGCTCCTTGCGGTGAATCAGATCGTAAATCACCTCGATAAAATCGGCGAAATGTCCGGCGGCCAATTTGCGCCGAAAGTGATCATCCGGACATCAATCGGTTCGGAACGGCCGTTGCATCCCCAACTCCAGCATGTGGGGGATTATACCGAAGCCTTCCGCCTCATGTGTCGAAATATCGAGGTGATTCGCCTGGAAGAACCCCCGGAGATTCTGCCTGCCTACCAGAAGGCGTTGCTCCGCGAGGACGGAAAATCCACCTTGCTTGTCGAATATGGCGACTACTATGGCGAGAAGTGAGCCCTGCGTGCATTTGGACTGGCCCTTGATGCGCGAGAACATCCTCCGGGAGGATCTCGATTCGATCATCAGATTTTTGAGTCAGGATCCCGCGCCGATTCTTACGCAGTCCAGCCAGGTAAGAGCCTTTGAAGAGGAATGGTCGGCATGGCTCGGGGTAAGACAAAGTGTGTTCGTCAACTCCGGCTCCTCGGCAAATCTCGTGACGATGTGTGCGCTCCGCCACTTGCATGGTCCCGGCAAAGTCATCGTTCCTACATTAACATGGGTTTCCGATATTGCGTCTGTCATTCAGGCGGGATTCGAACCGGTTTTTGTGGATATCCATCCCCAAACTTTAGGCATGGACGTCGAGCAGGTCCTGGCCGTGCTCGACGAGGATGTTCGGGGTGTCTTTCTCACGCATATTCTGGGCTTTAACGCCCTGAATGAACGTCTGCTTGAAGCGTTGGAGTCCCGGGGGATTCCCCTGATTGAGGATGTTTGCGAATCACATGGCGCAACTTTCCAAGGCAGGAAGCTGGGGACGTTTGGCCTCTGTTCGAATTTTTCGTTCTATTACGCCCATCATCTGAGCACGATCGAGGGAGGAATGATCTGTTCAAATGATGACCATTTCATCGAAACCATCAGAATGTTAAGATCGCATGGAATGGTTCGCGAAATGAGAGATGCCCAGAAAAAAAGCGATTATGCTCACCGCCACCCCGATCTGAATCCGGATTTCATATTTTCCTTCCCTGCCTACAACGTACGCAGCACGGAAATTAATGCGGTCATCGGTCGCAACCAATTGCCCCGACTCGACGCGAACAACGTATTGCGAAGGAGAAACTTCGAAAGGTTTCTTGCCGGGTTGGACCCAACGCGCTACCGGACGGATTTTTTTGTGGAGGGCAGTTCCAATTATGCCTTTACGCTGGTGCTGCGGGAACCGGACGATGTCCTCCGGGATCGTGTCCAGAGTGCTCTTCGAAAGGCGGGGGTGGAATTCCGACGCGGAACCTCCGGAGGGGGAAATCAGCTCCGCCAACCTTATTTGCGCGAACGGTTTGGCGAGCACTACAAGGATTTTCCAATGGTGGATCATGTTCACTTCTACGGATTTTATATCGGGAATTATCCTGATCTTGATCCGGAGAAAATTGGCCAACTCTGTCATTTGTTGAACGCATGCTAGAGCGCAAACTGGACGTCCTTTTCGTTGAGACGGATGCCTCATCGGCTTATCAGGATCTTGGCAGGGTTTATTCTGCCATTGAGACACCAACTTGGAGCCTTCTGCTCGCTCAAAGTTGTCGTGCGGCAGGCTTCGGAGTCGCCATCCTGGATTGCAATGCCGAGCGGTTAACGAACTCGGCGGCTATCAAACGTGTGGAGGAAATTGCTCCCCGGCTCGTGTGTTTTGTCGTCTATGGTCAGAATCCAAATTCCGGGACGACCAATATGGGGGGAGCCTCGCAGCTGGCGGTGCGTCTGAAAGCGGAATATCCCGAAACCCTCACGTGTTGTGTGGGATCCCATGTAAGCGCGCTTCCAAGGGAGGTTCTTGGTTGCGACGGCTTTGATTTTGTCTTGCTCAATGAGGGCGTTTACGCGCTGCGCAATCTTCTTGCGGCGTTTAGAGAAACAGCCTCGCCAAATTTCTCGGGGATTTGCGGCATCGGATGGAAGGACTCCGAACGTTTGATGCTCAACGACCCGGAGCGCGTTGTTCCCCAGGAGAGAATGGACGTGGATCTTCCCGGTTACGCATGGGATTTGCTGCCTTATCGGGAGAAACCCCTTGATTTGTATCGCGCCCATTTTTGGCATGCGGAATTTGACCATGCCAAGCGCACGCCATTTGCCGCGATCTATACTTCCCTGGGATGTCGGTTCGCCTGCAATTTTTGCATGATCAACATCTTGAATCGCACAAATAATGCCGAAGGCATCAGCTCGTCGGATTCGCGGGTGATGAGATATTGGAGCCCGGAATTCCTGCTGGGCGAATTTGACAAATTGGCGGCACTCGGCGTGGAGACCCTCCGCATTTCGGATGAAATGTTCTTTTTGGACAAACGGTATTATGTGCCGTTGCTGGAAGGTCTCATTGCCCGTGGACATAACTTCCGCATGTGGTCATATTCCCGTGTGGACACGGTGCGCCGGGAGTTTTTGGAGCTTTTTCGCCGGGCCGGGGTCGGCTGGCTTGCCCTGGGCGTTGAAGCTGGCAACCAGATCGTGCGCCAGGAAGTCTCCAAGGGCAGCTTTAAGGAAGTCAATATTCGCGAGGTGGTGCGGGAAACCCGGTCATTTGGCATTAATGTAATTGCAAATTACATTTTTGGATTTCCGAATGACACATTGGAAACGATGACACAAACGCTCGACCTGGCGATGGAACTCAACACCGAGATGGCAAATATGTATCCCTGCATGGCACTGCCCGGAAGTCCGCTCTATCACCAAGCCAGGGAAAAGGGATGGAAACTCCCCACGTCCTACGCCGGTTATGGGTTTCTGTCCTACGAAAGCCAGCCCCTGCCCACAGAAACTCTCAGCGCCGCCGAAGTATTGAAGTTTCGAGATGAGGCCTGGCAGAAATATTTTACAAACCCGACCTATCTTGAGTTGGTGGAAAAAAGATTCGGAGTCCAGGAACGCAGGAACATCGAAGATATGGCGGCCATTGGTCTGAGACGCCAGTTGTTGGAAAACCAGCCGGGATGAAACCGTGCGGATTTTTTCCGAGTTATTTTCGGCCGATGCCCTTGGCAAATTCGAACAAAAACTGACTGTAATAGGCCGCACCCCAGCGCAGCACTTGCAGTTTTCTTTCGCCATCGGTTCTCTTCGGTTCGTCTGAGCCAATTTCGGCAACCTTGCACCGGTGGGATGCGCTGCGAACCGAAAGGAGGGGCTCAATTCCCATCACGGTCCCGAAAAGCCTTTCGAACATCACATAAGACTCTTCCTTGTTCAGCCCAAGTTCATAAAAAAGTTGGGTGCGATAGATACGATAAATCCCCATGGCATCCGTGTAGTCGGCCTTGAATAACAAATTAACGGTCCGGGTAAACAGCCAGTTCCCAAATCCCGTAATGGCATCGTCATCCTCACTTTTTGCGTCACCATAGTATCGGGAAGCGATGACCATATCGTAACCCGCGCCAATTTTTTCAATCAGTCGGGAAATGTCTTCAACGATACAATTCCCATCGGGACTCATTGTAAGAACCCAATCCCCGCGAATCATCGGCCAGGCTTCAATGTAGGCGTGGCGAATCCCCGGACGTTTTTGCACGTAGAAGTCAACCCCGTGGTCGCGGGCGATTTCTTCGGAACCGTCGCGGGAATTGCCATCCGAGATCAGAACCTGCCCGACTTGTTGCCGGAGAATCTCCGGCAGCAAGCGCTTCAGCCCGTTGGCTTCGTTTAAAGTTGGGATAAAGACGGTGACTTTGGATCGGTTCATGTTTGCAGTCGAATATCTTTTGATAATGGTCGGCTATTTAGATGCCGAGTCGATTAAGGGCGCAGGCTTTGATGGGGAGGAATCAATGGAAGTCGAAGCATTAGCAAAATATTTCGGGTTTTCCAAAATGACATAATTTGATCCACGCCACACGGTCGGCCATTTTTCATTTTGAAGTTTTTTTACGAGTTCGTTGACATTTGGTTCATTAAATGCCCATTTCTTTTCGTGGTCGCCAACGATTGCATAACGTGCATTCTCGAGCGAGACGTCGTAGCGAAAACGCTCGCGCTTGTTTCCAAAGTCATATCCCTGGGTGGGATATCCATACCAGGTAACAATCTGAAGGTAATTCGCAGTTTTGGCTTTCAGCAGCCAGGAGATGGAGTTTGCGCAAGGAACAAAATCAGTTTCCGTGGTGCGCTCGTTAATCCATTTGGCGAGTTCCTCAACCTCCTCTGCCGATTGGGTCGCCCAATACTGGCACCTGGCATAGACTTTTCCCGAAAGAGACAGAGGGAACATGTGGAAAAACCCGATGAGAGGAAGCAGAAAGAGGAGGCAAGCCGCCTGCTTGCCGGGAAGAAAGGCCAACCGATTATAACGGCGCGCGGATTTTCTAATGAAGATAAAGAGTGATGCCCAAGCCAGGCAGAGAGTGGGAAGAATAATAATCGCCTGGTAATAAAAAAGCGTAAGATTTTGCCGGTTTTTCACGAGCATGAAGAGGACGAAGCCTCCGACGAAAAGGATGGGATACAAGCGACGCCGAGCCGAAACGAGAAGTCCCAAGGCAATGGCCGAGTGAAACCAGTCCTGCCGAAGAAAAAACCAGAGATTTTCAATGGCCTTCGCTCCCGTTCCATCAGAGGCCGCCCGGCTAAAGAAGGTGTATTTTAAGAGGGAAAGATCGTCGAAAAGCCACTGACGTTGGAAGAGGAAATTCAAGCCCAGGGAGAGTCCAACCATGAGGCCGGCCGGTAGGAACAGCGGGAAAAAACTTTTCCAGTGTTTGATCCGGGAAATTCCGCCGGCAGTGGCGGCATGGATAAACAGGGGGTGTGCACCCGCAGCCAGTGCCAATCCAAGTCCGGCTCTGAGGTCATTTCTTCGGCTCGCCGGACGTAGAAGAAAAAGCGTCATGATCAGAATGCCCAAACCGCAGAGATTGTGTGCATAGGTCATGCGAAAGTGGATGACGCTCTGATCGTAAACAAGAAACATCAGGGCGGCAAACAAGCTTGGCATGCGACCCAACGAACGACGCCCGATGAAGTGGATTGCAAGCGCAGTTGCCCAGGCGAGGAGGGCATTGAAAAATCTCGATCCCAAAATGTCACCGTTCGTGGCGAGCCCAAAAAGACCCGCCAAGAGGTGATAAAACGGCTGGTAGGGATTGTGCGGATGCCAAAAAGTGCCCCACATGCCGTAAAGAGTCGCCTGACCGTGGACCAGATCCATGGCGGTCTTGTGAGTGAGGGTTTCATCATTATACCAGGGCGGACTGGTTCTCAGGTGCGGCAGATACAACACCAACCAGATGGCCGTGATGAGGAGAAAAATCCCAAGAGCCGGGAAACGACCGCGCTTGAGATTTCCCAGGAGATCATTGGATCGAACCGCAGGCTTTTGGGTCAGCGAATGTTTTTTCGATTTGCGCATGGTGGAAACGTAACCCTCGGGCATTAAGAAATTCCATTCCCGGAAAGTCCGGATTCGATGAGAAATGGCGTCGCTTTCTCGAAGTCTTCCGGAACCCCAATATCAAGGAAGGGGGCTTTGCAGGAACTGATTTGAAGTTTTCTGTTTTCAGTCAGCCAGTTGGGAAACACGTCGTGTTCCCAGCCTAAGGGTGTTTTGTCAGCCAGGGATTGTGCCGCGAGGTTGCTGATGAGATAAACGCCCGCATTGACCCATGCCGGACCGGGGCTTTTCTCGCGGAATGCGGTCAAATGGTTCTTGGCATTAATGTCCAGGCTGCCGTATCGCGAGGCATCATCCATCCAAACGGCAAGCAACGCGGAGAAAAATCCCGGAGACTGGCGAAAATTTAGCAGGGGAGTCAGGGGGGTGGCGACAAGGGAATCACCGTTCAATACCAGCCAGTTGGAAGATTGCGCCTGGGTGCTCCGGAGAGCCTCTCGGAACCCCCCTGCGGTTCCAAGCGGACTCGGTTCGGTTGCGACAAGAATATTCATGCCGTCAGTCCTCACATTATGGAAGTGCTCCAAAAGGATGTCCGCACGATAACCGGCGGAGATAATGACGCGCCGCAGGCCTTCCCGTCGCAAATACTGAATAATCCATTCGATAAAAGGTTTGCCCAGCACGGGTGCCATTGGTTTTGGCATCTCTCCAATAATGCCGCGAAGGCGTGTGCCCAAACCGCCTGCAAGAATGACGGCGGTGACATCCTCCGGGGCGAAATCACACATTGGAAAATCGGCTGTTCCGGATGATCTGGTAGGCCTTGATCAGTTCGGTGATGCCCTGCGACAGATCGAAGTGTGGACGGAATCCGGATTCCAGGAGCCGCGCGTTGGAGACGATGTAATCCCGTTTGTCCGGGTCTTCGCCGATTGGGGCTTCGAGGAAGACAAAGTGGGGGAGTTGTTTCTGGATTTCCGTGCAGAGTTCCAATTTCGAAAGGTTGGCGTCCTCGAGGCCGGCGTTGTATGCGCGGCCCCGCATTTTGTCGAAATTGGCGATGGCGTGAAGAAACGCATTTGCGGCATCCCGGACATGGAGATAGTTCCTTTTGAAATGTCCTTCGAAAATCACGACGGCCCGATCATTGACGGCGCGATAGACGAAGTCGTTGACGAGCAGATCGAGGCGCATGCGGGGAGAGGTTCCAAACAGGGTGGCAAATCGGAAACTCAGTCCGTTTTCACGGCTCAGCACAAGATTTTCCGCTTCACACTTTGTCGTGCCGTAGAGCGAAAGCGGGCGAAGCGGGCTCTCCTCAGTGCAGAGTTTGCCTTTTTCCCCGATTCCGTAGCCGCTATTCGTCGTGGGGATCAAAATCTGTTGATCCTTCGAAGCCAGTCGGCAGAGAAGTTCAACGGCATCGCGGTTGGTGGAGGTGGCTGCCAGTTTGTCCTGATTGCACAGAGGGGCACCCACCAGGGCCGCCAATGGGATGATGACATCGGCCTTGGCCGCCAGGGGACCGACAACACACTCTTCCCGGCAGTCTCCCCTCACGAAAGAAAAATTTTTATTGTGGCAGCAGTCGAGAAGCGCGGTCTGCCCAAAAAGCAGGTTGTCCAGCACGGTGACGGAATATCCCGCTCCCAGGAGCATGGGAGCCAGAACGGACCCGAGATAGCCCGCGCCGCCTGTAATGAGAATGTTTTTGGATGATGACGCCATGAAATGAAGTTGTAAGGGTGGAGAAAGCGAATGATCTAATCCAAATCCCCCCCGCGCGTCGAGTCTCTTGCGTTGGCAACTTGCGCCCTTGGAGGGACCAGCTCCGTCTGGTCCGCAGACGGATGGCGTGGATGGCACGGCCTGCGGCGGACGACACGGAGGTCATCCCTCCAGAAGTGGCGCTTCGCGCTGGGGGGTGACAAGTCGCCCCTCCGGAAACCACGCCGTGCTCCTGATTGGGGTAGGAGCGGGGATACTACTCCCCGCCCCTCCCACCAAACCGGACGGGCGGATTTCCCGCATCCGGCTTTCCAGTCAGCATTTTGCTCCCTATCGGAGGCTGGCTTGTTCCCGTGCTTGGGCCGCTTCCAGGCAGAAGAGCCCAAGGGTGTCAAAGTATCGATTTCCCCATCGGTGATGATCCCGGCCACGGCCTCGACCTCTCCTCCCTTGCCGTTTGCGCAGGATTGCGCGCAGTCTCCCCCTGACCCATCCGTCCATTTCTCGCAGCAGGTCCGCGTGGGCTTGTTTGAAGTATCCATACCAGCCCCGCAGGACCGGATTGAGCTTCGCCACGATGGTTTCCATGCTTTCGCCGTTGGTTCGGCGGGTTACTATGGCGGCTCTGACTTCTGCCGGGTGCCTCTCGGCTTCCTGCCCCGGCAGACCTCCTGCGTTCACTGCACTCTCCTTCCCTGCCCTACCGCCACCACCCACACGGCCTCTCCCAATGGGGC
>JACSRU010000132.1 GCA_014879575.1 Chthoniobacterales bacterium | reverse complement strand
TCTCGCCCTCAAATCCTTGTCCATAAAGAGAAAAATCAACTCTCACGCCCTCTCTTTCGGAATCGCTGCAAGGTCGGGCTGGAAATTCTCCCCGTTTGAGATTACTCCTACCCTGAGTGGAGCAGACAAAACAACGCCGCAATCCCGCATTCTGGCATTTCCTAAACCGGTTCATGCTCGCCTTGATCGCGCTGGGAATCCTCTTGCTTGGCGGACTGACGTTCTATCCTGAGTGGGTCCACCGCAACCGGATCGCTGCAAAGTTGGAGGAGGAACAGGCGAAACTCCGCGCCGAGCAACTCCTCCAAAAAAAGCGCGAACGCGAGGTCACCCTCCTCCAGACCGACCCTGGCTACGTCGAAACAATCGCGCGGGACAAGCTCGGTCTCATGAAGGAAGGGGAAACGATTTTTCGCCTCGACGGCACGCGCACCCCCGCCGTCGAGACCGCCCCCGCCCAAAAGAAAAATTAGTCCCCGCTCGCTTTCAAAACCCACTCTGGAAATTTTTGAAGGAATCGTACGGAGGGTGATTTTCCGGATCTGGGGCGGCTATTGTTTTGCGGTGCGGATCTGGGCTGCCCGTTTTTCCAGTGGCTCGGCGTCAGCTTCCCGGTGGGTGGCGCGATAGAGGACGGCCAGGTTGTTCAGGCTTTTGGCGACATCGGCATGGTTGGGACCGAGCGCCTTTTCCTGGAGGGCGAGGGCGCGTTTGTAGAGGGGTTCCGCTTTTTCAAAATCCCCCTGGGAGTCGTAGAGGGCGGCCAGGTTGATCAGACTGGTGACGACATGGACATTGTCGGGACCGAACGCCTTCTCGATGATTGCCAGTGTGCGCCTGGAGAGGGGTTCCGCCTTGGCGAAGTCGCCTTGGGAGTCGTAGAGCAACGCGAGGTGATTCAGACTTGCGGCCACCTGGGGGTGGTCGGGACCGAAGATTTTTTCCCGGATGGCGAGCGCGCGCTCATAGAGAGGCGCGGCTTCGGCGGAGTCGCCCCGGGCCCGGAAAATTCCGGCCAGGCTGGTCAGACAAACGGCGAGTTCCGGTGGTTCGAAACCGGGCGACTTTTCCCAAATCGTGAGTGCGCGTTTGAAAAGCGGCTCGGCCTCTGTGTAGTCGCCCTGGAGGCGGTGGAGACCCGCCAGATTATTGAGAGTTGCGGCCACGTCGGGGTGGTCGGGACCGAGTGCCTTTTCCCGAATGGCGAGCGCGCGTTCGAAGAGCGGCCCGGCCTCGGCGAAGTTGCCCTGATTCACGTAAAGCGCAGCCAGGTTGTTCAGGCTTGCGGCCACGTCGGGGTGGTCGGGACCGAGTGCCTTTTCCCGAATGGCGAGCGCGCGTTTGTAAAGCGGCCCGGCTTCGGTGAAGTTGCTCCGGGTGATGTAAATCCCGGCCAGATACCCAAGGGTCGTCGCCACATTCGGATGATCGGGTTTGAACGCCTTTTCCTGGATGGCGAGGGCGCGTTTGTAAAGCGACTCGGCTTCGGTGCTGTTGCCTTGGGCGGCATAGAGTCCGCCCAGGCTGTTCAAGGACACGGCCACGTCGGGGTGGTCGGGACCGAGTGCCTTCTCCCGGATCGCCAGTGCCCGCTTGTAAAGCGACTCGGCCTCCGCAAAATCGCCCTGGGCGCCGTAGATTCCGCCCAGATTATTCCTGGCTGTGGCCACATCGGGATGCTCGGGTCCGAGCGTTTGTTCCTGAATGGCCAGTGAGCGTTTGTAGAGCGACCCGGCCTCTGCGTAGTTGCCTTGGGAACCATAGATTCCGGCCAGGTTGTTCAGACTCGCCACTGTATCGGGGTGGTCCGGGCCAAGGGACTGCTCCTGGATCGCCAGAGCCCGCCGGTAGAGGGGTTCCGCCTTGGCGGGATTTCCCTGGGCCCGGTAGATCGCGGCCAGGTTGTTCAGACCCGCCACCACATCCGGCTGGTCGGGGCCGAACGCCTTCTCCTGAAGGGCCAGCGAACGTTTGGAGAGGGGCTCCGCCGCGGCGGGATTTCCCATGGCTTTGTAGATCCCGGCAAGATTGTTCAGGCTCGTCACCAGTTCCGGATTGTCAGACCCGAGAACCTTCTCCTGGATTTCCAGCGAACGCTTGAAGAGGGGTTCCGCCTCGGAAAACTTTCTCTGGCTTCTGTAGAGGTCGGCCAGGTTGTTCAGGCTCGTCGCCACATTGGGATGATCCGGCCCGAGAACCTTCTCCCAGATCGCCAGCGAGCGCATATAGAGGGATTCCGCCTCGGTGAAGTTGCCCTGCGCGCCGTAGAGAGCAGCCAGATTATTCAGGGTGGTGGCCACGTCCGGGTGCTCGGGGCCGAGCATCTGCTCGTGGATCTCCAATGACCGTTTGTAAAGTGACTCGGCCTTGGCATGGTCGCCGTGCGTGTAGTAGAGCCCAGCCAGATTATTCAGGGTTGCCGCCACGTCCGGATGGTCCGCGCCAAGCGCCTTCTCCTGGATGGCCAGCGAGCGATTGTAGAGCGACTCGGCTTCGGCGTAGTTTCCCTGCGTGGCATAAAGCGCGGCCAGATTGCTCAGAGTGGTCGCCACGTCGGGATTCTCCGGGCCAAACAACTTTTCCTGGATGGCGAGCGAGCGTTTGTAAAGGGGCTCCGCCTTCACATGGTCACCCAGCGTGTAGTAAAGCCCGGCCAGGTTGTTCAGACTCGCGGCCACATCGGGGTGTTCCGGGCCGAGAACCTTTTCCTGGATCGCCAGCGCGCGCTTATAGAACGGCTCCGCTTTCACGTAGTCGCCCTGCGTGTAGTAGAGCCCGGCCAGGTTGTTCAGGGTGCCGGCCACATTGGGATGTTCCGGGCCGAGAACTTTTTCCTGAACCGTCAGCGCGCGTTTGTAGAGTGACTCCGCTTTGGCATAATCGCCCTTGGTGTCGTAGAGCGCGGCCAGATTGTTCAGGCTCATCGCCAGGCTGGGGTGATCCGAGCCAAAGCTCTGCTCGGCAACCTGCAAGGCCTGCTCGGCAATCGCAATTGCGCGATCATACTTGCCCGCCCGGTAGAGTTCCTCGACCTCCTGATTGAGGACATCCCACTCGATCCGCGGGGTCTGCCCGCGCAAGGAAAAGGGCAGCGCACAAAGAAGGACAACGTGAAGGACGAAAATTCTTGAGTGTCTCATGGCTGGCTCTCCCGCTCGGTGAAACTTTTTCCTGTCGTATCGTCCCGGAAAATCGGGCCCCACAGATATTGGGGAACCGATGTTTTTCCGGTAACGACATCCGCTTCCCCGGTCATCCCGGCGGAAACGGGAGTGGACCGTCCGTCGGCTTCGAGTTGACTGCGTTCCAAGGCGATTCGGCCTTCGTGAAAAGGGGTTCCCTCGCGGGGTTTCACCGGGGTCGGCGAAACCTCGAGGACCCGACCCGGCAGTGTGCCGTAGCGATGGTGGTCGAGGCTGTCAATCTTGATGCGCGCCGGTTGATCCGCGTGGACGGCTCCGATGTCTTTGAGCGGAATCCTGACCTTGAGAACATACTTTGACGTGAGGGGGACGATGGCCGCCACAATCCCGCCCGGTTGCATCACCGCCCCCCGGCGCGATGCCGGCAGCGCGGTCACATAGCCGTCCACCGGGGCGAGTAGCGCGGTGCGATCGGCCCGTTTCTGGAGGTTGGAGAACTGGTCGTCTGCCGCGCTCAATTTGGCGGACGCTTCCGCAAGTTGCCCCCTGGCCTCCGCGCGCGCCTTGTCACCGACTTGCGCCAGTTCGGCCTCCGCCTCGGTGAGACGGGCCCGGAGAGTCGCCCTCTTTCCGGTGAAGGCGGCAAGATCGCGCGAGGAATTGGTGGCCTCCTGAAGGCGCTGGTTGTATTCGGCCCTGGGGAGCACACCCGATTTTTCGGCGATTTCCATTTGTGCCAGCGCGGCCTGCGCCGACTTGAGTTGGGATTCGGCGATGGGAATTTCCTTTTCGTTGACCGCCACCTCCGCCTTGGCCGCAGCCACCTGCTGGCGGAGGGCTTCCTCGGTGGTCACCTGGAGTTTGATTGCGGCATCCATTTCCCGGATCTGCTCTGAGGCGATGTCGGGATAGTCTGCGGCGAGCTTCGAGAGATCCAGCGGCTTGTTCGCGAGGAACGCCTCCAGGCGCATCTGCGTGGCCTGCAACACCGCGCGGGCGGACGCCGCCGTGGCCAGTTCCGCGCGTGGGCCGGTCGGCTCAAAGTGCGCAATGACATCCCCAGCCTTCACCTTCTGCCCCTCCTCGACGAGCACCTCGTCCACATACCCGCCATCCGCCACCTGGATGTTGTGCGCGTTGCCGATCGCCGCCACCTCGCCACGCACCCTGGTCACTTCATCCACCTTGATAAAAATCGAGAGGAGAAGAAACAGCGCGACAAAAATCAGCACCCCCCACAGGGCGCGGCGGATGATGGCCACCCCGGGGGATTCGGTGAGGAGAATGGTCTGTTGCGAAGAAGGCCTCATGAGATGTTATGCCGTCGGTTTGATGGGGGAGGGGGAGTCTGCGGAAACAAGCGAGCCGGCATCCAGGACGATTGTTCTATCCGCCAGCACTGTCAAATCTTCGTCGCTGGTCACGAGCAGGATGGTTTGCCGGCCCTTGCGGTCGGCCAGCATTTTCAGCAGCCCCGGCTTGCTGATGTCGCCCAGCATCGGATTGTCGAGCAGGAGGATTCCTGCGGGGCGATGAAATGCGCGCGCGATCGCGAGGCAGTTCACGACCGGGGTGAGGACATGGAAGGGATCCTCGGTTACGAGCGTCCCGAGTCCCTGGGGGAAATAGTGCTCGAACTCCTCCCCGGAAAAGGTCCGCAGCAGGTTCAGCATCTCCTCATCCGTGGCCAGCGGGCTTGCAAGCCGGAAGAGATCCCGCACGGAACCACCTCCTCGAACCGATTGTTCCGGGAGGTAACTGATTGCGTTCCGCAGGTCGCGGGGAGCGAATTGTCGGATGTCGCTATCGGCGATAAGCAACGAACCGCCAACCGGCTTGTAGAGTCCCGTCACCGCCTTCAGAAGGGTTGATTTTCCCGCTCCGGTGGCGCCCTGCACCACCAGGATCTCGCCCGGCTCCATCTTAAAACTCACACCGGAGAGCGCCGCGCCGGTGTCCGTGTCAAAACGCAGGCTCACCCGGGAAAATTCGATCGAGGGAGGAAAGGCGCCGCTCGGCGGCACGCTGCCGGGATCGAATGTCTCGGCTGGTGTCCGGGCCAGTGCCTCCATTTGCCTGCGGGCCAGCATCAACTGTCCCAGACGGCTCCAGGAAACCATGACTCTCTGTGGCGCGGAAAATATCACCCACACGATGAGCACCGTCGCAAGCAGACCTCCCGATGTGATGGCGTGGTGGAGGGCCAGATCGACACCGAAGACCAGGGTGAGAAGCACGGTGAACCCCATGCACCCCACGGCCGCCGCCCGCAACAAGCCGTCCCGGATCGCCTGGGAGCGCAGGGCCTTCGCAGAGGAGACCGCAGAATCCCGCAGGCGTTTTTCCCATCCGGGCAGGGCGCCCGCCATGCGCAGGGATGCCAGGGAATTCCACGCATTCCGGAGGACTGCGCTCTTGCGGTTCCCCGCCGTCGAGGCGTCGGAAATCGCTCCGCGCAGGAACCGTGCAAACACCCAGCCAATCAGGATCATGAACAACAGACCGGCAAGCGGAGCCAACACAATCCTGCCGCCCAGCCAGGCAATCACCCCGAGACCGGGAATCACGAAGGGCAGATCGCTCAGGGCAACCGCCAGGGGACCGACCACCAAATCGCACTGACGCTCGATGGCCTTGATGCGGTTCATCTGCGAGTTGGCGGATTGCCTGGAGAGTGTCGCCAGGGGGAGCGCAAATAATTTTTCCCAGCACCACTCTGCCAGCTGGCGCGCAAATTCCCTTCCACTCCACAGCATATAAGAAGCGCGCTGCCAGCGAAGATGAAGCAGCAGCAACAACGCGAGACCCACGACGGGGGAAAGAAGATAAAGCGGGATCAGGGACTGTCCGCCGATCACCCGATCATGAATGATCATCGCGTAGAGCGGCGTCACGAGCGCAAGCAAATTGATGAGGAACGAGAAGACGAGAGTGACCCGGAGTCCGCCCCACGGATACTCCGGAGCGGCATCGGTTGCATCCGGAGACGGAATCTGCAGGGACTCGCCGGTTTTCATTCGGCCTCCCTCTTGCTGGCGGACGCCACCTGCATTCCGACCTCGAAACTCCGCGTCGCGAGATCGCGAAAAATTGTTTGCCAGCTCGCAAGCAAAATTGTCACCTTCCCGCGCAGCGAGGCAAGTGTCTCGGCAATCCTTTGTGCCCCCGGGTCATCCAGGCCATGAAATCCGTGATCCACCATGAGGATTTTTGGTTCCAGGGAAAGTGCCCGCGCGAGGGCGATCCGCCGCACAATGCCGTCAGGAATCGGGCTCACGATCTCGGAGCGGTAGTTGGTCAGAAACCCCTGCGGGAGTTGTTCGCACAGATCGGTCAGGCCGATCCGGTTGGCCCATTCCCTCGCCCTGGACTCACGGGTCGAATCGAACATCGTGAGATTTTCCATCAGGGTTCCGTTGAACAACTCCGGTTTCTTGGGGATCAGGATGACCGAATGTCGAAAGGTCTCCGGATCGTAGACAGCCAGTTCCTTTCCTCCGATGCGCAACGAGCCGCCGGTCGGAGCGGTGAAGCCGGCGGCGGCGAGGAACGCCAGCGAAACGGCGATGCGCGGCCCCCGCAGTTCCGCGATTTCCCCCGGCTCGATGCGCAGACTCAACGGAGCCGTGGTCCTGTCCGACCAGCGCACGACCAGATCGGAAAATTCGATGGAGCGGTCGGTCAGAGGTTCCGAGTCCACCACGCCATCGGCAAGGATTTTTACCTCGGGCAGTTCGCTCAACTCGGCCTGTTCCCCCAGGGCGAGTTTCGCCGAATACCGCTGCGCCCACCGGGCCATTGCGTCGGTGAGCATCCCGGTCGCGCGCCCGCCAAGGATCACGCAGGCTGTCAGGCTCCCAAGCGTCAGCTCGCCGCGCAACACCTTGGGACCGCCGAGACCGAGAATCAAAACCATGGTCACCTGTCCGAGAAACGCAGAGGATTCGCTCAACAGGAGGGTTTTCCGCTCGATGGCGTCCCGGGCATCGAGCCGGGCGCGCATCGCCCCTCGCACGCTCCCCGCGAGCAGCGATTCCATCGCCATGCTGCGGAGGGTTTCCATCGCATCGAAGGATCGCTCCAACAATCCACTCCGCGCCGCATCGAGCTTTTCGAAGCGTTCCGTCCGATCAACAAACTCCGCCCTTGTGAGTGCCGCAAGGATCGCCACCAATCCAAAGGCGGCAAGAGGAATCAGCACAAGGTTTCCGCCAAGGAGGAAGAGGAGCGCAAGAAAAAGCCCCGTAAAGGGCAAATCATGGAACGCCGCACAACCCGGATCCAAATGGAGATCTCTCAACCGGGAGGGGGCACCGAAGAGCGCATGCAAACGGCGCAGTCCCTTGGCTTCCAGGGTTCCGAAATCCGTTCGGAGCAGTTTTTGCATGCCGAAGATTTCCCCGTTGAGTTCCCGCTCCACCGACCGGTTGGCGATCAGGAGCGAACGGGCGAACCGGAAAAACCCCTCGAGAAGGAGCGCGGCCGCCACCCAACCGAACAGGAGCAACGCATCCCTCCACCCGGCATTCCCGAGAATGCGGTCAAACACCTGAAGCATCGCCAGCGGCAGGGCCAACGCAAAGAAGTTGATCGCGAGCGAAGCCAGAAAAATTTCCAGTTTCATCGAAGCAGACTTCATGGCTTTTGGTGAAAAAATGGATGCGGTGAACCCGCCGCAAGGGTCATCGCCATTTCCAAACCAAGTGACGCTATAACGACCCGTTGAACGCAGGAGCGGTGGGGACGTTACGGGCTGCCTGCGGAGGGATCAACCTCCGAATATCTGTTGGCTTTTGAGGAGGTGCCGCGAGGCACCGCCCTCAATTTGCCGCCGCCAGCTTTTGTGCCGCCGGGAAGAGCACATGATTCTCCAGATGGATGTGGCGATGAAGGTCCTCCTCCAAATCGGCCAACCCCGCAAAGAGTGCCCTCCAGGTATTGCAGGCTTGAGCGGGCGGCTGGTATTCGTCGGTGAGTTCCCGCAACCGGGCCAGGGCTTCTCCGGCCACTTCATGTTCATGGATCATGCAATGGATGGGTCCATCGAGCGGCATGGGGGCTGCCCCGCCCCGGCTGAGCGCGGCCACCGCCGGAAACAACACTTGCTCCTCTTTCATCATGTGGCTGTCGAGTTCGTGGAAGAGACCATCGAATACCCGCGAAACCTCGACCACCGAGGGCGTGTGCCCGCCGTGGACATGGGCGACCCGCGCCGACATGGCCTGCAGACGGGGAAGTTCCCGTTTGAGAAAACCATGATGGATTTCCACGATGTAGGCCGCCAAGTCGTGCGGGGGAAGGTCTGCGGGATTGCCTGCCGGAGAGGCGGGGATGGATTGCTCGGCTTCCAGAAGCGCGAGGACATCCTCCAGATCGACTCCCTTGCGCTCGCAGGCTTCCTTCAGCGTGCGTCCTCCCTGACAACAAAAGTCGATCTGGTAGGCTTGAAAGATGCGCGAGCGACCCGGACGCTCGGCGACGAGTTCTCCAACGGTGCGTTCGGATGCAGGGGTTCCCTCGGGGGAGAATGTGACGGTATGGTGGCTCATGGTTTTTTTGGTTGGTTGGTTGGTTTGAAAATTGTGTCAGGCAGCGGGGGGAGTCGGCGAAGGAGTGACGGATGTGATGTCCTGGCGGATCTGTTCGAGCAGGCGCCCGGCGTCCTGGGGATCGAAGTCCTCGTGGTAGGTTTTCTTCACCCCCATTTTGCTCAGCTCGTAATATTTGTCGGCGGTGAGTCCCTGGCGTTCAAGGATTTTGGCCGCACATTGCAGGGGACATCCGTCCAGCGCGATGATCGGACGCCCGGACTTCGCGGTGCGCACCAGGGGTTTGACGTCGCCGCCCACCCCCGCGATGCAGGACATTTCCGCCGCCCGGAGACGATCCAGCTTCACCGCGATGTGGTTGGCCATTTGCGCAGCCGTCGAGGCTCCCGAACAGGAATAAACCAGCGGAAGTTTGTTATACGGAGTCGTGGACGATGCTTGTGGCATTTTGAAATTCAGGGACCGGGATCCACTGCGGTAAACGTGCGGCCGATGGTCTCCGGCTGATCGAGGCATTCCAGGATGAGGGCCGCGAGATCCGCGCGCGGGATGCCGCCGTGCAGACTCGGATCCTCCCGGAGGCTCGCCCGATGGTTGGCGGGAGCATCGAGCAACTGGCCGGGACGGATGATCGTGAAGTCCAGACCCGAGGCCGCGAGATGATTTTCCGCCCGGGTCTTTTCCTCCAGAATGGGCCCAATGGCATCGAGAAGCCGCTGGGAAGCATACGCCCGGCTGTCTCCGGCACCAAGGGAGCTGACCAAAATGAAACGCCGGATGCCGCCCGCGCGAACGGCATCAATCACACGCATTGTCCCGTCACCATCGGATGTCCCCCCGCCCAGAGTGGAAACCACGGCACCGGCATCGCGGGCCTGAAGGCAGACGTCAGCGACTTGCGCCGCATCGTCCACGTTGCCGGAAAGGGTCTTCACGCCCAGTTGCTCCAATGCGGCAGACTGTGAGCGAATCACTCCGTAAACGGATTGTCCCTTCCTGCGGGCGAGGCGCGCCACCTCGAGACCGGTCCCGCGCGAAGCTCCGAATATGAGAAGCGGTGCGGGAGAGTTCATGCCGCCACAGGCTCCTGAAACCGCGTCCATAAACCTTCAAAACGACTCACCTGTCCGGCATCGAGTGAGCCATCTTCAGCACGGTTCACAAAGACCTTGAACATGGCGTCGCCGTGCGTGTTGAAAAATTGCAAGGAACACGTTTCCTTTCCCATAAACGGACGACGCACCAGACAGATGGCGTCGCAATTGTCCGCGCGAATGTGGCCGCGGATCGGACTGCCACGTTCCAAGTTGTAAAATCCGCGTCCGAAACTTCCCTTGGGCATCGGTCCGGCGCATTCAAAAACCCCGTCAGCTGTGTGGACGATGAGAAGGATTTCCCCCCATTCGGAAAGTTCGGTCATGATCGCCTCAAAATGTTCTCCCTCCACGAACTGGCAACAGGATTCCGGAAGACAACTGACAACCTCCCGGGTGGTTAATCCGCTCTGCGCGGCGATCATTTCCAAAATACCGTCGGCACTCTTCGCAAATTTTTCGCGGAGGGTATCGAGAAGGGGCTGCTTTTCTTTGTCGGTGGTGTCGGTGGTTGTCATCAGTTTGGATTTTGGTTGGTGGTTTTTTGACGCAGGTACCGTCGTGGCGCCCGAGGAATCAATGAGGTGGTGCAGGGAGGAAATCAGATTCGTATGCCAAAACCGTCCGGCCAGGGTCAGGCGGAGGACCTCGTCCTGCCGAGTCAACAACCCCGCTTCCTCCCATTGGAGGATGAGCGGACGCACGCGAGACGCCAGCCCCGGCGCACCAGCCTGCTCGGCCTGTCCAAGGTCCAGCCGCCCGATCTCCAGTCCTCCGGTCACAACCGCTTTGGCCGCGTGGCCTTTGCCGGCCTCATAGAGTCCACCCAGCGGTTTTTTCCCGTGGGAAGTCATTTCACAGTAACGCACCAGATCCGGAGAAACGAGGTAGCTAAAGCCTCCTGATGAACCTCCGGCACCCGCCCCAAAAGCCAGACAACCGGCCCCCGCCTTGATGAGTTGGTTGTACAGATTGCGCTCGCGGGTCTCCCGGGAGAAATGGGCGCTGGTCAGTTGCCGCCAGCCCTTGCGTTCGAGGGTTTCCACGCCGAGGGCATAGAGGGTGGCCTGCTCTTTGATGTTGGCACCGGCAGGCAGGGAGCCTTTCTTGAGGGCCGTCGCCAGCGGACTGGACGGCAGGGTGGTCAGGGCATAGAGATCCACGCCGTCGAGCGCAAGATCGGCACTGATTTCGAGGTCGCGCAACCAGCTTTCTTCGGTTTGATTCGGCAGTCCGAAAATCAGGTCACAAACCACTGTGGCCCGATCCTTTGCACAAATGGCCTGCAAGAAATCAATAAGCTCGCCGCCCTCCATCTTGCGTCCCAGACGTTTTCGAACCCCGGTGTCGAAAGTTTGCACACCGAAGGAAAACCGGTTGGCACCCGCGTCAAGGCACGCATCGATTTTTTCGGGAGTGCATCCGGTGGGACGACCTTCCACGGTGATCTCGCAATCATTTGCCAAGGGGAGATGTTGGTGCAGGGCCTCGATCAAACGGCCCAACTCGCGGGCGTCGAGATCCGTGGGCGTGCCGCCCCCGAGATACACGGCATGCACCGGACCGCTCGACGCCATGAACGAGTCCGCTTCCCTCTCAATGTCCCGCACGACGGCGTCCACATAGGAAGCGGCAATCCCGCCGCGCGTCGAATTTCGATAAAAATTACAAAACAGGCAGTGGTTGCTGCAGAAGGGCACGTGAACGTAGGCCACGGATTTTCCCACGCGGGGAGTTCGGCGCAATCGCTCCCAGGTTTCGGGAACATCCGCCTCGGGAACGGGTTGGAATGTCAGCCAGGGAACCACCGGGCTTCGACTTCCAAAGGCATCGCGCAGGGGATCTTGGCTCAACCGGGCATGGAAACGGGAAAGCTCGGCGGTCATGGCGGACAATTTCTACAGGTTTCGGAATTTGTAAAATGCGATTTCGCCTGCGGCGGCGGAGACGATTTGATTATTCGGCGAAAAATCCGGCGGAACCCGGATTCCGTGTCGAGACCCCGGCGCAAATGGCCGACGCCAAACGCCAGGGTGCAGGCAATCCAGAGACCGCAAACCGCCGGTGTAAGCAAGAAGGCATGGCCCAGCAACCACGCTGTCACGGGTTCGGCGCTGGAGACATGGAAGGGCACGTTTTCGAGTGCCAGGAGGGCGCCCACCCGGAAAATGACGGGAGGATTCGCGAAAAGGAGACTCACCCAGGCCAGAGGCCAGCGTTCGGCGAGTCCGCCCTGAACCGTCACCCAGGCCAGCGCATCCCAACCGAAGACCAGAGCCAGCCACGCGAGCAACGAGGCCATGAGTCCGCGGACACGATCCTGACGGCAGAGGCCGAGCACCAGACCCAGCGCGACAAACACGCCCGAGAGCCCGAGGCCATTGGCCCAGAGGAGAATGAGAGCCGGTTCGTGGACGGCGCCAAATCCGCTGGCCAGCGCGGTCACGACAGCGAGCACCGCGGAAAGGGCGATCCATTTGCCGATCAAAAAGGCGCTGCGGAAAAGGGGCTGCGAAAAGAGCACGGGCATTTCCTCCAAATCCTCATGGATGCTCGAACACCCCATGAGCACGGAAAAGAGCGGAAGCAGAAAAAGCTGGGCCTGCAAAAACAGAAAACCTGCGGAGTCGGAATCCGTGATGCGGGTGATGAGCGCTCCGCCGAGGAGTGCCAGCCCCGCGAGGACGATGAGCCAGGGGTTGCGCGCCGCACGACGCGATTCCCTTCCCGCAAAGGCAAAGACCTGGCGCACCCACCCGACACTCATGCCGCCTCCCTGGGTTCACTGGAAAAAATCCGCCCCTCGCGGCAGTCAAACCACGTATCGGTGGCATCCGACCATTCCTCCGGCAGGTGGGATGTGAGAAGGATGGTCTTCCCCCGACGGGCCTCATTGAGCAACTCCTCGCGCAAGACAATGCGCCACTCCGGATCAAGGCTGGCGCCGGGTTCATCGAGAATGAGCGCCGGGGCGTCTGGCAACAGGGCCAGCACGAGCCCCAGACGCTGGAGCATGCCTCCCGAGAGCTTGCAGATCGGTCGCGTGGCGGCCGATTCGAGATCGAACTCCGCCAGCAGGCGGTTGCGGCGCCCCTTGTCAGTTCCCCGCAGGCGACCGTAAAATTCCAAAATCCCTTCCGGCGTGGAGGCGGGATGGAAGGTGACGTTTTGCGGAAGAAATGCCAGGAGGCGCTGGGAGGAAATGCGCCGCTGCACGACATCCATTCCGCCAATCGAGGCCGTCCCTCCGTCGGGCGGCAACAGGCCCGCCAGAATTTTCAGGAGGGTGGACTTTCCCGAGCCGTTGGCGCCGGTGAGGAGCGTGACCCGTCCCGGCACGGCTTCGAGATCCGCGCCCTGCAGCACATCGAGACCGCGAAAACGTTTGGTGACCCCGCTGGCCTGGATCATGGAAGCCCTTCCCGGCACAGCGGCCGATTATCACGGATGTAGGGAACCCCCGGCATGGGGGCGCGCTGGAAGGCAAATTGCACCGCCTGCACAAAGGGTCCGGCCGAGAGCAACCCCACGAGCGGGAAGTTTTGGCGATAGGCGCCGAGGATGTCGGCTTCGCGATGCGGCCATTCCCCGACGCCGTCGCCATCGAGATCGGGCGATCCGGCATCCTGCCAATGATTGCCGCGCTCGCCGTCGTCCCAGATGTTGCCATTATCGCGTCCGG
Organism: Chthoniobacterales bacterium; assembly: GCA_014879575.1. Classification (GTDB taxonomy): domain Bacteria; phylum Verrucomicrobiota; class Verrucomicrobiia; order Chthoniobacterales; family Terrimicrobiaceae; genus QYQL01. The sequence continues at coordinate 14,431 of JACSRU010000132.1, read as the reverse complement.
CAAGATCCACGTTGTGCAGGTTGCCGCCGATGCGATTCCCCAGGAAGCGATTTCCGACCGAGCTTCCGGTCAGGCGCATGCCGAGATAATTTTTCACCAGCCGGTTTCCGACGAAGGTATTGGCGTTGCAATTCTGGAGGTAGAGCCCGGCGCGGTTATGGGTGAGGAGATTGTTTTCCATGCGCGAATAATCCACGCTGTGCAGGACGATCCCTCCCGCCCGCTGGCCGCGATGCTCGGCAAACGAATTGTCCCGGATGACCAGATTCTTCGAGAACATCAGCGCGGCGCCGGCGGCATTGTTGGCAAAGAGATTTCCGATGATTTCGTTGGAATCCGAATACATGTAATGCAGCCCGTAGCGGCAGGCGTTCGCCCGGTTGTTCTCGATGCGGCTCTCCCGCGTGAAGCTCAGGTAGATGCCGTCGCGCATTCCGGAAACAAAATTCCCGCGGATCAGGTTCCCCTGGGAATTCCAAAAGTGGATGCCATTGCCGCCACGTCCCGGTCCCGAGGAGCAGGTCGCCGCATTCTCCACCGAGGCGTCGAGTCCCGCGGCCGGGCTACCGCTCAGGATGGTATTCCGTTCAATGACGGCCTGCGAGACGCCCTTGATATAAATGCCGTGCAGGACATCGCCCAGTGTGTTGTCGCGGATGACCGCCCGGTCCCCCTCGATCAGGATCCCCGCGTGGTCGGCGGAGAGATCCTTGCCGGAGCCGAAAATCCCGACGCGCTCGACCGTGACATCCGGCGCAAGGATGTGGATCACCGACTCCGTGCCGTCCCCGTGGATCATGGCCCCGGTCTCTCCCACCAGGCGGAGCGGCTTGTTGATGCGCAAGTTGCCCACATGCATTCCGGCGGGCACGGACACCGTTCCGCCCGGACACGCGGCGTCGAGCCTTTGCTGGAGGGTCGGCGAGGGCTCCATGCTCCGCGCGGCTCCCCCCGTCGCCAGCAGGATTGCGGCAAATGCCCACCGGATTCTCACAGGGCTTTTTCCTTGAGGGAAAACACGGCGGCCGCCAAGATCAGCACCCAGCTGGAAAAAAGCAAAATGGCGCCCAGCTGGGGAAAGCTGCTCTGCGTGAAGTTGGCGATCTTGCTCACCCCGATGAGCATTGGCATGAAGGGCTCGATCTTCACCGGTGCCATGGAATCCAGATTGTGCCCGTAGGTATAGAGCCGATAGGCGAACGTCCCGATCGAGAAGGCGCCAAAATAGCCAAACAACACGGCCAGATCCACCACCGAAATCATCCACCCGAGCACCGCCGCGCGAAGGATCAGGAGGAAAAATAATCCGAAAGCGAACGGCATCCATTGCATCTCCAGGAAGTCCGCCTGCGCGAGGGGCTTCATGCCGATGTAATGGTTGAGCAGGTTGATTTCCACGAGATCCTGCCCCTTGTTGCCGGCTTCGAGCTTCCAGGTGTAGATGGAAAGCTCCAGTCCCTCCCGATATTGCGGGGCGACCAGGCGGATTTTCCAAACCGGGAACGCCATCGCCGCCACCATCAAGGCGGCGGCGAGCACGAGCACCAACCGGGAGGTGATGTTGAGCGGCTTTCGCAGGAAGACCTGCTGGCTTCCAAGAAGCGAACGCAGCCCCCCCCCGCTGGCTGGCTTTTCCTCTCTCACTTCCGGCTGGCCGTCTCGACGGGCTTGCCCGGAGCGGGACTGTTGGCTGCGGCGTCGGCGGGCTTCACCGCAAGATACCCCTGCATTTCCTGGTGGAGTGCTGAACAGAAGACCGAGCAGTAGAACGGAAACACACCCGGACGGTCGAGCTTCACGGTGAACGTTTTGGTTTCGCCCGGATCAATGGATCCGTTGATGTTGTGTTCGTTGAGCGAGAACCCGTGGGCAATCCCGGCGACCTGCTCCACATTTGTGATGTGGAAAACGATGGTGTCGCCGACTTTGGCCTCGATGTTGTCCGGGGCAAACCGGCTGCGAATGGCCACCATGTTGACCTCTACGGTGTCCCCCTTGCGGGTGACCTTGGCATCCTCCAGCTTCCAGACCGCATTCGGATCCTTGCTCTGGTCCTTGGGATAAACGCCGATGGGTTTGAGCTTGTCGGCGCGAATCACCTGTGCGAAGTGCGGCTCCTTGTCCGTGAAGGCCTCCGCCACCATCTTCATCTTGTCGCCCCGGATGTCGATCAGCTGGCTGGTCTCCGGCAGCGCGGTTCCCACGGGAAGCGGACGCCCGACCGCCTGCTTGTTCATGGCCACGAGCCAGTCGCCGTAGGGTTCGTGCGTGTCGCTTCCCCCAATGACGAGGTGGCCGATGTTGTAGTGGACGTCAATCTTGTCCAAAACGACCTTTTCCAGATTGGCCTTCTCCTCCGGTGTCCACGGCGGCAACTTCCATTTCGACACCTGCGAGTCAATAAAGAGCGAGGTGTATCCGTTGCCGCGTCCGTCGAACTGAGTGTGCAGAGGACCCAGGCCGACGGGCACTTCGCCTTCCAGCACGCTTTCGTATTTCAAGATCGGCGTGCCATGATTTTCCCCGGAAAAATCCTTGTCCGCAATGGCCTTGAGAATTTTTTCCACGCTGAAGACCGCGGCTGTCGGCGAGAGCTTTCCGCTGCCCACGACCCACGCGCCGGAGGGATCGGTATCCATGCCATGAGGCGACTTGGGAATCGGCAGGAAGTGGAGGAGCCCCGGCACCTTGCGGGGATCAATCACCGGCACGCCATCAATCAACGTATATTGCCCGTCGGTCACCGCCTTTTCCGCGAGTTTCCAGTTGAGCACCGCGCCCAGATCGCGATCAAGCTGGCTGGCATTCACCTCAAGAAGGGTGTGCGCCATTTCGGTGTTGTAGGAGGTGAAAAACGCGTAGTCGTGGCTGGGGCCCTTGCCGGTCGAGGCCAGATCCCAGTTGAACGGCGGGGTGAGAATCTGCCAGGCCACGGACATCTCGCCCGTTTCCTTGTTCACCTTGATCCCGGTGAGCACTCCGGCGAATTCCTTTTCGTAGTCCTCGAGGGGGGCGTAGCGCCCCTTGGGCAGCGGGATCGAGAAGCGCGTTCCCACGAGCAGATATTCGTTGTCCTCGGTCACAAACGACGAGGCGTGACTTCCGCTGCTGTTGGGGAGCGGCCCGAGGATTTGCTTGGTCTTGAAGTCGCTCAGATCAATCCGGGCCACGCGGTTGTTCGCGTTGTCATTCACGAACAGCCAGCGTCCGTCGTAGTTCCCGCCCGTCTTGGAGAGGCCCGGATGGTGGACATCGCCCCAGGTGAATTTGCCGAGCATCTCGCGGCTCTTGTCATCAAATCCATAGCCCTTGCCGGAGGCCGGTGAGAAAACCGGGATCGTCACCAGGTGCCGCATGGACGGCATGCCGGCCACGAAAACCTGGCCGGAGTGTCCGCCGGAATAAAAAAGGTAGTATTTGTCGTGCTGGCCGGGAGGCACGAAGGAGAGACTCGCATCGCCAGTGGCGGCCTGTTTGGCTTCGGGACGACCGCAGCCGGTAATCAGAAGGGCAGAGAACAGCGCGGACAGGATCAGGGTGGTTTTTTTCATGGTCATTAAATGGAAAATCAAAGCCGGGGAGGGATTTTCGCTCCTCACACTTCTTTGACTTGGCTCAAAATATGGACACTTTCACAATGCGTCGACATATTTTCCCTAGATCATCCGGAAAATTTGATGCATATCAAAGCGCAGCGATCCAAGGATCGCGGGAATGAAAAATGAACAGACTACGACTTGGAATTCTTGGCATCACTTTGGCGTTGGGTTTTTGTCCGGCGCGCGCGGCAGAGTCTCTGGCTCTCAAAGAGGGGTCCCAGGTGCCGCTGGTTGCGCTGGAGGATCAAAACGGCAAGGCCTTTCGTTTTGACGCCTTGAAGGGGCGCGCGGTGGTCCTGACCTTTATTTTTTCGCGATGCGCGGTGCCCACGTTTTGTCCGGCGATGTCCGCGAACTTCCGCGCCTTGCAGGAGGAGATCCGCAAGGATAAGGCCCTGACCGGACGCGTGCATCTCGTCAGCATCAGCATTGACCCGGCCTTTGACACTCCGGAGGTGCTGAATCGTTACGCCAAACACCTGGCCCTCGATACCTCGGACTGGAGTTTTGTCACCGGCGAGAAAAAAACCGTGGCGGGCCTGGCGGCGGCCTTTTCCGTGTTTGTTGACACCACGGCGGAAGGCACCATTGACCATACCCTGACGACGGCCCTCGTGGGGCCGGATGGAAAAATTCGCAAACTCTGGCGGGGAAACCGCTGGACTCCTGGGGAGGTGGTTCGGGAATTGCATTCCACGCTTCCCGCGGATAAACAGCCGAATTGATTTCACTCTACCATGAAAAACACCAAATCCATCATCCCTGTCGCCGCTCTTGCGGTCGCCGCCCTGTTCACCTCCTGCTCGGATAACTCCGCGCCTGTTGGAGAGCCCAAAGTCGTGGAAATCCACGCTTCGGATAACATGAAATTCGATGTCACCGAAATCCAGGTGAAGCCCGGACAACCCGTCAAGGTCACCCTCAAAAACATCGGCACCATGCCGAAGGAATCCATGGGCCACAACTTTGTCGTCCTGACCACGGGAGTTGACATGACGGAATTTCTCACGGCGGCCGCCACCCAGGCGCGCAATGCCTATGTTCCGCCACAGTTTGCCTCCAAGGTTCTGGCGCACACGAAGCTTCTCGGTCCGGGGGAATCCGATACGGTGACCTTCACCGCGCCGAAGACACCCGGAAAATACGATTTCCTCTGCTCCTTCCCGGGACATGCCCCGGCCGGCATGAAGGGCTTTCTGATCGTCAACTGATTTTAATCCCCGGTCGCGCCGGGGTCCTCGCGCATTTCGGGGGCCTCGGCCGCGCCAAGGTTCTTTTCAAAGAGAGCCTGAAGCGCGAGGGGATCGGGAACGGAAATCGTGGAGCGCCGGACTTTTAAGAGTCCCGCATCCCGCAACTTGCCAAAGATCCGGGACAGGGTTTCCTGTCGCGTGCCGAGTTCCCCGGCCAGCACGGATTTGCTCATGCCGATCTCCACCGCCGCCTTTTCCCGGCTCAGCGGTTGGGGGCAGCGACGCAGCAACCAGTGGAGAAAGCGCGTTTCGGCATCCTTGAGCTTGAAGTTCTCCAGGCTGGACACCAGATCGCGCAGGTGAATGCTCATGGAGGCCAGCATGCGCCAGGAGAGATCGTTTCGCTCCCGCTGATGTTCCATGAACTCCTTTTTCGGAATCAGGAGCACCTCACTGTCCTCCTCCGCCCGTGCGTTGGCGGGATACCCGGTCTCCGATACCAGCGCGGCTTCCGCCAGACTCTCTCCCGAACGAAAAATATGGATCACATGCTCGCGACCCACCGAGGAAACCCGGTGGACGTTGATAATCCCCTGACGAACGACGTAGAAGCCGATGGCCGGGTCTTTTTCATGAAAAAGAAACTCCCCCCGCCGGAGGACTTTCACGACCACATAGCGGGCGATCTCGCCGAGGTCCGCATCGGAGAGATCCTTGAAGATAAAAGCTCCGCGCAATGAATAAATGAGGCTCGTGATGCGGAATTCGTCGAGAGTTTGACGGCTCATATTGGACAATCCACTATGGTGCAGGATTCCTCCGTGGCAAGCCAAACCGGATTCCCTCACTTGGGAAAAATCCGCCCCGCGCAAAGCGCGTAGAACATGCAAAGGTCGGAGAGCGGAAGTGTCCACAAGCCCGTTTGCCCCCCGCTGACCCCATCTGCTTTTCCAGAGGGAAGCATTATTGCACAAAATGATGAAAAATATGTTTTCGTTTGATGCATTTTCCGCTTCTCGCAAAAATCTGCGGACTCGGACTCTATGAACCGGGGTATGGTGGACAATTCACGCCGGAGTGAAAAACAGGCCCGCGCAGCCACTCCCCAATCGTGAGTGGTGTCAAAATCCCGGATTGAACCCGATGGAACCCGGAGGAGCGACCTGACCGGCAGGCGTGATTTTTCGTGTGCTGGTATCAAGAAAGGTGATGACGGCCACCCCGCCACGGGCATCGGCCAGGGAGATGAAATGGATGCGTTTTTCCGCCTTGGGAAACAACCACTCGCCGTTGAATTTCGCATAGCCCGTGGTGAGCCCCCGCATGTCATTGAGTTGCGTGACACCGTCTCCCGTCTTTGTCGGCGGACCGAACCTTTTGATGAGATAATCCCGCAGCCCCTCCCAACCCCCTGCGGTGACATAGGTGTGCTCCGTCGGCCCCTTGAAATAGCGGAGTTCCATTTTCTTCACTCGTCCGTCCACAAACGTCAACACCAACATGCTGATGTAGGAGTTCGGTTTGTAGATCTCGTAAACCTCCCGCCCCCCTCCAGAGAGAGCACTTCGTTTTGCCGTCCCAAATTTGCGCAGCACCCCTTTTCCGTCTCCCAGCCGGACCCCCGCCACCTCCAGTTTTTTGAATGTCATGTCGCTGGCTCGCGAAGCCGGCTTGCCGGGTTTCTTCCCGCTCGTGGCACATCCAGTTGCCAAGATGCCCGCCAAGACCAAACAGATAAGGAAACGAATGGACATAAGGGATGCTTCGGCGAATTCCACCACAAGTCTTTGGAAAAGACGAGAAGAGAATTTTTTGCAACCGGTCTCATGGAATCCGGTTGCCGTCACGTTCTTCAGGTCCGACGGAAAAAGCCGGAAGCTTCTGGCGGACGGAAACCACAGCGGTCATGGCCCGGGTCCGTGGGCTTCGCACCAACCCCTCCCCAATGGAGCACCTTCCGGAACGGATCGAGTCTTTTGATCACGCGCGGGAGCGGTCGGAGGAAAAAAAAGACGTGCCTGTTTTGATTTGCGTCATATAGGTCAAAGAACGTGAACGTAAAGGCACTCAGAAGACATTTCCACTCAGCCTGCCATTTGGGGAGGCGGTGGCTTGCGTTCTTCCTGCTCCACCTTTTGACGGTTTCCGCGTCCGCACAAGACGGCGGCCCGCTGCGTCCGGTGGCGGATATGTTCCAGCCGCTCTCCCGCCAGGCGGAGATGATCCATAGCGCCTCCCTGGTCGTTCTCGCGATCACGGCGGGAATTTTTATCGTGGTGAGCCTCCTTCTGGTTTACGTGGTGTGGAAGTTTCGCCGGAAAGGCCCCGAGGACGATCTCAAGGAACCGCCCCAGATTTACGGGAGCACCCATATCGAACTGGCCTGGACCGTCGTCCCGATCATCATCGTATTGGTCCTGATCCTCGTCACGAGCCGCACCATTGGAGAGATTCAAAATCGAAAGATGCCACCGAATGCCGTGGAGATTCGTCTTATCGGTCACCAATGGTGGTGGGAAGTGCGCTATGAAAAGGAGGGGATCGTCACAGCCAACGAACTCCATGTCCCCGTAAGCCAACGAACCGGCGAGGGGATGCGTCCGACACAAATCTTCCTGGAATCCGCCGATGTCATCCACAGCTTCTGGGTGCCCCAGCTTGCCGGGAAAACCGATCTGGTACCCAACAAGAAAAACCAGACGTGGATCGAGCCGTTCGCCAAGGGGACGTTTTTTGGAAATTGCGCGGAATACTGCGGAACCCAGCATGCCAACATGTTGCTGCGGGTGGTTGTGGAGGATCCGGAAGATTACGAAAAGTGGGTGCAAACCATGAAACAACCCCCCGCCGCCCCCCAGACCGGCCTTGCCGCCCAGGGACACAAGGCCTTCTTTGAAAATTCCTGCATCAACTGCCACACGGTGGATGGAACAATCGCCGGGGGCGTCTATGGACCGGATCTCAGCAAACTCATGACCCGGCAGACGATCGGCGCCGGGGTTGCCCCCCTCACTCCCGAAACCCTGCGCGCCTGGGTGCGGGATCCCCAGACTCTCAAGACAGGCTGCTTTATGCCTGACATGAAACTTCTGGACAGCGAAGTGGATGCGATCACTGCTTATCTTCTCACATTGAAATGACCCCGCAAACCGCCGACGACAACTTTGAGATCCCGCCGCCGGAAGCCATCGGCCACGAGCGCGGCTCGCTCACCCGAATCGTCCAGGAACTGGTCTTCACGGTGGACCACAAGAAACTTGGACTGATGTATATCGCTTCCGGGCTCCTGTTCTTTGTCGTGGCAGGCCTCATGGCCAGCTTGATCCGGATCCAGCTGGCGGTGCCCCGGAACAACTTCCTCGAACCGGATGTGTTCAACCGCCTGTTCACGATGCACGGGACGGCCATGGTGTTTTTTGTGGGCATGCCGATGCTCTTTGGCTTTGCAAACTATCTGATTCCCCTGATGGTTGGAGCCCGTGACATGGCGTTCCCGAGGTTGAACGCCTTCGGGTTCTGGGTCTTCTTTTTCAGCGGTCTCCTTTTGTTCTTCAGTTACCTTGGGGCGCCTGGTCTCTATGCGGCGGGTTCCGCGCCGGATGTCGGCTGGTTTGCCTACTCGCCACTGACGGCCAAGGCCTTTTCCCGGGGACACAGCACCGATTACTGGACGCTCTCGATCCTGCTGGGCGGCATCGGGAGCATTGCCACCTCGATCAACATCATCGTGACGGCACTCTGCCTGCGGTGCAAGGGGATGATCCTGGGACGAATGCCCCTGTTCGTCTGGATCTATCTCGTCGTGGCCTTTCTTATCATCATCGCGATACCGCCCCTTTCGGCCTGCCAAATCATGCTGATCCTCGACCGGTATTTTGGCGCGCATTTTTTCGACACGCAGGCCGGCGGCTCGGCGGTTCTCTGGCAACACTTCTTCTGGATCTTCGGGCATCCGGAGGTTTACATCCTCATGCTTCCCGGTTTTGCGATTGCCTCGGAGGTGATCCCGGTTTTTTCCCGCAAGCCGATCTTCGGGTATCCGGTGATGGTCGCCGCGAGCGTCCTGATCGCGTTCATCAGCCTCGGCGTCTGGGCGCATCACATGTTCGCCGTGGGAATGACATCGATCGGCAACACGTTTTTCGCCATTTCGACCTTGCTGGTGGCGGTCCCGACCGGCATCAAAATCTTCAATTGGATCGGCACGATGTATGGCGGGAAGTTGCGCTTCGAGCTGCCGATGCTTTTCTGTCTTGCCTTTCTTTTCCAGTTTTTGATCGCCGGTCTCACCGGGGTGATGCTGGGGGTCGCCCCGTTTGACTGGCAGCTTACGGATTCCTATTTTGTGGTGGCCCACTTTCACTACGTGCTCATTGGCGGACTCCTCTTCACAATCTTTTCCGGCATTTACTACTGGTATCCCAAAGCCCTCGGGAAGATGCCGAATTTCAAGCTCGGCCTCCTGCACTTTCTCCTGTTCATGGCCGGGTTCCACATCACCTTTTTTCCGCAGCATATCTCCGGATTTTTGGGAATGCCGAGACGCATCTACACCTATGATGCCGGGCGGGGGTGGGATCTCTGGAACCTCATTTCGAGTCTCGGCGTGATCCTTCAGGCGGCGGGGATTCTCTTCTTTGTCATCAATCTGATTTATTCCTACGTGAAGGGGGGAAAGGCCGGAGACGATCCGTGGGATGCCTGGACGCTGGAATGGGCGGCCAGTTCCCCGCCGCCTGACTACAATTTCGAGACGCTCCCCGAGGTCCGCAGCCGGCGACCGCTTTGGGATTTGAAACACCCGGACGATCCGGATTGGAAATACGAATGACATGACAGCCGCTCCCGCTCAATCCCTGGAATGGAAATTGCCATCGGCCCGCAAGGTCGCGGTCATCTCACTGATCCTCACCGAATCGTCGTTGTTCACGATCTTTCTGGTGGCCTACCTTTTCTACATGGGAAAAAGTTTGAACGGCCCGTATCCCTCGGAGGTTCTGGCTTTCCCCCTTCTGGCCACCATCGCCCTCCTCTCGAGCAGCGTGACCATTGTCTTTTCTGAAATGGCACTCCACCGTGGCAACAAGGCGGCCTTCCATGTCTGGTGGGCGATCACGATCGGGCTGGGCACCTACTTTCTCTGGTTTACCGGAATGGAGTGGAAACATCTCATCTTTACGGAAAACCTGACGTTGGCGACCAATGTTTTCGGGACGACCTTCTACGCGCTCGTGGGGCTTCACGCCAGCCATGTGATCATCGGCCTGCTCCTGCTCACGCTGGTGTTTGTTCTGAGCCTTCTGGGAAAAGTCGCCGGCGATCACCGGGAACACATCGAGATGATCTCCTGGTATTGGCATTTTGTGGACGCCATTTGGATTGTGGTCGTCACCGTGGTTTACCTCATCAGCACCCGCTACTGACATGTCCCAAGATCCCAACAAAATCGAACTCCCGGCGCCGACGGCATGGCCGATCATCGCAGCCTTCGGGTTGACCCTGGTATTCGCCGGGCTTGTCACCAACCTGGTGGTTTCCTTGGTGGGGTTCCTTACCGGGATTTTCGGTGCCATCGGCTGGTTCCGGGATGTGTTTCCTCATCCGAAACACGAATACGTGGACCCGGTCCCGGAAGCGGAACGGGCCTCGGCCGTCAAACGATCTGATCGCCGGGTGGAGCACATGCAGTTTGGAGAGGGCGGGCACAGGCTTCGCCTCCCGGTGGCGGTGCATCCCTACCTCTCCGGCGTCAAAGGGGGGCTGGCGGGAGGTTTCGTCATGGCGGTGCTTGCCTGTGCCTGGGGTGCCGTGTTCCACACGATCTGGTATCCCATCAATCTTCTCGCGGCGGCCGGGGTGCCGAGCCTTGCGAATGCCGGCGTGCAAACACTGGGTGAGTTTAGCATGCTGGGCCTGCTGATTGGCACGATAAGCCACCTGTCCCTTTCGATCCTCATCGGTCTTCTCTATGTCGTCCTGCTTCCCATGCTTCCGGCCCGCTTCGAGTGGTTCTGGGGCGGGATTGTCACTCCCTTGATTTGGACCGCTCTCGTGGCAACAGCCCTGCGACTCGTCAATCCCGCGCTGGCCGAGCATGTGGCCTGGCCGTGGTTCATCATCTGTCAGGTCGCCTTCGGAATGGTCGGGGGCTACGTCGTCTTCAAGTCGGAAAAAGTGGAAACCCTGCAGAGTCTCCCGCTTGCCGCGAAACTCGGCGTGGAGGCGCAACACAAGGACTCATGATCCGGACAACCCTCCTGCTCGCCACCTTGTTCGCGCTCGCCGCCTGTGATGGGATGCCGGGCCGACCAAAACCTGCCTCCCGATGGAAGTCGCCTTCCGAGATTACCGACTTTGCCACCCTCTACCGTCAAAACTGTCTTGGCTGTCATGGCATGGATCAGGAGGTTTCCGGATCCCTCCCGATGGACGCAAAAACCTACCTCGCGGTTCTCCCGCGGGAGGTTTTGTTTGATGTCATTGCCGGGGGAATTCCCTCCACGGCGATGCCCGGATTTTCCACGAAATCCGGGGGCACGCTGACGGAGGCCCAGATAAAAATCCTCGCCGACGGGATTCTCGCGAAAAAGCCGTCCGCGCCGGATGCCACCCTTCCGCCCTATGCGGCCGAGCCGGGGGATCCGGCCCGTGGCGCCACGGCGTTCGCCGCCGCATGCGCGTCCTGCCACGGGGAAGGCGGCACGGGCGGCAAGGCGGGATCGGTCGTTCACCCGGCTTATCTGGATCTGGTAAGTTCCCAATACCTGCGCACGATCGTCATCGCCGGACGTCCTGACTTGGGCTGCCCGGATTTCGCAAACAGAATTCCGGGGCGGCGGATGACAAACGAGGAAATCTCGGACGTTGTCGCCTGGTTGACTTCCAACCGAAAGAATGAATTTGGCCAGCCACTGGTGCCGGTCAAATCCTCACTGCCATGAACGAAGAACCCGCCAATCCCTGCGCCTGCAAGACCGAGTCGAAGAAGACGTCCCGCCGCGATTTTCTGCTCGCGACCGGATTTGGTCTGAACACCCTCGCGGGTGCCATGATCGGCATTCCGCTCCTCGGATACGTCCTGTCCTCGTTTTTCAAACCCAATCCCCTCACCAAAATTTCCCTGGGGCCGGTGGAAAATTTTCCCGAGGGAAAAACCCGGTTCGCCAGTTACAGAAACCCGATGCCCCGACAGTGGGATGGTCAAACCGCGGACATCCCCTGTTGGGTGCGCCGCATCCAGGGGAATGACTTTCAAGTTTTCGCAATCAACTGCACCCATCTCGGATGTCCGGTCCGTTGGTTCGAGGAGTCCAAACTCTTCATGTGCCCGTGCCATGGCGGCGCCTTCTATGAAGATGGCGGCCATGCGGCGGGGCCTCCTCCGCGCGGCCTCTACACCTATGAGGTGAAGGTCGAGCAGGGGGAACTCTTCATCATGGGCGGCGTGCTTCCCAACCTCTCCAACCAGAACGTATGAACAAAGTGATCCAGGCGGCTCGCGGGATTTTTCTCTGGGTGGATGACCGGCTGCATCTCACCAAGTTGTATGAATCCACCGCCGGGCATCACGTCCCGCAGAGTTCGGGGAGTTGGTTCTATGTCTTCGGCAGTGCGACCCTGCTCTGCTTCATGGTCCAGGTGGCGACGGGCATCATGCTGGCCATGGTCTATGTACCGTCCGCGGCGGAGGCCTATGCCTCGCTCGAATATCTGACCTTTCACCAGTATCTCGGGTGGTTCCTGCGAGCCGTTCATTACTGGGGATCCAATTTCATGGTGGGCATCATGCTCCTGCACATGACGCAGGTTTTTCTGTTCGGCGCCTACAAATACCCGCGCGAGATCACATGGATTACCGGGGTTTTTCTCATGGTCCTGACGCTTGGGCTGGCATTCACCGGTCAGGTGATGCGTTTTGACGAGGATGCCTACTGGGGGCTGGGAATCGGCGTCGCGATCCTGGGACGGGTTCCCTTCCTTGGCGAGCAACTGGTGAATTTGATGCTCGGCGGGCCGATCATCGCCTCCGACACGCTCTCCCGGTTTTTCGCATTGCACGTCTTTGTGCTTCCGGGCGGGGTGCTGGCGATCGTGAGTCTCCACCTGCGAATGGTCCTCACCAAAGGAATCAACGAATACCCCCGGCCGGGGCAACTCGTGCAGCGGGAAACCTATGACAAGGAATATGCCGCCATCCTCAAAAAGGAAGGAGTGCCATTTTTTCCAAAGGCGATCAGCAAGGATCTCGTCGCGGCGTCCATCGTCCTTTTCGGAATTCTTGCTTGCGCCAGCTTCTTCGGCCCCAAGGGCCCGTTGGGTCCGCCGAATCCCGTGCAGATCGACACGCTGCCCCGTCCGGATTTCTTCTTTTTATGGATTTTTGCCGTGGCGGCCCTGATGCCGGACTGGATGGAATCGGTTGCGCTGTTGGGCGGGCCTGTGATCATTGGCCTTTTTCTTCTGGCCCTTCCGTTTTTCAATGGAACCGGAGAGAAGAGCTGGCGCCGCAGACCGATCGCCGTCCTGACCGTCCTCCTGACCTACGTGGCGCTCGGGCTTCTGACCTACCTCGGCCATACATCGCCGTGGTCGCCCGAGATGGAAGCCTGGAAATCCGATCCCACTCCCAAAGAATTCCTTGCAGGCCGGTCTCCGCTGGAATTGCAGGGATCCCTCGTGATCCAGTCCATGCAGTGCAGAAATTGTCATGCCATAGATGGCATTGGCGGGCAGCGGGGACCGGATCTTGCTGCGGTGGGTGCCAGACTGACAAAGGACCAACTCATCCGACAAGTCATTCAGGGCGGCGGTAACATGCCTGCTTATGGAAAAAACCTCTCGCCGGATCAGGTCGAGGCGGTCGTGACATACATGGTTTCGCTCAGGCCACCGGGAGTCACTCCTGCGCGGGATTCCACGCTGCCCGGACGTCCCCCATTGGAATAAATGTCGGGCAAACGGACGTTCCCGTGCGCGCAATCCGCAGGTTCTCAGTCGCGCACGCGGCTGCGGAGTTTCTTGGCATCGCTGCGGCGACGTTTTGCTTCCACCATTCTCCGTTTGGTTTCCGGTGAACGCCGCGCGGTTTGCGCCCGCTTTTTTGAGCGAAGAGCCGCCGTCTTCCGGCGATGGGCCTCCCGAAGGGTCTCGAATTTTTCCACCAGCCGCAACCAGGCGGCCTGCCGGTTTCTTTCGCGGGAGCGATATTCGGATGCCACCACGCAGACGCCACTCGCGGGATGCACCAGCCGCACCTGGGTCTCGACTTTGTTGACGTTTTGCCCTCCCGGTCCGCTACTCCGGGCGTAGCTCTCCTCGATGTCATCCGCAAGGATGCCGCAACGCCGCAGCCTCGCGTCGAGCGTGTCGGGAGGTGTGGCGTTCGGGGTGGGTTTCATGGCAATTCCGATGATCTACCAGATTTCCTCCACTTCTGGCCAGATTTCCGCCTCTCAACGGATGACGAGGGCGCAACGCTCCCTGTCGGAGGATCTGAAAATCCCGGTCTGCGTCAGAGAGGCTCGTGGGGAAGTTCCACATTCAGGAACCTCAAAGCCGCAGCCTGGGTGCTAACCCAAGTTTCTTATGGCAAAGAAGAAATTTGCGATTTTGAGCCCGATTTCGCTCCCCCGGAATTCA
>JACSRU010000033.1 GCA_014879575.1 Chthoniobacterales bacterium | reverse complement strand
CTTCGGACTGGGCTATTGAATCATGCGCCTTTGGCGCAGGGCATCTCGTTTTTGCACTTATTGGAGAGGTGCCCAAGGGAACTAGGTTTCGGCGGCGATTTGGGCGGCGGTCTTAAATCTGGCTCCACGGGCTTGAAGACCGGTGAGAAGGAGATCCAGTTGTTCGAGCGCACGGTCACCGCAATGGGCGGTGATAAAGGGATCGGGTAGAACGCCGCCTTCACCGAAATGAATCACCCCTTGCGGCATGGGATGGAATTCCCACGGATGGAAATAAAAGGCGAGGACACGACGCTCCACGCCCTGGGCTTCGAGGTGCGCGAGGAAGTTGTCCACATGAGCGAGGAGTTTCTCCGCCGATTCGGTGCGAAATTTCGGCCACTGATCGCGATCGCGTCCATAGGTGTCGGTGCTGGCGATTGTCAGGTCGGCGAAGTTGGGAATTTGCACGAGGCGCATGGCACCCCGGCGAGTCCAGTCCGCCGCATCCGGATGATAAGGCGCCAGTTGTTCGCGATAGAAATACATGGGGTAGGAGGCGTCGCTCACATAGCCGAGTTCCTCGAGGGCATTGCAAACGGCGGTGGAGCCAAAGAGGCGCGGGCAACGGAAGCTGACAGGGCGTGTTCCGGCAATTTCCTCGACCCAGCGGGTGTTGAGTTCGAGGCGTGGCCTGACCTCGTGTGACAGGAGGGGATGAAGACCGGGGATCGGGAAAATCGCGTCGCCGACCGTCTCATGATAAAGGCTGTGCGCGCCGATTTCGTGTCCGTCCTCCCGAACTTGCCGGACACTTTCGGGAACCTCCCGGGCGGAGAGTCCGACAAAATAAAAGGTGCCCGTGGCCTGATGGCGGCGAAACACCTCCAGCACCCGTGGGGTGCCGTGGCGCAATCCTTCATGGAAGGGCGTCCAGGAGCCCACATCGGTTTCCATGTCGAATCCGAGAAGGACATCAAAGGAGCGGGGCGCGCTGTTCATGCGGCGGGGAATCCCATCACCGTGTAATAGGCCAGGTTCGGCTGGCGAATATCCATCCGACCAATTTGGGCAATGACGGGGTGCTCACATTCCACGACCAAGGCGTATTGCCCCGGCGGGATGTTGACCTTTTCCAGCCCCAGCGGTTCGTCGGTGCGGTAGCAGGCCACGCGTCGCGGCGCGATGGCTGCCAACGCCACCCTCCAAGGCTCCTGATCGGAAAAGTAAATCGTCAAGACAGGGCGGACTTCTTTTTCCCCGGGATTCAAAATCACCAGGGATTCGTGACCGTGGGTTTCGGAGTTTTTGAGGGCGGGATCATAAGGATCCAGGGGCGGCAGGTCGCCATCGGGGAACACCCAGACTTTGTGGCCAATGTTCATTTGCAGACCTCGACGAGGGCTTCGTGTTTCGGGCTCAACCATTCGGCGGGTCCGTTCTCGCTGATTCGCACACCGTTTTCCCAGCGCAACCCGAAGACCGACCCGTGGCTTTCCGCCAGGCGGCTGCCTTTCGGCGTGTAGAAATACGTGTCCACCTGGAACGTCATTCCGGGTTGAAGGTCATACGAGCTGGTGGATTCGATCCAGGGACGTTCCACTTCGATCATGCCGAGACCGTGGCACGGGCCATAGAGCAGGTAATCGCCGTAGCCCTCCTTGCGTACGAAGGCATCGAATTTCGTTGCGACATCGCGGGCGGGCACTCCGGCGGTCATGAGCCCGTAGGTGAAATGGTGGGCCTTGAGTCCGAACTCCAAAAGTTCCCGCTGGGCGTCCGAGGCCGTCCCGATCACGACGGGAATCCCGATGCTCGGGGAATACCCGTGAACGCGCGCACTCAGGTTCAACTGCACGATGTCTCCCTTTTGGATTTTGCGATATCCGGCGCGTCCAATGGCGTGTCCGCTGCTTTCACCGGAGAGCACATATTGCGGCAGGCCTTCGTATTCGGCGCCGTTGGCATAAATGAAGGATTGCGCCAGGCCCGCAATCTGCAGCTCGGTCATCCCGGGACGAAGCTGCCCGAGCACCTCATCCAACGCCCCGCGAACCAGCGCAAAGGCGGACTTCAGACAGGCGATCTCGTGGGACGACTTGATGGCCCGCTGCGCGAAGAGCACGTCATCCGCCTTGACAAGCTCGGCCCCGGGAAATGCCTTCTGGAGGGCGTGATAAACCGGCAGGGGAAAAACCGCCCATCCGGCGAGGCCGATCCGCTTCGGGGACTTGCACCCAAATTTCTCAAACAGGGTGTTAAAGGTCTCGACCCCAATTCCCGGATAATCCGGCTCGGCGGGCTCCCGATATTCCACCATCTTAAAGACGGAGGGAATCTTGGTCCGGCTGGCGGCAAAGGTTTCGCTCTCCGGACCAATCAGCAGGGCATGGCCCCCGTCCGGAAACACGGCAACCCCCGCCGCCTCGAAAAGCGGCCAGTAGTCGGACAGATACCGCACGTTGGCGAAATCCGCCTCATTGGAGTGTACGATCAACGCGTCCAACCCGGACGAACGCACGCGTTCGATGGTGTGTTGAAGACGGGATTGGAATTCAGAGTCGGGGATTCTTGGAGTGTTCATAGGTTCAATGATATTTAGGCTTGGTTTGAATGGAGAAGGGAGAGTCGCCAGGCGACAACCTGCCTGTCGCCCGCTGTGGGACGGAGGTTTTCTACATGGGTCATGTAAACGTTTATATAATACTGTGATTTCTTTGCAAGTTTATTTTTGCGTCCGTCAGGATTGGGGCGTTCGAGCCCCCCAATCCTGCTCCAGGCCCTTCACGCGATCCTCCTCAAAACAACGAAGGGCGGGCGTAAAGTTTGCGCATTGATGCCGCTATCCATTCGTGATTTGCTCACGATCCGATGAGCAACACATTTTTATCAGCCGCCGAGGAAGCCGCCCACGCCGCCGGAGGCTTGCTGCGATCACAATTCGGCCGCCAACTGACGGTGGATGAAGCCCTGGCCCACGACATCAAGCTGGAACTCGACAAACGCAGCCAGGCCCTGATCGAGTCGCTCCTTCTGTCTCGTTTTCCGGATCATGCCATCTACGGCGAGGAGGGAATCCGGGGGGACCAGGGCAGCGAATACCAGTGGGTGATCGATCCGATTGATGGAACGGTGAACTACTTCTACTCGGTCCCGCATTTTGCAATCAGCCTTGCGCTCCGGCGACACGGAAAGATCCTTGTCGGAGTCATCTACGATCCGATGCGGGACGAATTGTGGTCCGTCGCCGATCCCGGCTCCCCCACGCTGAACGACCAGCCGATCCACGTCAGCGACCGCTCCCAACTCAGCGATGCGATGGTCTCGGTCGGAGTGTCAAAATCCATTGACACCATCAACAGCAGCCTCCCCCTCTTTGAAAAGATGGTCCGCGGCGCGAGAAAATGCCGCATGATGGGAAGCGCCTCGCTCGACATCGCCTATGTGGCCTGCGGACGCCTGGACGCCTACATCGAGAGTGCCGTCAGCCTTTGGGATGTCGCGGCAGGAATTCTTCTGGTGGAAGCCGCCGGGGGTGTCGTGCAGCTCACTCCGCACGCCGACAACCCCGACAAATACGCCATCGTGGCCACGAATGGAAAAATCCCCCTGCCATGATCGCCACGGGTATCGGCTATGATGTGCATCGGCTCGTGATGGGGCGCCCGCTGATCCTCGGGGGTGTCCGCATCGAGTTTTCCCTTGGACTGGAGGGCCACTCGGATGCGGATGTCCTCTGCCATGCCATTGCGGACGCCCTGCTTGGAGCCGCCGGGGAACCGGATATCGGCCACATGTTTCCAAATACCGACCCCTCGATCCGGGGCATCAGCAGCTTGGAAATTCTCCGCAAAGTGCGCTGCCGCCTGGAGGAACTCTCCGTGACAATCCATAATGTGGACGCCACGCTCATCGCCGAGGAACCGAAGATTTCCCCCCACCTCCCCGCCATGAAGGAAAATATCGGGCTGGCTCTCGGAATTTCACGCGTCGGAATCAAGGCCACCACCAACGAGGGCATGGGATTCCCCGGACGCGGGGAGGGAATTGCCGCCCTCGCCTCCGCCTGCGTGGACTTCTGACATCCGCCCATTGAGCCACCATCCCGGCTCTTCGCATAAAAATGGCATCCCCGCAACCGATGACCCGCGATTTTCGGGATGGGGCGCATCTCCGTTTTGTGCAACCAAAGGGGCGTGGGCATCCTGCCCGCTCCTTCTGTTCACGGGCGAATGCCCGCCAGTTTTCCTTTTGCACAAAATGAAGATGCGCCCTTCGGGATGCGGACCCCGTTCTTTCCCTTCCCGTCGGACGTTTTCCAGATTATATCTTCCCGCTCATGCCGATCCGATTTTTCAACACATTTTCCCGTCAGCTTGAGGATTTTGTCCCCTTGGAACCGGGAATTGTTCGCCTATATACCTGCGGGCCAACAGTCTATAACTTTGCCCATATCGGGAATTTCCGGGCCTATGTCTTCGAGGATCTTTTACAAAGACACCTCGAATACCGCGGATACCGGGTTCTCCGCGTCATGAACCTCACCGATGTGGATGACAAAACCATCCGCGGATGCCGGGCGGCGGGAATCCCCCTGGCCGAATTTACCAAGCCATTCAAGGACGCTTTCTTCGAGGACTTGGATGCCTTGCGGATCAAGCGGGCGCAACATTTCCCCGAGGCCACTGCGGCGGATCACATCGCCCGGATGATCTCCATGATCGAAACCCTCGTGGAAAAAGGTCATGCCTACCGTGCGGAGGATGGTTCGGTCTATTTCCGAATCCGCTCCTTCCCGGCTTACGGACAACTCGCCCACATCGTCCTGGACGAACTCCAGGCCGGAGTCCGCATCCGAAGCGACGAATACGAAAAGGAAAATGTCGGCGATTTCGCTCTCTGGAAGGCATGGGATCCGGCAGATGGCGATGTCTGGTGGGAAAGCCCTTGGGGACGCGGTCGCCCAGGCTGGCATATCGAGTGCAGTGCCATGTCCACCGGACTTCTCGGCCCACAACTCGACATCCATTGCGGCGGCGAGGATAATATCTTCCCGCATCACGAAGCCGAAATCGCTCAAAGCGAGTGCGTGACCGAACTCCAGTTCTCCCGTTACTGGCTGCATTGCAAACACCTCCAAGTCGAGGGTGCCAAAATGGCCAAAAGTGCCGGCAACTTCTTCACCCTCCGCGATCTCACCAAAGAAAAAGGCTGGTCCGGTCGCGAGGTCCGCTATGCCCTTCTCTCTGTAAAATACCGCGAACCTCTCAATTTCACCATGGAAGGACTGGGCGCCGCTCGGAGTGCCTTGGGACGCATTGACGAATGGACTCGCAAGATTCGCGAAATCGCGGATTCCGCGAATTCCGCAGATGCAGATCCCCCGCATATGCGTTCCAATTTGGCTGCCTTTGGACAGGCCCTGGATGACGATTTGAATATTTCCGCAGCACTGGCGTCCGTATTTGACGTGATCCGGGAAACCAACCGTCGGATTGAGGAGATTTCGCCGAATGAAGCAAAAGGGTTAATGACCTGGCTTGACGGCGTGCAGTCGGTGCTCGGGTTGACTTCGGAAGAATCGGAAATTCCGCAACAGGTTCGAGATCTTGTTGCGCAGCGGGAACAGGCCCGCTTGGAGAAGGATTGGAAAACCAGCGACGTTCTTCGCGACAAAATTCAGACTCTCGGATGGACGATCAAGGATAGCAAAAACGGTCAAAAACTCACCAGAGCATAACCCATGCATACACCGACGGACTATTTCGACCTTCAGCACACAGAACATCGCGTTATTTTTGAAAACGTGGACTACGTCTGGCAGGCATTGCTCAAAATTGCCCCCTATTTACAGTTCAGACTTAAGCCCGCAATTTTAGGAAAAACCATAGGCAAGCCATTTATTAGCAATATGGTATTCATTGGAGAAGGAACGATTATTGAGCAGGGTGCCATGATCAAGGGACCGGCATGGATAGGCAATGATTGCGAAATTCGCAATGGATGCTACATTCGCGAAAATGTCATTATGGGAAATGGCATTACGGCCGGGAATTCCTGTGAATTCAAGAACTGCCTGATCTTCGACGAAGCACAGATTCCGCATTATAATTACGTGGGGGATTCGATCCTCGGCTATAGGGCGCATTTGGGAGCCGGGGCGATCCTGTCGAACGTAAAGTTGGATAAAACGAATGTCACCGTTGCGGGACCGGAGGGAACGATATGCACCGGGTTGCGAAAATTCGGCGCCATTCTGGGCGACCATGCAGAGATTGGCTGCAACAGCGTCTTAAGTCCCGGTTCATTGATCGGAAGGCATTCCGTGCTCTACCCGGGAAGCCAATGGCGAGGCGTCTTACCCGCCCACCGCATAGCGAAATTCCGTCAAGAATTCTCCCTGATCGAGCGCCGGAGGTCAGTCAACAATTCCTGACGCCTCCCTTTCTTCCAACACCAATGGGGTCTTCTGGAGGGATGACCTGTCACCCACCCCCCAAGCGCGAAGCGCCTCTTCTGGAGGGATGACCTCCGTGTCGTCCGCCTCGGGCCGTGCCATCCCCGCCGACCGCCCACGGACCAGACGGAGCTGGTCCCTCCAAGGCAACGGCGCCACTTCTGGAGGGATGACCTCCGTGTCGTCCGCCTCGCTCCGCGCCATCCCCGCCAACCGCCCTCGGACCA
>JACSRU010000139.1 GCA_014879575.1 Chthoniobacterales bacterium | reverse complement strand
TCGGGGATTTTATCCAGGGGCAGCCGACGATAGGTCATCATGTGTGGATCTTTTTTCCACTCCGCATTCGTTGCGGAATAAATATCGAATACATCCACCTTTTCTTCTGCCGCCACCTGCTTGATGAGAGCATTGATTTGCTCCGCCTTTTCCTCGTCCGGCAGATAAGGAATCAAGGTCATGGGAATGATCTTCGCCTGTGGATGATCCTTGCGTAAACGAGCGATCAATTCATGAAAATCCTTCGGAAAATTTTCGAAAAAGTTTTCCCGCTTGTTCAGATCATTCAAGCCGTAGCGGATAAAAATGTAATCCACGCCTTGCAGCGGGGCGACCGCCTTTTCATAGCGCCCCTCATCAAGCAATCTGCGAAGGGTCTCTCCATCCTCCCCGAGATTGATCACCCGGCACGCTGGCAAATCCTTTTGAATGGCCAGTTGCGTGCGGATCACGTCCTCGAGATGCGGCCCCTCGGGGCGAATGGCCCGGGGAATCGAACCAATCGTTGTCGAGTCTCCAAGCAGGACAATTTGCTTCACCCCCTCCACCTCCGCATGTCCATTGAGACCCGGCAAAGACAGCAACAGCGCAAATACAAAACGTTTCATGGGATCAAAGATTGGATGGCAATTTTTCCTGAAGGAAGGCGAGCGCGGCGTGTTGCATGTCGGTGTTGAAAACATGACCCGTCTCCAGGAGCAGGCTGCCGAGATTTTCCGCGTTTCCGGCCTGTTCCCAGACCCTTCGGAAAAACCGATGCGCCTGAGCCATGCCCGCCGGCTGAATCATCGGATCGTTCCATCCGCTGATGGCCAAAAACGGTTTCGGGGCGATCATTGCGGGAATGTCGGCCAGATCGAAGCGGCGGTAGAACCCGGGCGGCAGCGCAAAGAAACCCAAAGAACCTGTCAGGTTGAACTCGATCACACCCGCCAGGGTGCTCAGCCAGCACACGCTGACACCCGCCTTGATGCGGGGGTCCAGGGCGGCCAGGTAATTGGTCCGGAATGCTCCGAATGAAAGCCCCATGCAGCCGATGCGGCCCGCATCCACATCCGGGCGGGAGATCAGGTAATCCACCGTTCGGAGGTCGTCCGTGGCCACAAGGGCGGCGGTGGAGAACCCGAGGGCCAACAACGAACGGCTGAGGGTGTCGTCCGCCTTGCAGCCCTGCGTTCGGATGAACTCCTCATAATCTTCTTCGGTCATCCCGCGGCGCCATGTTTCAAAGGACTCTGACGGGGCAGACGACGGAAGACGCTCCCCGAAATTGACCGCATCAATCGCAATGGAGAGGTACCCGGCCCTCGCCAGCTCCGCCTGCAGGGATTTTCCCCCGTAGAACTGTTGGCGATAGTTCGTCAGGAGCGGTGATTCGTTCCGACGGGCGAGCAATTTCTCGCGTCCGTAGAGGCAGTGGCCGCCCATGCTGTGCAGGGCCACGATGGCCGGATGGCGTTCGGTGCCATTGCGGGGAATGACGACCGTGGCCGGTGCGCGAAGCGGAGGCGTGACGGTGATTTCCCATTCCTCCACGAGGTGGTCCGGGTGCGAATCATCGCGGTGGCGCAGGACCGGTTCCGACGGAGTTCCGAGGGCATCAGGAAAAATCAATTCCTGCCGAAGGGTGCGGAGCGCCGCTTCCCGCCAGGACGCGAAGTCCCGCCGCGGATGGTGAAAGAGGGATTGGTCGAAGGTCTGCGCGGCAAAGCGGCCGGCGACAAATTCCGGCGGCAGGCAGGAAGGCGTTTCGTAGGGAGGAAGCCAGCAATCGAGGTAAGCGTCGATTTCGGAATCCGGCGTTTGGAACGGGGTCAGCACCATGGGCTATTGGGACGGGAGGAGGTAGTTTCCTTCGGAATTGATAAGCGTCTCGTAGTTTTTTTGAAGCCAGGGCTCGGGAGGCGCGCCCCATGGATATCCCTGCGCTTCGAGGGTTTTCATCGTGGTCTCCATGTCCTTGGTCCGGATCACATCCTTGGGGAAGGCCGTTGTCAGGTACGGAATCCAGTTGGCCCAAAAAAATGAACCGGGGGAATTTCCCCGGAGAAGGCCTGTCGGGCCGGACCAATGGGCCGGATTCCTTGTCACGGTCTGGTAGAGTTGCGGCCAGACCCGTTCATTTCGAAGCACCTCGACCAGATGCCGTTGAAACGGCTTGGGGTCAGGCGCATGCCTGGCGGCGAAGGCCACCACGGGCAGCGTGAAGATCGCGTCGGAGGGGTCTTCCTGACGGGCAATGACCTCACGGGCCATGGCGATGATCGCATTCTTGAGCGCTTCATCCTGGAAAGTCTGCTGATATTCGAACAGGGTGTGCATGGCTCCATAGCAGGTGAAAAACATGCGCGTGGCATTGAGCGACTTGGGTGGGGCGGTGACCTGCGGACCGGGGAATTGCACCTGGGGATTCAGGTACAGCCCCGCGCCATCGGGGGCAATAAAGGAGGCGATGTAGCGTTGCAACTGCCTGGCTTCCTCCGGGGACCCGGTGAGTTCATGATGAAAAAACAGCGCTCCCAGCCGTCCGCTGTGTCCCGCTTCGTCGCCCAGCCAGGTCTTCGAGAAATACTCTTTGTACAGCCTGTCCATCACGTCGCGGGTGCGGGGATCGCCGCTCAGAAAATGGTGCAGCCGGTACTCGGTGGTCGTGGTCTGGCGTTCTTCATGATCGCCGTCACTCCACGGCTGCACGCCGTGTCGCGTGCCAAGTCCCAGCCAGGGCGCCTCGTGGCGCGTCACCACATCGCGGCAATAGCGGGCCATCGCTTCCGCAGCAAAATAGATGCTGCGATTTCCCGTGCGGAGATATTCCTGCTGGAGAAAGAGGTTGGCCAGCCCCTCGGAATTCGACCACCCCCAGCGTCCGTTGTCATAGGCCCAGTCATTCGGAGGCACATAGTCCAGAATTTGGGGGGCGTCCGGCGGCAACTTGCGCTCCGGGTCCGCCAGGGCCTTTGCCAGAGCCTCCGGCGTCGTCAGCCAGCCATAGCCCTCGCGAAAATGATGCCGAAAGTCGCCGAAGTTCCAGAATCCGTGCCACCGGTGCAACGCCTGATGGTGGAGCCAGAAACGCGCGAAATCCTCCCTCGCCCGCCAAACCTTCGGCCAGCCATCGGGGGTGGACGCCGGCAGCAGCACGCCGGCCTGAACGACCGTTTCCCAGCCGGGATCAAGCAAGGGAGGACTTTCAAAATCCGCCGCCAGCGCGTTCCTCTCCGGCGCCTGTCCCTGCGGCCAGAAGCCGGCTGACATTTCATGGGTGCGCGAGACACCGACAAAGGGGGATTCCGGATAAAAATTCTTCTCCACCCAGTCCCGATTGTCGCCCGTGGCCTCGCCCTGAGCTTGATGCGGACGGTCGGAATACCGGCGCACATCCATCGGGGCGAGATTGTCTGGCCAGAGTTCGTATCGAATCACCCCGCCTTTTTGCGTCATGGCGTTCGGCACCATCCGGGTGGAATTTCGGATGCCGCCAAGGAAGCGCATTCCATTTTTCAGCGGGACATCCAGCCATCCGCCGGGATTCGTCATGGCGGTTCCATAAGCCCATTGAAAATCAGAACTCTCCCGCACGATGCCGGACGCCTCATCCCCCAACCCGGCCAACGGCAGCTCCAACCCCATGCCTGTGAGAAAAGTCGTCCGGGGGTCCTTGAACCGAAACTCCGCCGTGTGTGTGAAATGAACCTCCGGCCGGCCGGCATAAAACGTTGCCCGCAGAATGACGCGTGTGGCCTCGGCATCCTTGAGCGCCCCCTCCAGCCGGACAACGGCCCGCAAGGGTCCGCTCTCCTCCAGTTTCACGGAAGCCACCTCGAGGACTTCCTCGTGTTCCACTCCGCTGTCGAGACGAAGCTCAAAAGGACGGTGTGCAGTCACCTCGCGCCGAAACCGGACATACGCTCTCGGCGGCGCGGAGAACAGGGCGTCTTCCTGCGACCGCCCCGTCATCCACTCTTTACCCTGTTGGAAACAAAACACCTGAGAGCCATTGTGGATTTCCACCTGCCCGTCGGGCAAAACCTGGGCCGTCAATTTCTGGGAAGGCACCACGGACGACGCGCCCTGTTGCCCAATCGAAACCGGAAGCGCCCCTCCATTTCGCAAGGTCACGCGGGGAGCCGTGGTGGGGACTGTTGCGGCGTTTGTCGTGTCAAAGGGAAACGTGAAGAGCACCCATTTCAAAGAACCATCCGGCCAAAACCCCAGCGGTCGCGCCTGCAGGGGACCGGCGACTCCCGCGACCGACGCCGACAGCTCCGCCGCGTCCCGGATAGCGCCTTGAGGAAAAGGAAAACCCCCCGTGACATAGTGAATTCCCTGCGTCAACGGCGTCTCCCGCAGCCAGGGCGCTTCCACCAATTCCGTTTCCACCGGCGCGGACGGCGTGAAGGTGGCATTCAGAGCGTCCCGCTTTTTCTTGAGCGCCTCTTCGGAGGCGTGTGCGGACAAATAAATCACCTGTTCTGCGGCCAGCGAGGGCGGAGCGGGCGCATTGGTGGGCTGGGGAGCCTGGATCACGACATGGATCGTTCCGTGGTTGAGCGCATCCACCCGGAATCCTCGCCGTCCCCCTTCGCGCATGTGGGGATACTCGACGGTGATCCCTCCCTGTTGATCATAAACCTGCACGTAGGGAGCCATCCGCTGCCCCTCCTGCATCACCAGCGGCGCTGTCGTGTCACTCTCCGCCTTCCAGATCCGAAAGGCCTCCGGACTCAACTGCTCGGCCACAAACCAGCGCCACTCATTGAAGTCCGGCGCGGCGAGCAGCGTGCGGGAGGTGGAGATGTGAAACTGATACGTGTGACGGCTTTCCCAGGGCAGGTTGTGATCGCCTTGGAAAAAGATTTTCTTCTGCCGGTCCAATGTCAAAGGAAGGGAGGAACTCCAGGTCGCCACGGACGGGGCATCCAATTTCAAGGCGATTTGCAAATTCATCCCGTCCGGGCTCAGGGTATAGGTGACCCTCGCCGGGAAGGACTGGACGTGGCCGCGCACCGTGACAACGCCCCTGGGATTTTCCTCCGCGCCTTCCGCCGCAAAGGTCGCCACCGTTCCATCCCGCAGCGTCACCAGGAAGGGCGACGGCGCATTCTCGACCCACACGCGACCATGGGACTTCCAACGCACAAGCGCGCCGGTCTTCGCGGCATCCACCACCAGCTCGCTCCCATCCCGCGAAACAGAGAGGGTCTGTTGGGAAGGAAGGAGCCGGTCTTTGTTTTGAAAAAACACATATCCGAAAACCGCAAGAGCCACGATCCACAGCAGGAGGGTAAAAAAGACGCGCAGGAGTTTTTTCATGGAAAGAGGAGATCTAGCAAAGGAGCGCGGGCGTCTCTCCCGCTTCGTTACAATCATGCGGGCAGGATGCCCGCGCTCCTGTGATCGCTTGTGTGGTTGTTGTGGATTCCCGAAGGAGGAGGGGGCACGGCATCAACACCGTCGCGCCCGGCTCCCGGTTTCCCTGGATTCGTTGCAGCAGGATGTCCACCGCCATCCGGCAGGTTTGCTCCGTCTCCTGGGAAGCGGTGGTGATTGGCACGGGCCCCATCGTGGACAGAAAGGAATTGTCAAATCCCGTCACTCCGAAGGTGCCGGGCACGGACAGGCCATGGCGAAGGCCGGTGTTGATGATGGAGGCGGCCCATTCATCGTTCGAGGCCACGATGCCCTCGGTGGCAAAACCCTTCTGAAACAGGCTTTCATAAACCTGCTGAGCGAGATCGTGCTGGAACGAAAAGGGGGCAGGTGTCCACGGTGCTGCGGGAGGGGTGGCAAAGAGAATTTCTCCCTGGAGGCCCCTGCGCTTCCAGCGCTTCCGGTATTCCCACACCGACAGCGCGTCATGAATTACCCCTCCGGCCTCCTGGATCGCCCGGCAAAAACCGCGCTGCCGCAAAATGCCGTGCCAGGAGCTTTCCGCCCTGTCCGCCAGTTGCAGGGTCAGCCGTTCCCGTCCGGTCGAAAGCAGGTGGCGGGTCAGATCGTAAAAGCCCTGCTCGAAGTCCGCATTGATGGCCGGAATGTTCGGCTGGTGGGGCGCTGAGATGATGACGGCGGGAATGTCCGCCGAATTGATCAAATCCAGAATCTCCCTAGTGTCCGCGTGGGTAAACGTGGCGGCGTCCGAGAAAATGATCCCTTCCACCCGCGACGCCAGCATGAGCCGCACCAGGGACAGCAGACTCGAGCCGCTGTGCCAAAGCCAGTCGCCAACGAGAAACTCATGGGCGGTCGCCCCAATCGCCTTCCCCAGGTGATACGCCCGTTCGTTGGGGACCTGGAGCGTTCCGCCCGAATGGAGAATGCCGATCAGATTGCTGCGTCCGCGCCGCGTGGCCTGGGCGGCGCGATTCGGATGATAGTGCCGGGCCGCCGCAAGGTTTTTGACCCTGGACACCGTTTCTTTGGAATAGTTTTCCTTGCCGTTCAGGATTTCCGAGACCGTGGAGCGCGAGAGTCCGAGGGTCTTTGCCATGGAGGCCAGCGTGGTGTGTTTTTTCATGACATCCTCCCCGCCTAATCCGGAAAGCCTCCCCAGAAAGGGCCCTCATAGTATTGCCCCATCATCTCCACCGTCACCGGCGCGACATGGCCGTCAAAAAAGACCGCGTTGGCCTGCGTCCCCTTGGCATGAGGCAGCCCCATGTAGCTCTCCATGTTGATGCCATAATACGTAAAAACCCCCCAGTCCGCATGCGCCCCATCCATGAACATCCACATGGCGGATGGCTCTTTGATGTTGACCACATTCCCGGGACGAATCGGAACGTTCATGCCCAGCCCCTGCATGGATTGAACGTCGTATTGATGAGCCCAGCGATTGATGGAATAACACCGGTTCAGCGGATACGGGAAAATATGCGGGTATTTCTTTTTGAAGGCCGGGCAGGTCAACACGGTGTCGTGCTCGCTCCCCGGTCCGGTGTAGGGCGGCTGGATGCCGAGGAGGTCCAGAAACGGCTCATGCACCATCCAGTCCCAGACAGGAAAGAGGTTTCCATTCCGCTCTCCAAAAAAAACGAGACTCTGCTGTCCGACGACCTTCAGATTGCTCACGCAGCGGACGGAGTCCGAGGCCGCGATCATGCTTTTGAGTCCGGAAAATCCCAGAACCGCCAGAATGACCATGATGGCCACCACCACGAGCAGCTCGATCATGGTAAAAGCCCTGTTCCTCGCCATGGCTCACGGCTCTTTGGCGGCTGCGGTTACGGTGATGTCATCAAGGTAGAGCGTGCTGTCCGGATTGGTGTGATTGATGGTAAAAAACTTCGACCCGGAGGCCTCGGGGTCCTGAAAGGCTCCATTGGAGGAACCGAGCAGCGCATTCTCGGCATCGTAAAGGTTGGCTGTATAGCTCTTTGTGTCGGAGGAAGCCGGGGAGACACTGACTTCCAGCACATACCACACATCGGCAATTAACCCGCCGAAGATTTTTGCATTTTCGCTCTTATGATAGGAATACGCATTGCCATCGATCCGAATGACCGCAGGCTGACCACCCTCGCCAGAAATATAAAACTCCCATGTCGCCACCGCATCCTTCATCAGGAAGGCCAGCCGCACCGTGTAGGCGTCGGTGACATCCGCAAGCTGCTGCACTCCGTCGTCGCTGAATCCGCCAACCACCTGGGCCCGCCCCCCAGCGCCCACCTTCAGTGCCAGAGAACGCGGAGGGGACAATGCGGAGTCCGTGGAAAGCAGGGCAATTCCATCCCCCTCGTGATTGCTCGACCAAATGCCATGCTCAAGGGTGTTCGGACCATAAACCAAGGGCGCATTCTCCGAGGCGGCGTCAAAATGATCCTCAAAAAGAATCCGCCCGGGTGCCGCATGAAGCGCCGAGGCAAAAAATAGGAAACCTGCCGCCAGCCAAGAATAGACCGTCATGAGCTCGGCGACTGCCTCAGTGACTCCTTCTGCGACGCTTCAGTCCAAAGCCCGCAGCCGTCAACAAAAGAAGCGTGAAGGTTCCCGGCTCTGGGACAGAGATCGCGCTCACGTTGTCGATGTAAAACTGCCCATTCGTGTCACTCGTATAAAGAGTGAAAAATTGCGAGTTTGTCACCGATCCATAATACGCACCGCTGCTTGATCCCAGGAGAGTGTTTCCAGTGTCGTAGATGCCGACGCTATAGGTGCCTGTCCCCGGCGCAGCCACGTTGATTTTCATGGTATACCAAGTATCAATCGCGATACTGCTATATATCAATGACGAGCTGGAATGATAGGCGCGAACATCACTTCCTTGAAACGCAATCAACACGGGCTGGGCATCGTTTCCATAAATGTAAAACGTCGCCCATAATGTTGAAGTCTTCATCATGAAGGAAAACTCCAAGGAATACGGGTCGGTGACATTCGTCGCCGTCGCTCCATCCTCGCTAAAGGTGCCAATCACTTGGGCTTGACCGCTTCCAGATACATTCAATTCCAACGAACGGGGAGAGGAAACGTATGTTGTTCCACTCGTAATCGTCGTGCCACCGAACGAGTTATTCGTCCCCCAATATCCATGAGCCAGATTGCCGGTGCCGGTCACCAAGGCGGCACCGGTGGTGTAGGGCGAGCCGTCAAAATTGTCGGAGAAAATCGTTGCCGCACGAAGCCCTGGGGCGAAGCCGAGCGTCACTGCGGTGAGGAACAGAATATGGGATTTTTTCATGATTGGGGTTGCGGTGGGGTTGTTGGGGACGAGGAAACTCGGCGCTTATCGAATCGATTCGAACTGCACTCTATCCGACAGCCGCATTTTGTCAATGGAGAATTTTCCCAATTTTCGAATTGAGCCCTCTCCGTCGGCTGGTCGAAGATTGCGATCCGCCAGCACCTCCACATAAACAAACGAACCACGCCCATACTCCATAGCTTCTTTTTGGCTTCCACTGTTCCAAAAATCGGGCCACCTCATTTTGCGCTTACTTTTATATGATCCCTCCTCCCTCCGATCCCCGGCGAATCTATTGGACAGATCAAATGGAGAAAGCCTTCGAATTTATGGAGGGCATGCGTCGCTATCCGCTGGATGAGTGTGGCGAGCCATTGGTTTCACTCCGGGAGGGTCTTGAGGGGGCAGAAGTTGTCTTTTCCGACACGCTTCTCAATGACACGTTTTCGCGTCTGTATTGGGTTCGCGCCGGCATCGTTGCCCCGTTGCGGGATGCCGCACGGGAAATGAACGAACGCGGCTGGGTGATGAAGATCGAGGACGGATACCGTTCGCCGGAAATGCAACGGGCCCAGTCGCATGACTCCCGGATTTTTCGCCGGATTCTGCAAAAAATCCTCTGGGAGCTGCATGGGGAAATCCCTTCGCCGGATTTTATGCTGCGCCGCCTCAGTGCATTGATTGCCACACGCTGCCGGGTCGGCACGCATATTTCCGGCTCGGCGGTGGACATTTCCATCCTGGATCGCCACACCGGGACGGAGTTGGACCGTGGGGGTGCCTATTTGGAAATGTCCGAGCTGACGCCCATGGCTTCCCCCTTCCCCACGGAAGCCCAGCGACAAAATCGTCAGGCCATCACTGACATCATGCACCGACACGGATGGATGGCCTATCCTTACGAGTTTTGGCATTACTCAGCAGGAGATGTTTATGCCGAAAGCCTGCTCCGTTCCGGTCGCGCCGCCCGCTATGGTGCGGTGACATTTGACGGCTCGGAAATCACACCGCTTTCCCATGAGGAAAGCGACGTTCTCCTCGAGCCCGTGGAGTTTTATCGTGACCGTATCGCCGCCGAGCTGCGGCTTGCCGTATCCGAAAAACCGAAACGGCTTTAAAATGAGCACGAGCAAACCCCGCCGGGCCCCCCTCCCCCTGGCTGGCTACTTTCGGAAAATCGTGCGGATCGGGTGTTCGTCCAGCACGTTGGCGCTGATGCCGCCGATTTTGGCGGGGTCATACAGTTGGATGCCGACGTAATAGTAGATCGGCGCAACGGGCACGGCTTGCTGGACAAGCAAGTCCTCCGCTTGACGCAAAATTTTCAGTCGCTTCACGGGTTCCACTTCGCGTGAAGCGGCGGCAATCATTTGATCGTAAGCAGGGTTGCTCCAACCGGTCCGGTTGTTTCCCCCACCGGTGAGAAAAAGATCCAGAAACGTATTCGGGTCCGGATAGTCCCCGACCCAGCTCGACCGCGCGATATCGAAGTCCAGCAAGGACAGGGAATTCAGATACACCTTCCATTCCTGGCGCAGCAAGTTGACGGTCACACCGAGCGTGTCACGCCACATGCTCTGGAGTTCGACGGCGACGGCCTCGTTCAATTCGCTTTTGCTGTAGAGATAGGTGACGAAGGGAAATCCCCTCCCCTCCGGAAACCCGGCTTCGACCAGCAACTGCCTTGCGGCGGCGGGATCGAAGCCAAGCCCGGCAGTGCCCTCATAGCCGGGGATGCCGGGCGGAACAAACCCCGGAGCAGGCAACTCGCCAGCCCGCGTGATTTTTTCAACAATGCGCCGCTTGTCGATGGCAAGCGCGAAGGCCCGGCGAACTCGCTCGTCCCGGAAGGGAGGGCGCTCGCAGTTGAAGCGAAGAAAATAGATGCCGAGAAACGGTGCCGCATGGAACCAGGGTTTTGTTTTCAGTTCCTCCAGGAGGGCGGGCGGTGCCAGCCCCTTGTCCATGACCAAATCCGCGAGGCCGCTGGCATAAAAGTTGAAGGCCACGTTGGCATCCGAGATCGGGAGCACATCGACTGTCTGCAAGGCCACATTGTCCCGGTTCCAATAGTGCGGATTCTTTTGCAGGCGGATCTTGTCGTTAATACGCCAGGCTTCGAGGACGTAGGCACCGTTTCCAATGATCTTCCCCGGCTTCACCCAGTCGTCACCCTCTTTCTCAATGAGGTCCACCCGCACGGGATGCAGCGTGGGAAAGGCGCAAAGTTCCAAAAAATACGGCGTCGGATTTTCCAGTTCCACCTGCAATGTCCGGTCATCGCCGGCCCGCACTCCCACCTCGGCAAAATCCGTGATTTTCCCCTCCGCAAAGGCCTCGGCATTTCGGATCGGGAACAACATGTAGTTATATTGCGCACCGGTCGCCGGGGTGAGAGTCCGCTTCCAGGAGGAAACAAAATCCCCGGCCACCAGCGGGCGGCCATCGCTCCACTTCGCGTCCGGACGGATCCGAAACGTATAGCGGCGTCCATCGGGGGAAATCTCCCAGGACTCCGCGACACCCGGAACCGCGCCCCCCTTCTCGTCGAATGCGCAGAGCCCTTCGAAAAGCGTGTTTACGACACGCCCCTCGGGCTGACCGGTGATAATCCCCGGGTCCAGAGTCTCCGGCTCCGCCCCATTGATAAAAACGAGATCGGCACGACGCGAAGGACCATCGCAGGCCGACAGAAAAGCGATGCAAAGAACCAATAGATCGACTGCGACCGGTCTCATTCTTGATCCGTAATACTGAATCACGGGGAGGCACGAGTCAATGTCCGCAAAAGCCACATATCCGCAAAACCCGCCCCGGAATAATCCGGAGGCGGGGAGAATTGCCATGCAAAACCGCCTCTCCTCGTTTAGCTTTCCCGCAAAATGAAAGCTTGCGCCTATTTCCTTCGAGCCGTGCGGCTCCGGTGTCCGACCTGTGGCAAAAGTCCGGTCTTCGTACCCTGGCACTCGTTGCGTTGTCTGAGGGACTGGTTCACACCGCTCGACGGGTGCCCCCGATGCGGATACGCCTACGAACGTGAGACCGGGTACTTCCTGCTCGCGATCTGGGCGGTAAACTATGGCTTGGGGAGTCTGCTGGGCCTCGCAATTTACCTGGCCCTCGAAATGTTTTTGTCACTGTCCCTGCCGGTCCTGCTCTTTTGGGTCATTGCTCCCGTCGTGGTTTTCAATCTTCTCTTCGCCCGCCACGCGAAAGCATTTTTCCTCGCGTTGGACCATTATTTTGATCCGCATGGCAGGGACGATGCCGGAGACGGCGACGCAAGGGCTCCGGAGGGTATTCCCCCAGAAACCGCCCCGCCGTCGGCAAAGTCCGATCCCGCAGTCAAATAAGAACCTGTGAAAAAGTGCCAGCCGCCAGCTTGCGACGGAAAAACGGCGTCCTGCCACGTTGCAGGCCGCCACTTTTTCACAGATTCTCAGCGGACCTCCCCGTGGGAGCCTGGGGCTCCGCACGGGGATTCCCACGATTACAGGCGCGAAATCAGCAATTCGCGCTGGAAGATAAGTTCCTTTGGAAGCTGGCTGTAGAGCTTGATGAAGAGTTCATCCTGCATGACCAGTTCGCGATGCCACTCGCTGGTGTCGATCTTCATGACCTCGTTGAATTTCTCCTCCGTGATGTCCTTTTCGATGCCACGCAAGTCGATATCCTTGTATTCGGGAACCCAGCCGATCGACGTTTCGACCGCATGCATGCCGACGTGGCAGCGCTGGATGATCCATTTGAGAACACGAGTATTGTCGCCGAAGCCCGGCCACAGGAATTTGCCCTCCGCATTTTTGCGGAACCAATTCACGTGGAAAATTCGCGGGAGGTATTTGACCTCGTGGCGCATTTCGAGCCAGTGCGCGAAGTAATCGCCCATGTTGTATCCGCAGAACGGGAGCATCGCCATCGGATCGCGCCGCACCTGCCCGATTGTTCCCGCGGCCGCAGCCGTCATTTCCGAGCCAACCGTGGCACCAAGGTAAACACCATGCACCCAGTTGAAGGACTGGAAGATGAGCGGCATCGTCGTCGCACGACGTCCGCCAAACACCATGGCGCTCACCGGCACGCCCGCCGGATTTTCCCAATCCGGGTCAATGATCGGACAGTTGCGGGCCGGAGCGGCAAAGCGACTGTTCGGATGGCTGGAGAGCACCGGTTTTCCGTCGGCATCCTTGGTGTCCGGCGTCCAGTCCTTGCCCTTCCAGTCGATGAGGTGCTTGGGTTTTTCCTTCGTCATCCCCTCCCACCAGACATCCCCATCGTCCGTCTGGGCGACATTGGTGAAAATGGTGTCGCATTTGATCGAATCCATCGCCATCGGATTGCTGTCATAGGAAGTGCCCGGTGCCACGCCGAAGAATCCGCCTTCCGGATTGATGGCCCGCAGGTGTCCATCGGGACCCGGCTTGATCCAGGCAATGTCATCCCCGACACAGGAAACCTCCCAGCCCTCCTCTTTGAGGTGTTTCGGCGGAATGAGCATCGCGAAATTCGTCTTGCCGCAGGCGCTCGGGAAGGCAGCGGTGACATAGGTCTTGTTGCCACTCGGATCCTTGACGCCAAGAATGAGCATGTGTTCGGCCATCCAGCCCTCGTCGCGGGCCATCGCCGAGGCGATGCGCAGCGCAAAACATTTTTTCCCGAGCAGCGCGTTGCCGCCGTATCCTGAGCCAAAGCTCATGATCAGACGATCTTCCGGGAAGTGAGTGATATAGGTATTCTCCGGATTGCAGGGCCAGGCGACGTCCTTGGCGCCCGCCGCAATCGGCAGCCCCACCGAGTGCAGGCACTTCACGTAACTGCCGGTCTTGGCGATCTCCTCGTAAACCCCCCGACCCATCCGGGTCATGATCCGCATGCTGGCCACCACATACGGACTGTCGGAAAGCTCAATGCCATACTGGGCAATCGGTGAGCCGATCGGTCCCATGCTGAAAGGAATCACGTAAAGCGTGCGCCCCTTCATGCAGCCTTTGTAGAGCTTGTTCATCTTCGCTTTCATGACTGCGGGTGCTTCCCAGTTGTTTGTCGGGCCGGCATCCTTCTTCGCCTTCGAGCAGATAAAAGTGCGCTCCTCGACGCGGGCGACATCGCGAACATCGCTGCGGACAAGAATGCTGTTCGGACGCAGCTTTTCATTCAGCCAGACGGCGGCACCCGAAGCCACGATCAGATCGCGCATCGCCTTGTCCTCCGCCTCCGACCCATCACACCAAAAAATGTTGTCAGGAGTTGTCAGGGCGGCGATTTCATCCACCCAGGCGAGGATGGAGGTGTTTGAGGGTTTGTTTGTTCCAACTGGTGAGGTTTTTTTCATAATGAAGTATTAGACGAGCTAATAATGGCGTCTCTTTTCCCGATTGGCAAGCAAAACGAGTTCCGTCTTGTGAGAATATTTTGTCAGCGTATTCTGGGGTGAGAATGATTGCGGATAGAAATTCCGGCAACACGGCACCCCTGACTTGGGTGGGAAGCTTTCCCGTCTATGCCAGCACGGTGCTCGCTGCCGTGCATGCGGCCCTGTTGGTGGTGACGGCGCTCTTTATGGCCGCTGAAGTCGGCCCCCTGATTTTTGAAACATTGGGCTTCTCCAGCAGCCGGGTTTTGGGAAGCTTCGCGGTCTGGCAATTTTTCACTTATGCGTTCGTCCATCCACCGGACATCTGGTTTTTGCTCGAACTCTATCTCCTCGTGGTTTTTGGAAGGGAGCTTGAGTCGTCTCTGGGGCGCCGGGCCTTTCTGAAGTTGTATGCCGTGTTGCTTCTGCTGCCTCCCCTTGTGCTGACTGTTGTCGCCTTGGCAGGATTTCCCTCTGTTTATGCGGGATCTTCCGCCCTGCACTTCAGCGTCTTCCTTGCCTTTGCAACCCTTTATCCGACCGCTCAGATTTTTTTCGGTCTTCCGGCCCGCTGGGTGGCCCTCGCCTTGCTGGCCATCTCCGCGCTGCAATGCCTGGCCTATTTGCGAAAGACGGATTTTCTTGTGCTCCTGCTCGACGCGATGGCGGCGTTTGTCACCATCCAGTTTCTCAGCGGAAAATGGGCCTTTGCGCTGCCCGCCAGGAAGTCCCCTTTTCGCGTGGTGAAGCCGCCCCAGGAATCCCCACCGGAAGATTCCTCCGCAGCTTCGATCGATTCCATTCTGGAAAAAATTTCCAGGTCCGGCATCCGCAGTCTGACAGCCAACGAGCGGGCCCAGTTGGAGAAAGCCCGCACGGAGCTGCTGAAAAAAGATCGCAATCCCTAATATGTCCACACAGGAATTCCCACCCTCCGAACTTCCTTCGCCCAGTCTCCAGGACACATGCTACGTCAACGCCATGTCGCATTTTTACCGGGGCGAACTCGGGCGAATCATGATTTGGAGGCAGCGGCTTGACGTGACCACCACCTGGGCCATCACGACCACCACCACGATCATCGGTGTGGCGTTCTCCTTCAAGGACGTGTCGCACATCATTTTCTTTTTCAATCTGGCTCTCGTCTGGATCATGCTCTGGATCGAGTCCCGCCGGTATCGGTTCTATGACGCCTTTCGCGGACGCGTCCGGATGCTCGAATCCCATTTTCTCGTTCCCATGATCACCCAGCATCCCGGGATTCTCGATGGGGAATGGCGAAAGCTCGTCTGCGAGGATCTGATCCTGCCCTCCTTCAAAATTACGCGTTTCGAGGCGGTGGGCCGCAGGCTGAAACGCAACTATGCGTTCATTTTCGGAATCATCATGGTCGCCTGGACGCTGAAAATCTTCATGCATGCCCAGTCCCAAATTCTCTCCTTCAAGGATTTCTGCAATGCCCTGGCGGTCCATGAGCTTCCCTCCTGGCTGGCGAGCATCGTGTATTTCGGCACCATTCTCTCCATCACGGGATTGACAATCTACTTTTCGCGCACCTCCAGCGAGGAGGTCAGCGAATTTGGCTCGGGCAACAGCTCACTTTGGCGGATCTGACCAACATGGAGCCTCTGCCAACGGATTCCTCCCTGACCCGTCTTTGTGAAATTGTCGCCCGCCTCCGCGCGCCGGACGGGTGTCCGTGGGATCGCGAGCAAACGCACGCCAGCCTTCGGGGAGCCCTCATCGAAGAATGTTACGAAGTGCTCGATGCCATCGAGCGCGCGGACGACTCGAATCTGCGCGAGGAACTTGGCGACCTGCTTCTGCACGTGGTCATGCACGCCCAGATGGCGCGTGAACGGGCCGCCTTTTCCTTCGAGGAAGTTGCGGCGGAAATTTGCGCAAAGATGATCCGTCGGCATCCGCATGTTTTCGGCGACAAGCTGGCCGGGGATTCCCAGGAAGTGCTGCGCCAATGGGAGAAAATCAAGCGGGCGGAAAAAGGGGAGTCCTCTGGAATCTTTGACTCCCTGCCCGCTTCCCTGCCGGCGCTCCTCCGTGCGCAAAACGTGCAGAAAAAGGCCGGACGAAACGGTCTCGACTGGCCGGATATCGAGCCGGTCTTTGAGAAAATGCAGGAGGAACTGGCGGAGGTGCGCCAGGCCCTCGCCGACGGGAATGCGAGAGCCGTGGAGGACGAGATCGGGGATATTCTGTTCACCGCTGTCAACCTGGCCCGCAAGCTCGATGTGGATGCCGAGACCACACTCGCCGCAGCCACCAACCGGTTCATCAAACGTTTCCTCGCGGTTGAAAAAGAGTTGGGAGATCGAAAAATGGAGGACACTCCGCCCGGGGAACTCGACGCGATTTGGAACAGAATCAAAACCTCGTGAAATTCGCCGTCCTCAACCCGGGAGGTCGCGACAAAGACCAGATTTTCCCAAACGGTGCCGGCAAGCCAGGGGATCCCGGACATCCGCCCGTAAACTACCACGCTTACGCGGCCTGTATGAACGGCGGCTTCTTTCGATCAGAAACCGCTCTTCCGCCGACCACCGAAAAAGTCCTGATTCTGCTCCGAAAGCGCAATTTGCGCAAGGTGCTGGAAACGATTCCCGTGCTCCGCAAGCGCGGGATCCGCGTCTTTGTCTCCTGCAAGGAATCCGGCAGCCATCAGGTCGCGGACTTGCTGGGCGATGTCGCCCGCTGGCAGATCTTTCAGGAAATCTGCACAACGGCGGAGGGGGCGATCGCGAGCACACCGGAATTGGTTCCGCTCTACCGGGCCGCAGGCAGCCTGCGGGTGGAATTTCTTCCCACTCCGTATCCCCTCAACGACCCGGCCTGGAATTTTTCCCAACCGCTGGAAAAGCGTCGCGGTCTCTTTGTGGGCACCCGGGAATTCGGAGTTCCCTCCCGCAACCACCTTGCGGCGGTCGCCCTGGCAGACGAAATCTCCCGCGACCTGTCGTGTCCCCTCGCCGTCGTGAACACCGAAGGGCGGCAGGGCGGGATGATTCTTAAAAGTTTTCGCAAAAAAAATCCTCTTCTCTTTATCATCGAGGCTCCCCTGCCCTACCCGGACTACCTCAGAGTCATTGCCCTCCATCGCATTGTCTGGCAGTTGGACTCCAGTTCCGTGCCCGGACAGGTGGCCGGGGATGCCCTCCTGTGCAGGATGCCATGTCTTGGCGGGAACGGGGCGATTGATCGAATCGCTTTTTTGGAGGGGACTGACAAGGGACGCCCGGAGCTTGCGGACTGTGCGCGGGATCTCCTCCGAAATGACGCCGACTGGGAAGCCGCCAGTCAAAGTGCCCAGGCCCGTGCCCGGGAACAGCTCTCCTTTCCTGTCATCGCCTCCAGACTTCAGGAAATGTAGATTCCAGGGGGTTGCACCCAAATCCTGACGAACGCCCGACAAAAATGAAGAAAGGGTGAAAAATTTCCCCCGATCTCCCTGCCAAGGGGGATCGTCAGGATTGGGGTTTCTTGACGGTGCCCAAGGAAGATTGTTGCAGGGAGTTTGGCGGAAAGGTATGGCTCTTCCCATGCGTTGTCACAACCACTCTTCTTCTCTTCGCTGATGGCCAGCCTGGCTTCGAACACCCCGCTTTTTCAGCGGATGGACCGATGGGTCGGTGGTGCGGCCTGCCTGTTTTGCGAGGCACTCCGCAGGCTGGGGGCCCTGTTCCCCAAGTCCTCTTCCTCCGGAAGAAAGGGACTCCTCTTCGTCAAGCTCGCCGAGCAGGGCTCCACGGTTCTCGCCGGTGCCGCAATCCGTGATGCCGTCAATAAATTCGGCCGGGAGAATGTTTACTTCCTCGTGTTCGATGAGAACCGCTTCATCCTCGACGCCCACGATTTGATCCCCGTCGGGAATGTCCTCACGATCAACACGCGCGGGCTGGATAAAATCGTGTTCAGCTCCCTCAGACAACTCGCGGCCATCCGCCGTCTGAAACTTGAAGCCCTGATTGATCTGGAGTTCTTTGCGCGGGCAACCGCCGCCTTTTGCTTTCTCACCGGCATTCCGAAGCGGGTGGGATTTCATGCGTATTTCATGGAGGGCCCCTGGCGCGGAAACCTCTTCACCCACAAGCCGCGCTACAACCCCCACATCCATACGAGCAGCACATTCCGGAGCCTGGTTGCCGCACTGGACATGCCGCCGGATGTCTTTCCACAGTTCGCCTGGGTGCCGCCGGACCCCACGATCTTCGAGCCGCCCCGCTTTGTGCCGACGCCTGCCGAGAGCGAGGCCATGACAAAACTGATCGCCGATCAATGCGGTGGAAAACCCCGTTCGCTTGTTCTCCTGAATGCCAACGCCAGCGATCTTCTTCCCTTGCGCCGGTGGGCAAATGAAAACTACATCGAACTCGCAAAGCGGGTTCTCGCGCTTTCCCCGGACCTCTTCGTCGCGTTCACCGGAGGCCCCTCCGAGGCGGAAAAGACTGCGGATATTGTGCGGGCGGTCGGCTCGGAACGGGCGTTCAGCACGGCGGGAAAAACCACCCTCCGCGAACTGCTGGCTCTCTACAACCTTGCAGATGTGCTGGTCACAAATGATAGCGGACCCGCACATTTCGCCACGCTTACGGGGGTTCACACCGTAGTCCTCTTCGGGCCGGAAACCCCAAAACTCTTTGGAGTGCTGCTGCCGCGCTGCCGGACAATCTCCGCCGGGCTGGCTTGCAGCCCATGCGTGAGCGCCACCAACAACCGACAGACTTCCTGCCGGGACAATGTCTGCATGCAAAGCCTCTCCGTCGAGAGGGTGCTGGATGCCGTCGTTGAGGCGCTGCGCGAAAGGGAAGAGGCCGGCAATGCCCTCCGCGCCTCCTAAGCCGAGGCTTCCTCCCGGCGCATCAGGATCGGATTTCCCGACGGGGTTTTGAGAATTCTTCCCGCCAGCCAGATTCCAAGTGCCGTGGTCGCCAGAGCCTTCGCCCACAAGTTTGTCAGCGGAAAAATCGGCCAGCCGTAATTTTCGGTTCCCAGCAGAATGGCCAGCAATGTCGCCCAAAACGCGATATCCAACCGTCGGCAAACCAACCCCTCGACAGCCGCCCAGATGGCGACGAAAGCCCCAAGCATCACGTAGGAATTTGTCTCGGTGCGCGGATTGAAGAGCAT
This sequence comes from Chthoniobacterales bacterium, assembly GCA_014879575.1. Taxonomy (GTDB): domain Bacteria; phylum Verrucomicrobiota; class Verrucomicrobiia; order Chthoniobacterales; family Terrimicrobiaceae; genus QYQL01. The sequence goes on along the minus strand of JACSRU010000139.1, from coordinate 59,066 downwards.
CAGATAAACCATCGCCACGAAAAAGAAGGTGAACCCGGCCCTCATCGGATCCCGACCCTTGCGCACCCTCCAGCACAGGGCGAGCGTCAGCAGCCCGGCAACCGCCCGGATGCCCAACTGGAGGGACGAGGGAAGATTCAGCCCAAACTTGCGCAACAGGCCCGCAAAATCACACCAGGATTGCCCTTTCGGATTTCCCGCCTGCCCCAAATTGTGGACAAAAGCCGCATACTCACCCGCCGCATATTGGGGATGAAAGTGCGCCAGCGGCGCGAGCGCCACCACCACCAGAGAGGTCAGCAGAGGCAGTCGCAGCCGCGGATAAAGCACTCCGCACAGCAGCACCGGAGCCAGCGAAATGGGCTTCAACACCAGGGTAAGTGACAAAAACACCGCCGCCTGCCACCATCGTTCCCGGGCCAGGGCCAGAGCCGACAGGAGAAAGAGAGCCGCCAAGGGCATGTTCACCTGACCGTTCCGGGCACTGGCAAACGTGGAGGGTAAAATCAAAACCGTCGCAACCAGAAAAATTGCCTCCCGCTTGTCCGGGGCCAGCCGGGAAGCCGCCGCCCAAAGTGCCCAGGCCAGCGACGCCATGCAGGTCAGCCGCCACAAGGGTTCGCCCACGCGATCCGGCAGAAGCTCATACGGCGTGTAGAGGATGGCGAACTGCGGAAGATACAGATAACCGTTCCGGCTTCTGTAGAGCGTCTTACCCGCCCACCAATTGTCCGTCGCCCGCTGGTATTCCAGTGTGGCGGAACGTCCGGACGGATTTCCGGCAACGAGCCCCACAATGACGCCCGCATAGACAATCCAAATGAGAAGTGCGACCCGAAGACAACGCCCGCTGGGAATCCCGCGAAGGAATTCCCAGAGTTTTTCCCACTTCGTTCGCATCGCGGGATGCGGAAGCGCGACTACCAGCGGAAATGCGCGAAGGCACGGTTGGCTTGCGCCATTTTGTGCATGTCGTCACGCTTCTTGATCGCGTTCCCCTGCCCTGCGGCGGCATCCTTCAACTCGTAAGCCAGCGCGTTTTCCATGGGCACGCCCTTGCGGTTGCCCGCAAAGGTGACGAGCCACCGCATCGCAAGCGCGATCTGGCGGTCGGCCGGCACTTCCATCGGAACCTGATAGGTCGCACCCCCCACGCGGCGGGATTTGACTTCCAGGCGGGGCTTCACGTTTTCGATCGCCTTGTTGAGCGTCTCCAACGGATCCACCGTGTCGCTTCCCTCGCGGCTCTTGTCAATCGCGGTATAAACGATGCGCTCGGCAACCGATTTTTTTCCGCGGCGCATGACTGCGCTGATCAGGCGGGCGACGACCGGACTGGCGTAACGGGCATCTTTTTTGACGACTTTATGAATGACTCTGCGTCTGCGGGACATGGCTTTTTAGAATACGAAAATGGTTTTGCGAATGGTTACTTCTTCTTGCCCTTGGCGGCCGCTTCCTGGCCGGGCTTCGGACGTTTGGCGCCGTATTTGGAACGGCCGCGACGACGCCCGTCCACTCCGAGGCTGTCGAGCGTTCCCCGGACGATGTGGTAGCGCACACCGGGGAGATCTTTCACGCGGCCCCCGCGAACGAGGACGATCGAGTGTTCCTGAAGGTTGTGCCCTTCCCCCGGGATGTAGGCGATCACTTCCTGCCCGTTCGTGAGACGAACCTTGGCGACTTTTCGGAGGGCGGAATTTGGTTTCTTGGGCGTGCGGGTCATGACCTGCACGCAGACGCCGCGACGTTGAGGGCAGTTCACCAAAGCGGGCGACTTCGACTTGAGGGTGATCTTGCTGCGTCCTTTGCGGACCAGTTGGTTGATTGTGGGCATTAGGTAATGTGTAAATTTCTGAAGCCGCCAAATTTTCCAGGGCAGCGAACCCTGCACCATGGTGCAAATTCCGGACGCCCCGACGTCATGCGGGAGGGGAAAAACTAAAGGACCAGCGGCGCGGCGCAAGACAAAAATCAGAAAAATCAGGAGAAAAAATTTGCGGTGTTGGTCGGGACGCCTGGACGGCCTCCCCCTCCGGGCTCATCCGCGGGTCCGGAAATCCCGGGTTTTGCAGGCCGAGGGAGTCTCCGATGAGCGCGCCCCTTTCGTCAAGGCAGGCAGGGGTTGCATCGCAGACAGAGGAAAGTTAGCCTGCCGACTCGCCATGCGATCGGTCACCTACCTCGACAATAATGCCACGACGCAACTTGCCCCCGAGGTTCTGGACGTGATGGTGCCGTTGTTGCGCGACGGCTACGGAAACCCTTCAAGCATCCATGAACTTGGGAGAAACGCCGCAAAGGTGCTCGAAGAGGCCCGCGGACGGGTGGCGACCTTGGCGGGATGTCGGGAAGAGGAAATCCTTTTTACCAGCTGTGGAACCGAGTCCATCCATACTGCGATCCAGTCCGCCCTGGCCATTGATCCGGACAAAAGACACATCGTCACGACGGCGGTCGAGCACTCGGCAACCATCAGACTCTGCGAACATCTGGCGCAGCGGGGCTATGAAATCACCAGCCTGCCGGTGGATTCGAGTGGTCGGTTGGACTTGGAGCAATTGGCTGCGGCCATCCGCCCGGACACGGCACTCGTGACACTTCTCTGGGCCAATAACGAGACCGGCGTGTTGTTTCCGATTCCCGAGATCGCGGAAATCGTCAAAAGGAAAAAGACCCTGTTGCACGTTGATGCGGTCCAGGCATTCGGAAAGCTGCCCCTGGCACTCGGGGAGACCGACATTCCCTTTCTCTCCGCTTCCGGTCACAAGATCCATGCAGCGAAGGGAGTCGCTGCGTTGTATATAAACCGCCGGGTCAAATTTGTCCCTCTCCTGCGGGGGAGTCAGGAAAACGGACGGCGGGGCGGCACGCAGAACCTGGCGTCCATTGCGGGGTTTGGCGTGGCGGCGGACCTTGCCCGCCAGCACATCAACAACCGCCAGATACTGGAGTGGCGAAACGCATTTGAGGAGAACATGCTGTCCGTGATCCCGGGTTGCCGCGTGAACGGAGACCGGACGAACCGCCTCGCAAACACCAGCAATCTCTCTTTTGAAGGAGTCGAAAGCGAGGGGGCACTCATCCTCCTTGATAAGAAAGGGCTTTGCTGCTCGGCGGGCTCGGCCTGCACAAGCGGGTCCATCCACCCCTCCCACGTCCTGAAGGCCATGGGCTTTTCCAACGAACGGGCGCGGGCGAGTCTGCGATTTTCCTTCGGACGCTATAATTCCCAGGGGGATCTTGCCAGGGCCTGCGAAGTGATCCCCTCCGTGATCGAAAAATTGCGCGCACTGGCGCCTGCGGGAAGTCCGGTGATTCGCGCGGGAAAATGAACGTTGTCAATACGGCATCCCTGCATAGGTTAGGGCGCATGTTCCGATTTTTTCTGTGTGCGATACTTTTGGCCGGCACCGCCCATGCCGGGCCGATTGCGAAAAGCCTTGTCCGCATCGAATGCACCTCCCAGGAACCGAACTATAATGCCCCATGGAATCCCGGCCAGGTTTCCGGCGGACTCGGTTCGGGATTCATCATCAGTGGAAACCGGATCCTGACGAATGCGCATGTCGTCAGCAACGCAAGGTTCCTGACCGTCGCAAAGGAAGGGGATCCCAAGCCCCGTCCGGCCCGCGTGGTTTTTATCGCCCACGATTGCGATCTCGCCCTGCTGACTGTGGACGACCCCGGATTTTTCAAGGGGACCATCGCCCTGGAATTCGGAGGCATTCCGGCCATTGAATCCACCGTTTCGGTCTATGGGTATCCGATCGGCGGCAAGCGGCTCTCGGTGACGCAGGGGATTGTCTCCCGTGTGGATTTCCAGCCCTACTCGCATTCCGGCATGGATTCGCATCTGGTCATACAAATTGATGCCGCGATCAATCCCGGCAACAGCGGGGGCCCGGTCCTCCAGGATGGGAAAGTCGTGGGAGTGGCCTTTCAGGGATACAGTGGAGACATTGCGCAAAGCGTCGGCTACATGATCCCCACCCCTGTCATTCGGCGATTTCTCACGGATGTCGAAGACGGGAAATATGATCGCTACGTTGATCTCTCTCTCAGCTACGAGCCGCTTTTCAATCCCGCCGCGCGCCGGGCGTTGGGGTTGAAGGACGATGATCTTGGCGTGCTGGTCGGCAGCGTCTATGGCGGGGGCTCCTCCGAGGGGATTGTTCAGGCGGGCGACGTCCTGATGGCGATCGACGGGCTCCCCATATCGAGCGATGCCACCATCCAGATGGGCGAGGATTCGGTGCCCCTTGCCGAGGTGGTCGAGCGCAAGTTCAAGGGCGATGAGGTCCGCCTGGACATCGTCCGGGGAGGGCAACCCCTGCAGGTCAAGGTTCCCCTCCGCGCACCCTGGCCATTTAATCTCCAAAGCAATACCTACGACGAAGATCCCCGGTTCGTGATTTTTGGCGGGCTGATTTTTCAGCCGGTGGATCAGAATTTCATGAGCGCGCACCATCCGGACGACCTCCGGCTGCGCTACACGTTTGACTTTTTCATCGAGGACAAACTCTACAAGGAACGCCCGGAGATCATTGTCCTGAGCGGAGTCTTGGCGGATCCGGTCAATGCCTATGCCGGGGACTTCCAGTATGCGATTGTGGAGGAAATCAACGGTCAAAAAATCCGGCGACTCACGGATGTTGCGGAGGCCTTTCAAAAATCTGCCGATTACTACGTGATCACCCTGGCGGGCACGGGACGTCCGATTGTGCTGGAGCGCAAGGCGGTCGAAGCCGCCCGGGAACGCATCCTGTCCCGTTACGGCGTCACCCGGGAACAAAACTTATGAGTGCCAGCATTCCATCCACTCCGGCGGGCAGAAATTCCTGTCTCCGCCGGCTTTTCCAGACGGCCATCGCGGGGATCGTTTGCCTGATGTCGAATGAGCCGGTCCTTGCCGGAGTCGCTGCGCCGCCAAAAACCGACAAGGCGACCGTGGCCGCCAGCCAGTCCGTCCTGCGGGTCAACTCCACCAACCAACCCTACGATTTCTTCCGTCCCTGGACCAAGAAGGCGCCCTTCTCCCGACGGGGTCTTGGAACCCTGATCGCGGGCGGGCGGATTCTCGTAACGGCCGAGCTGGTCGCCAACAGCACGTTTATCGAACTTGAAAAAGCGGCAACGGCCGCGAAATCCGCCGCGACGGTTGAACGGGTGGACTACGAATGCAATCTGGCCGTCCTTCGTCCGGCGGATCCGGCATTTCTGGCGGACATGAAACCGATGGAACTCGACAGCGGGGTGCGTGTCGGAGACCGGGCCACCATTCTTCAACTCGAACACAACGGCGAAATTGCGCAAACCGTCGGCACGGTGACATCCATCGTCGTCGGGGGCTATCCCATGGACAATCTGGGCCTGCTCCTTTTTCGACTCAGTGCCCCGATGCAGCAACGCGACGGAAGTTTCACCCTGCCGGCGGTTCGCAATGGCAGGCTGCTTGGCCTGCTCATGCGCTACGATGCGCGGAGCCAGACCGCCGACATCATTTCAGCACCCGTGATCGAACACTTCCTCAAGGAGGTCAACAAGGCGGCTTACGGTGGCTTTGCCCGTGTCGGCCTCATCTTTACGATGACGCGTGACCCCCAGCTCCGCCGCTATATCGGACTCAAGGAGCCGGGCGGCGTTTACCTCTCGGAAGTTCTCCCGGGAAGCAGCGCGCAAAAAGCCGGATTAAAAAAAGGGGATGTCATTCTTGCGGTCGGGGGCAAAACCATCGACCAGGATGGCAACTACGAAGACGAGGCCTTCGGACGCATCTCCTTCAGCCATCTCACGAACACCATGTCCTTCCCGGGAGACACCGTTCCCTTCCGAATTTTCCGTGAGGGAAATATTCTCGAAATCCCGGTGAAACTCGAATCCCGTGATCCCTCGAAAGTTGTGAGCGAGTCGTATGTTGTTGATCGGGCGCCCCGGTTTGTTGTGCTTGGGGGAATCGTTTTTATGGAACTGTCCAGACCCTACCTTCAGGAATGGGGGGGCGACTGGACAAAAAAGGCGCCCCAAAGACTCGTCTTCTACGATGCCTTCCAAAATGAACTCCCCCAGGATCGCGGGAAAATCGTCTTTATTTCCCAGATCCTTCCCAGTCCGGACACCATCGGCTACGAGGATCTCGACAACCTGGTCGTCTCGAAAGTCAACAACCGCCCGATCCGAAATCTCGACGACCTCGCCGAGGCGATCCGACATCCCGTGGACGGCTTTCAAAAAATCGAACTCGAAGAAGATCCCGGCATCCTTTTTCTGGATGCCGCCGCCATCGAAAAAAACCAGGACCACCTGATCAAAAAATACGCGCTCCCGGCATTGCAGCGTCTTTGAGAAATCCCTCCGGAGCAAAACAGTTTGGCGTCCAGGCTCGGCGAGCTTTCCGGATTCCGTTGCCGCTCCCTTGACGGAAAATCACACGGGAGATCCGCCCCGTTCCCGAGCGCAGAGCCAATCGCAGAGCCCCACGGAAGACGGCTCACAACCCGCCTTTTCGATTTCCTGCAAAATCCGTTTGCCAGTCATGATCGCACGGTCGCGGCGATAGATCTGGTAATCCGGACGTGCGCTTTCCGGAGTCAGGTTGACCGTTGCCAGATTGGCGCCCGCCCTCAGGGCTCTGGCATATCCCCCCTCCCCCGCCAGATTCATGGCACTGACTGCGGGAATAATCCGCCGGGGAGACAAGAGACGGAGCCCGGCCACCGCATTCAATGTAGTTTCCAGGCTGGCAGCAGGATGTTTGGGAAACCGGGTATCCTCGCCGGGAATAAAGGGACTCACGCTGCATCCGACCAGCGGAAGCGCCTCCAGAAGTCCAATGGTCTCCTTCAGAATCTCATTCGTCTGCCCGGGGAGTCCCAGAATGAAGCCGGAGGAAACCTTCCAGCCGGATGCGGCAAGATGACGGATGGCCGCCAGACGTTCTTCCAGCGTCCCCGGTGCCGCAACGTCCCGATAATGCGCGGCGTTTCCTGTCTCCACCTTCAGAACATAATAATCCGCTCCGGCCTCACGCAGGGTCGCATAGTCCTCGTGCCGGAGGGTGCCAAGGCAAACGCTCAGTCCCAAACGACTCCCCTTGAGCCGGTGCAGCAGGGGAACCGCAATCTCACGCACGGCAATCGGATCCTCCCCCGCCTGGAGATTCAGGTCGGTCAGACATTCCGGAAGGCCGGCCATCAACTCCTCATAAATGTCATCCACGGAAAGCCGGTAACGATTCAACCCCCGATTGTCCCGGCGCATCGCGCAATACCCGCAGTTCTCCCGGCAAAAATTCGCGATTTCCACGACGCCCCGCACGAAAACCTTGTTGCCAAAGAGCGCATTCCGGCACTCCTCCGCTTGTCGGCGGAAGGCTTCCTGCTCATGGCCCGAAAGGTTTAAGGAATGGGAGAAGCTCTCCGCATGGAACACATTGCCCACAGTCCGTTGCGCGAAGCCTATACGGCCGCCGGCACTCCGACGTTGCCGCCAGGACGCCTGCTGACAAATTCCGGAGAACGCTCGTAAAAGGTCGGAGGCTCCGCCGTTGCATGCTTCCCTTCCTCTTTGAGCGAACGGAACAGCCAGCGTCCGCCAAGAGCGGCCACCAGCCGGGATGTCCATCCAAATTGCCGGGTCAGATCGCGCAGGAGGGAATCCGCCTCCCGGTGGAGTGCGGAGCCTTTTGGATACCACCGCCGGGTGGCCCAAAGCACGGCGGAGTATTGGTGAGGGAGTGAGGACGCCTCGCGCCGGAAGCGGGCCCGAATGCACGGATCCGAATGCCGGGAATACTTTTTCCATCCACGGAGAATTGCCCGCGCCATGCGCATGATGCTTGGTCCGTTGACCTCAAAGTCCCGGGCGAAGGCTCTCAGCAAAAAGCTCGTCTCATCGCCCGGAGGAATGTGGGCGTGACGATGCACGAAACGCAGCTGACCGTGGGCATCCGAGGGATCCTTGCATTCCGGATCCAGAAGGGTGCCGTTCGCGCGATGGTGCTCGAAAAGCGGCGTTCCCGCCACGGGCGTGTAGAGCATGAACTGATGGAACTCGGTGTTGTGCGAGACCGCATGCTCGATGGCTTCATCAATATTTTCGGGAGTGTGTTCCTCGAGTCCGATAATCGATGAGCCCAGGATGCTGATCCCATGCGACTGGAGTTCGCGCACCAGTTCGTGCGTATCCGCCCCGGCCAGTTTCTGGTATTGGCTTTTCTTCCCTTCCAACCCCATCCACACCCAGGAAATCCCCAGCCGCACCAGCTGGTCCATGCTGTAGGATTTGAGGACATTCGCCGAACTGAAGACATACAACGACCAACTCTTCCTGTTTTGCTCCATCAGCTCGAGCAGCCGCAGTGCCCGCTTCTTGTGCAGAAGAAAATTTTCGTCCATCACGAAAAACGACTGCACGCGAAGATCCCGCTCCAAACCCACCATCACATCAAATAACTCGTCCCCGGTTTCGTAAAAATTGATAAACCGGCCCTTCCCGCCAAACATTGCGGACGTCGAACAAAAATTGCATCCCATCGGACACCCGACGGAGGGAATCAATGTGGCGGCGACGGAACCGGGCTTCTCCTGCAAGGTCTGCCCCATCGTCCGCGTGCCGATGCCGGACAAAATCCGGGGGTGGCGAACCGGGGCGGACAGATCCTCACCAAGAAATTCCCGAAACCAACTCACGCCCTCGGTCCGCACAACGTAATCCACCTTCAGGCGCTCCTGGAGCCTTGGCAGTCCCGAGATGTGTCCGCCGATGATGATTTTTGCGTTCGGCTGAAGCTCCCGGACCAATCGGCACATTTCCTGGGCCTTAAGAAAATTTGGGGGAATCGCGCTGATGGCCACAATGTCAAAGACCTCATTTTTCAGCTCCTCGATGAAGCGCTCGCGGGTGGGAAAATCCAGAAGGACACTGGGAACCGAAATGTTTTCTCGAATCAACATCAGTCCCCAGGACCGATGGAACATGCGGATGGAAAACGGCCCCTGGAGGCGGGTCACCTGGTTGTGGTAAAGCTCCATCGGGTTGATCGCCCGGCTCCCGAACTCATCATCGCGGGCATAGGGACCAAAGACGCTGGTAAAAAGGATCCGGGGCGGAGTGCGGGATTTCCCCGCTCCCCCAAACTCCCATTGCGGCATAAAGGACATAAGCCCGCCAGCCTACTTCCCGGCATCCCGGATCAACACAAATTTCCCATCGCTTGGGACAGAAAACGACGGTGTTTTTGATATTCGTCAAAAAAGTTCTTCCCGCCCCGGCGGTTCCGGCCTGCCTGGGATCAACGGCGACGGTATCTTTGGATCTGAAAATTCGTTCCGCGTTCGATCTGTTCACCCGCGTCAAATTCGGACTCAAATTCCGGAAACCAAGTATCCCCGCTCACCGAACAATCCACGTGGGTGAGGAGGATTTCTTCACAGCACGGAAGAAGCGCGGCATAGATCTCCGCCCCTCCAATCACAAACACCCTGCGTCCGTCGCCGGGGGGAACAATTTCCGAAGGCTGCCGAAAAACTTTCACCTCCGGGTATTCGGCGGTTCGAGAAAGCACCCAGTTTTCCCGCCCCGGCAGCGGTTTGCCCAGGGACTCGAAGGTCTTCCGGCCCATGACGATGATGTTCCCGAGCGTTTGACGCTTGAAAAATTTGAGATCCTCCGGGATGTGCCAGGGAATCCGGCCATTTGCCCCGATCACGCGTTCCCTGGACATGGCGGCGATCGCGATCATGGGCGCAAAGGATCCTCTTTCCTGCGACCGGAGCCGATGGGATCAACGTCTTGGGCGGAACCTTCGCGCCTCATACGGAAATTTCCGCCTTGATCGCGGGATGCGGGTCGTATCCTTCGAGGGTGAAATCCTCATACCGGAAGTCCTCGATGGTTTTCACCGTCGGATTCAGGCGCATGCGCGGGAGCGGACGACAGGCGCGCCCGAGTTGCAGGCGCGCTTGGTCGAGATGATTGGCATACAAGTGCAGATCGCCAAACGTGTGGACAAACTCCCCGGCCTTCAGCCCGGTCACCTGGGCGACCATCATCGTGAGCAGGGCGTAGGAGGCGATGTTGAACGGGACCCCGAGAAAGAGATCCGCACTCCGCTGGTAGAGCTGACAGCTCAGCTCCCCCTCCTGCACGTAAAATTGAAAGAGCGCGTGACACGGCGCAAGGGCCATGAGTTCCAACTCCCCCGGATTCCAGGCACTGACCACCAGACGGCGACTGTCCGGGTTGTCACGAATCTGCTCAATGACCGCGCGAATCTGATCGAGGGACGTTCCGTCCGGGTTTCGCCAATCCCTCCACTGAGCGCCATAAACACGTCCCAGATTGCCTGCGCCATCCGCCCATTCATCCCAAATCGTGACCTTGTTCTCGCGCAGATAGGCGACATTTGTTTCGCCTCTCAGAAACCAAAGCAGCTCGTGGATGATCGAGCGGAGATGCAATTTTTTTGTGGTGACCAGGGGGAAGCCCCGACGCAGATCGAAGCGTTCCTGTGCGCCGAAAACCGAATACGTGCCCGTGCCGGTGCGATCGGACTTGAAGCGGCCCTTTTCCAGAACCAGCTTAAGGAGTCGGTGGTATTCTTCCATGTCTGTGCGGGAAATTTCCTTCGCCGCCCGTAGAAAGCGCACGACGGACAAAGGTCCTGCGGAAAGGAGAACTGCACCCCCCCGGGCTCGAACCGGGAACCAATTGATTAAGAGTCAACTGCTCTACCATTGAGCTAGGGATGCTGAAATTCCTGGGAGCAAGAGGAAAGCTGCTTCCGCTCCCAATTTCCACTCTTTTTTTTCTTAACTTTCATCCGCGCAAATTTTTTCGTTCTCACCCCTCCGCCGAACCGACAGGCGGGCAGGAACAGAAGACATGGCGGTCACCGTAAACATTGTCAATGCGTCCCACTGCGGGCCAGAATTTGTGTTCGCGCAACCAGGGGGCCGGCCAGGCGGCCACCGAGCGCGGATACGCGTGCTCCCACTTGTCGGCGGTCACAACCGCGGCGGTGTGCGGTGCATTTTTTAAGGGATTGTCCGTCCGGTCGAGTGCGCCGCGTTCGATCGCAGCCATCTCGCCATGGATCGTGATCATCGCCTCGCAGAATCTGTCCAACTCCGCCTGGGATTCGCTTTCCGTGGGCTCGACCATCAGGGTGCCCACAACCGGCCAGCTCATCGTCGGCGCATGGAATCCGAAATCCATCAGCCGTTTGGCCACATCTTCGACTTCGATGCCGGCGCGGTGTTTCCATTCGCGCAGATCGAGGATGCATTCATGCGCCACCCGGCCCTGCGAACCCTTGAAGAGAATGGGAAAATAATTCTCAAGCCGGGCCGCGATGTAATTTGCGTTCAGGATCGCCACGGCGGTGGCCTCTCGGAGCCCCCGGGCACCCATCATCGCGATATACATCCAGGAAATGACAAGGATGCCGGCACTGCCGAGCGGCGCCTGGGAGACGGGTCCGACCACGTTGTCCGTCGCCAGCGGATGCCCCGGCAAAAAGGGCGCCAGATGCGCGGCGACACCAATCGGGCCGACGCCCGGTCCACCGCCGCCATGGGGAATGCAGAAGGTCTTGTGAAGGTTCAGGTGGCAAACATCGGCGCCAATATCGCCCGGGCGGCACAGCCCGACCTGCGCGTTCATGTTGGCTCCGTCCATATAGACCTGCCCCCCGGCGGCATGAATCACCTCGCAAATCTCGCGGATGCCTTCCTCAAAAACCCCGTGGGTGGACGGATAGGTCACCATCACGGCGGCGAGGGAATCCCGGTGGAGTTCGGCTTTCGCCCTCAAATCCTTCAGATCAACATTTCCGTGCGCATCGCAGGCAACGGCGACGACCTTCATGCCGGCCATGACCGCGCTCGCGGGATTGGTGCCGTGGGCCGATGTCGGGATGAGACAGATGTTGCGGTGGGCTTCGCCGCGCGAATGGTGCCAGCCCCGGATGGCGAGCAGTCCCGCGTATTCCCCCTGCGAGCCGGCGTTCGGTTGCAGGGACACGGCGGCAAATCCCGTGATCTCCGCCAACCAGGCCCCCAGTTGGGCGGTCATTTCGGCGTAACCCGCCGCCTGCGCCAGCGGCACCAGCGGATGGAGTGAGGCGACCGATTCCCAGGTCACGGGCAGCATCTCCGACGTGGCATTGAGCTTCATCGTGCAGGAGCCCAGCGGGATCATCGAGGTCGTCAGCGAGAGGTCCCGAGCCTCAAGACGCCGAATGTAGCGGAGCATTTCCGTCTCGGTATGATACGACTGAAAAACCGGATGGGTAAGAAAGTCCGTCTTGCGCCGCAACGCCGCGCCGATCACCTCCGGACAGGCACCGGCTTCGTCTCCGGAGGTCTTTCCAAAAACTTTGAGGAGCGGACGCAGATCCTCCGTGGTTTCATCGAGGGCAATCGCCACGGCATGCTCATCCAGCTTGCGAAGATTGATGCCCGCAGCGGCGGCCTGCACGAGGAGGTCGTCCGCGCGGCGGGTTCCCAGCCAGATGCGGATCGTATCAAAAAATGGCCCCGGATGCACGGCGTAGCCCAGTTGCTGCAACGATCCGGCAAGCCGACGGGCCAGGGAATGAATCCGCTCCGCAATCGTGCGCAACCCCCCGGGGCCATGATAGACGGCATACATCGAAGCCATCACGGCGAGGAGAACCTGCGCGGTGCAGATGTTGCTCGTGGCCTTTTCGCGTCGGATATGTTGCTCGCGGGTCTGGAGCGTCAGCCGCAAGGCGGGATGGCCTGCGGAGTCCTTTGACACGCCCACCAGCCGTCCCGGCATCCGGCGTTTATGCGCATCCCGGGTGGCCAGAAAGGCGGCATGAGGGCCGCCGTATCCCGGAGGAACCCCGAAGCGTTGCGCCGAGCCGATCACGATATCCGCCCCCAATTCCCCGGGAGGGGTAATGAGTGTGAGTGCCAGCAGATCGGCGGCAACGACAGCAAGGGCGCCGACCGCATGGGCCCGCCCAATCATGGCACCCAGATCACAAATCGTCCCATCGGTGGCCGGATATTGGAAAAGCGCGCCAAACACCCCCTCCAAGGGCGCACTCTCAGCCGGTCCGGTAAGAATCCGAATGCCCAGCGGCTCGGCCCGGGTGCGGAGCAGGGCGATCGCCTGGGGATGGCAATGGTCCGCCACAAAAAATGCCTCCCCGCCCTTGATGTCATGGCATAACGCCATCGCCTCGGCGGCGGCCGTCGCCTCGTCGAGCAGCGAGGCATTGGAAATCTCCATGCCGGTCAGATCGCACACCATCGTTTGGAAATTGAGGAGCGCTTCGAGGCGCCCCTGCGCAATTTCCGCCTGATACGGGGTGTAGGCCGTATACCAGGCGGGATTTTCCAAAATATTCCTGCGGATCACGGCCGGTGTATGGGTGCCGTGGTAACCGGCCCCAATAAAGGATTGGGCGACAACATTGCGATCCATCAGATCCCGCAACGCGGCAAGCGCCTGCTCTTCCGAACGCGCCGCAGGCAGGGTCAGATCGCCCTGGAGACGGATGTTTTCCGGAACGGTCTGCGCGAGGAGGGCATCCATTGAATTTGCCCCCACAACACCGAGCATGGTGACAATTTCCCTTTCCGAGGGACCGATATGTCGTGCGGAGAACGTGCTCATGCCCCGATCTGTGCGCCATAGGCGGCGGGATCCTTGAGCGCGGCGGCTTCTGCCGGATTCGACAGACGGATCTTGAATATCCAGCCCTGGCCGAAGGGATCGGTGTTCAAGAGGGACGGATTGGCGTCCAGGGCGTCATTGCGTTCAATCACCTCCCCGGAAACCGGAGTGTAAATATCGCTGGCGGCCTTGACGGACTCCACGACGGCCGCCACCTCCCCGGCGGCAAGCGTCTTCCCCACCGGAGGCGGTTCGGCAAAGACAATGTCGGTGAGTTCGGCCTGAGCGTGGTCGGTGATGCCGACTGTGCCGGTGTCACCCTCGACGAGGATCCATTCGTGGCTTTCTGCGTAGCGGAGGTTATTGGGAACATTCATGAGGCTTTTTGGTAAAGGGGTTTTTTGCGAACACAAGCGCGGAATCGTTTCCCGCGCACTTCAATTTCCACTTCCTGTCCGGGTTTCGAGAATTCCCCAGGCAGATAAGCCAGGGCGATCCCCTCACCCAGCGATGGGGAAAGGGCTCCGCTTGTCGTCTCGCTGACAGGCTTTCCGTCCACCCACACCGGGTAATGCGGGCGGATTGGAGGCGCCTTGTCCGTGACCCGAAGGGCGCAGAGGCGGTCGGGCAGTCCGGCGAGTTTTTGCGCGACCAGGGCGGCCCTGCCGACGAAATCCGCCTTTTCCAGATCCACAAAATATCCGAGCCCGGCCTGCAGCGGGGTCCGATCCGGCGAGAGGTCGGAGCCATTGAGCGGATAGCACATTTCGAGGCGGAGCGTGTCGCGGGCACCGAGACCGCAGGGGGTTGCCCCGGCCTCCAGGGTTCGCTGCCAGGCGGCGGTCGCTTCGGTGGCTGGCAGGATCCATTCAAATCCGACCTCGCCGGTGTAGCCGGTCGTCACCACAAAATCCCCGCCGATCTGAAGAATCCGATTGCGGGCGGCAGGCATCCCCCGTCCGAACAATTTCTCAAAAATGCCCCCCGCCAGGGGCCCTTGGATCGCGAGAGCCGCGAACTCCGCGCTCCGGTTTTCAAACGTCACGCCCTCCACAAGCCGATTCGTCATCCAGGCCGCATCCTCGTCAATCATCGAGGCATTCACCACGAGCAGAAAATTCTCCGCGCCGAGCCGATAGACAATCAGATCATCAATGATTCCTCCCCGCTCGTTGAGCAGGAGCGAGTATTGGGCCGTGCCGTCCGGGAGTGAAGCGACGTTGTTGGTGAGCAGGGAATCCAGCCAGGCCACGCTGCCGGGTCCGCCCACAAAAAATTCGCCCATGTGCGAGATGTCGAAAACACCAACCCCCTCGCGGACGGCTTTGTGCTCGGCAAGAATTCCGGAATACTGGACCGGCATGTCCCAGCCGGCGAAGCCAACCATCCGCCCGCCGGCGGCAACGTGGGAGTCGTAAAGTGGTGTGCGCATGCGTCGAAGGATGGAGGATTGCGGAAAAAGGATGAAGAGAAATCGCATCGAAGGGCGGGAAAATTTTCCGATGCCCTGCCCCGGAGATCACGGGGAGGATTTCCCCTCGTCGACCAGGCCGGACTTTTGCGACACTACCGGTGCGCGGCGGCGTGATGTGATGGAACGGTGCTCACGCCATTCCATCATGCACGACCATACCCGGCATCCAGGATTTATGTTGGAGGGGCGTTTTTGTAGGGCATCACGAGGTCCCATCGCCATCCTCGCGGGAGATGGGGTGTCCGAGAAAGAAGGCTCCGTCCAGGGCGGATATCCCGGTTTCAAAATGGAGTCTTTCGCACCACGGGCCGCTTTGGAGTGTCGGCTCGATCGTCTGCCAGTTGCCGGCGCGGGTCAGATGCTTCCATTTTCGTGAGGCACTCGTGCCCGTGGGAAGTTTCCATGTGACGCCGGGTGCGGGATCATCCAGGGGATTGAGGGCGGCCAACAAGATCCCTTTCGACGTGGAGTATCGGTAGGCGTGCATCGGGTGGGTGTCAATCGCCGCCAGCGTGGCCTTGGCCGACAATTCGAAAACGATCCGGTGCAGGAATTCGCGCCGGAATCTGTTGAAGAATGCCATGAAAAACTGGGCATTGGGTTCGACCGGGTAAGTGAGGGTGACCACGCGTCCGCCGAGGGCATTTTCCGTGAGGAGCGCTCCGGGCCAAAGCGGCGCGTGGTTCGCTGTGAAAATTCTGCTGAGCACCCGGGTATCCCCTGCGGGAACCATCGACAACAGGCGGGCAGCGCAGCGTTGAGCGCAAAGGCGCGGACGCGCGACTCCGTAAGGGAAGGTTTCCTCCTCATCGATTTCCTCGTAGGAGTAGCCGGTTTCCTCCAGGGACTTCCACTCCCCGGACTGCACCCCGATCCACGCGCCAAAACCGCGTCGCAGGAGAATGGAGGCGCTGGTCGCATCCAGAAGGACCGATCCGCCAAGCAGTCGGTGGATGTCTATGTCGGAAAACGCGTCCGCCGTGAATCCGCAAAGGGCGGTGACCTGACCGGGACGGACCGTGGAGAGATCCTTTTGGAACCCATGCGCCATTCCGAGGATGTAGAAAACATCGCTCCAGGTGATGGAGGAACGGAACAAGGACATCATCGAACGTTCTGCGGCATCCAGTTCGATGTAACGCGCCACATCCGGCGCAATGAGGATTTGAACACCCTCAGCCTCGCGGTCTTCAATTTCCAGGCTGGCAAGGGCGTCCAGCATTGGTTTCGCATCCGCCAGCATGCGGCCGAAAGTCGGGTCCAGGGCGATGCCGTTGCCCATCATGTCGAAGTGATTGATCGTGATGCCGTGGCTGCCGAACGCCGCACAGTGGAGCATCTCCCATCGGGAATACCGGGTGCTTTTGGAATACAACCCGCATCGTGGGGAGTTCTCCAATTCCGGGTAGATTTCCAGCGGTCCCTCCAGATTGACAAGAGTCTGCCGGGTGACGGCCGGAGTGATCGCCAGCGCATGGGTCTGGGTGTAGGGCGGAAGATGGGGGCGGGTGAGGAAGGCGGGTTGAAACCCAAGCGTTTCCTGCATAAGTGCCCACGGTCGCCCCTCGATGCTGTGCATGTCGGGCGCGGAACTCATCAAGCCGAGGCGCACGCCGGGTTGCGCGTGGCGAATTTTCCCCGCCACTTTTTGAAGCGGAGCGAGCAATGTCTCAGCGCTCAGATCCATCCAGACAGACCGCCAGGGGTGTGGGCGACCGGGGCTTAGCAAGGCCTTGAGCAGTTGAGTCCGATCCACGGATTCGCCCACGCGACGGGAAAACTCCCTCATGTGGACGTCGCAGAAGCATCCTCCCCATCCGAGTGCCTTGTCATGATTGTGCAGCCGCCAGTCGTCCTCGATCCAGAGGGCTGATGGAGAAATCTCCGAGGCATACCTGGCAAAGAGGTCGCCCAGATACGTCTGCCAATGTTCGCAGAGGGGACAGACCGTGACCGTGCTCTGCACGCCGTTCTCTCCGACCATCCGGCGGAAATTTTGTCCCGGGCGGAGGTGTCGTCCCCGTTGATTGTGAAAGATGGTGCTCCAGGGATTCAGGCTCATCGCCAGGGATTCTGCGGCCAGACGCTGGCGCAGCGTGCGGGCCATGTCGATCCAAGGCTCCACTTCCTCCGGTGTGGGATGCCCCGGTGACAGCTCTTCGGCGCAGATCAGCAGCATCACTTCCTCCACCTTGGCGTCCCGACAAAAGGTCACGAGTTCCTCCATCCGGGCTTCGACTTCAAACCCGGGATCAATCGAATACCGAAGGATATAGCGAAAGGCGCGATGAGATTTCATATCAAAGAATGGTGGGAGCCGAAGGAAAGGTCTGCTTCTCGCGGCGGTCTGCGGAATCCCTGGCGAGAAGCGCGAGCCGGGTGGCCACATGGGCGTCGTGCCAGGTCAGAAAGGCACTCTGCCCGAGAGCGCAGTCCAAAAGCCCCTGGGCGGCGTCCTGTTCCGGCATGGTCAGCAGCCGTTCCGGAGAGCCTTCCTCACACAGACGACAAACTCCGTCGCGCACTTCCAGAGATCCGCGGGTTCCCATGATGCGAAGCCGGTCATCATTTCTGGAGGGAGCCGTCGTGGGGCGGAGGAAATCGGCGGTGATCACCGCGCAGGCACCGCCGCTCATTTCACAAAGCAGCACGGCGTGATCCTCGCACCCCGGATAGTCTGGCTGGGAATGATTGCCGTGGATGGCCGTCACCGTCTCGTATTCCCGTCCGGAACACCACCTGACAAAATCAATCGCATGAATTCCCACCCAGGGGATCGTTCCGCAATAGGTCTCGCGGGTTTGATAGAAGGACGGCCGGGTTTTAAACGGATACGATTTTTGTCCCGAGACAAGGACCACGTCCCCGATGCCGCCCGACCGCACCGCCGATGCGGCGGCGGAAAATGCCGGCTGCCAGCGCATGGTGAACTCGGGAATGACCCGAGCCTGACTGGAACGGGAGAGGACGTCCAACTCCTCCAGTTCCTCCAGCGTGTTGGCGACGGGCTTTTCACAGACCGCAGGGATGTTCCTTGCCAGAGCCGCCCGGCAGGCTGCGGCGTGAAAGGCATACTGGCACCCGATGGAGACGATCCCGGGTTGAACCTCGTCGAGCATTTGCTCGAAATGCGAAAAACAGGCGACCCCGGAATGCCAGGCCGGCGAACTTTGGAATTTCAAAACTTCGTTGTCCCTGCCGTCGCCTGCAAGAGCCACGAGTTCCAAATTTCCACCGGGGGCGGCCAGTTGGAGCAAACTGTGATGACCGTGTCCGCCGATGAGTGCCAGCTTCATCCTTCTGGCGGATTATACGGGGCAGGCCAATGCCCCATCGGCAGGATTTCTGATCCCGGCCCGCAGGAGTTCCGGCACCGATGCCATCGCGTCCGCCTCCACCCAGATGCCGGGGTGCGGGATGTTCATCCCCTGCCCGGAAGGCATCTGGCCGCCAGCCAGGAAGCGTTCCGCCATGGATTCCAGATTCCGAATGGCCGGGCACGGGCTTCTCTTCCAGGAAATCCGCTCCAGGGAAGATTCCGGAACCGGATGGATTTCCCCGCTGGACGCATACGCCATGGCATGGAGATGCACCAGGGGAAGTGAGTCCTCCAGACGTGTCAGAGGACGGTCGTTTTTCCCGGTCAGATAGTCGAAATACCAACGAAAATTTTCGCGATAAGGAAACCGGACCGGTCTCTCGATGCTCTCGGTCGTTCCGTTCTGCCACAGCACGCGAACGTGATTTTCCGAGTGGGAAATCTCGATCGTCGCCCGCTCGCAGACCACCTGCTCGACGCGGGGCATCCCTGGGTGACAGGCGTGGGAGGTGACGATCCGAACCGGAATTCCCCCTCCGGTGAG
Organism: Chthoniobacterales bacterium; assembly: GCA_014879575.1. Taxonomy (GTDB): domain Bacteria; phylum Verrucomicrobiota; class Verrucomicrobiia; order Chthoniobacterales; family Terrimicrobiaceae; genus QYQL01. Next base: position 40,079 of record JACSRU010000139.1, on the reverse strand, counting down.
GCATTCCACAAAAAACGTATCCGCCCCTTCAATCTGGTGCGCGCGAAACAGTTCGGCCCGGACCTTTTTGGGGGTCCCCCAATGCCAGAGCCCCTCATCCCCGCTCCAGAACAAGGCGGCGTGAACGAAATGGGAAAGTCCGTTGCCAAATGGGGAGTCCAGGAGCAGGGTTCCGTCCCGGTTCAAGAGTCGCCCGGCCCAATACGTCCGGCGATAATATTGGTCGTTGCGGGGACAAAGCCCGAGGAATGTCACCCGGCGGAGCGCGCCGAATTCCCCCTGCAACAGGCGTTCCTTCACCGCCCGGCGTTCGGCCTCGTGAATAAACCCAAACCCCACAAAGGTCGCAGAATCCGCCTTTTCCTCCACCTCGAGCATGTCTTGAAGCACGTCGGGATCGAGGGTGGGCGGCTTCTCCAGATAGCAGGGCACCCCACACTCGACCGCCTTCTGATGCATCTCCGCATGCAGCGGGATGGGAGTTGGCACCGTCACACAGTCGAGGTCACCCGCCAGATCATCCAACATCTCCCGATAGTCGGAATAAAACGGGATGCCTGGCGTCACTCCCGCCGGAAGTTCCGCCGGGTTGACAAAGGGATCACATGTCGCCACCACCTGACAACGCCCTTCCTTTTCCAGTGCGCCCATCTCCATATGGTGGGTCAACGCACAGCCACCCGTTCCGATGATGGCCACCCGCAGCGGCGCCGATGAAAGCCTGGTCGTCACGCGTCAGTGTTCGCTGATGCCAAAATCATCAAACACCGCACGGGATCCCCCGCTCTCCCCATCGCCCGCCTGCACAATGATCTCGGAAAGTGCGGTGAGGGAGGATTTTCGGAATGGAAACTCCGGGTTCCCCTTTTGAAAAGTGACCGGCTGACCGTTGAGGGTGGCCGTATAGGTTCCCCGCTCGCAGTCGAACTGGATTTTGACCTCCAAAGGTCGCGTTGGATCACACGGTTGATCACACGCGATCCACCCCGTCTCGCTCTTGACGCTGATCTGGCCGGTATCGGCAAACATCAACATGGACGCCGCTCCGGCTTTGTTTCCCAATGCGATCCGACACGTCCCCTCGAGCAGCTTGATTTTTGCATCGGCCTCTCCCCGGATGAAATTTCCGACGGGAATCCTGAGAATTGGCGCGGTCTCGTGCGCCTGATCCTCAACCAGCAGGGCCTTTCCCTGAAGAGGATTCACCGGATTCGTGGAGGCATCAACCACCCGGAATCCAGCGGCGGTCTCCGCAGGGCCATCCACCGAGCCCAGAGCTGGAGGTGAGCCGGCTGTCTCATCCTCGAAATTGGCGAAAAAATCTGCCGCGTGGGTGGCACTTGCCAACGCCACGATTGGGACCAGACAGCAAAGCCAATACCTCATACGGTCCGGTTCCGGCGACGGACCCCCATCCACCCCATTCCGGCACAGGCAAGGAGACCGACAATGCCCGGCTCGGGAACAACCGTTCCCGTGGCGGTATAACTGGTCAGGTCAATGCGCGAGTTGGCGCCTGTATTGGAAATGTTAAAGTAATACCCGACCGCCTCAATATCCGTGAAGGTTGATCCATTCGTGGTGTAGCTGCCCGGCGTCGATGCCAGAGGGGCGCCCGTAGGGTTCCAGGCTCCCCACATTTCCCCGTTGGGTGTGATCGACTTCGCCCCGTTGGCGGTGAAATTGTCATCCGAGAGATACCATTGTCCATTATTCAGGACGGCAAACCGCGCGAGGCGGGACGCTCCCGTCATCGAAATGGTCATGTTCAGTTGATCCGACACGCCGAAGGAGGCGGTCTCGCCAATGTTCAGCGTGGGCTTGAAGAAAATCAGACCGGTAATGGTGTTCGTTATACCCGCCGAGGGGGTGTTCCCCCAGACGCGAATTTGATTGGTGCCGCTGTTATCAATCACGCGAGACGCATCAAAATCTGCCGGAGTGCTTGTCCCGGAATTATTCTGCAAGGCGCCATAAAATTTTGGACCTGAGTAAACGCCAGAGCCGGGATCAATCGCCGTGCTGGCACTGTATTCATAGGTGCGCACTCCGCTGTTGTCGGTCGCAGTCGGCAGAACGAAATTTTGCAGCGAGGTGGTGAGATAGTCTCCACCCCAGCTCACCAGGGTGGCGGCATTTCCCGTCGCATTTGCAAGAAGAAGCCCCAGCGCCGCAGTGACCAGGATTTTTGGAAAAAGCCGGACAGTCCTGTGAGGGGACACGGAGGGTTGGAGTGAACCGGGGACGGGATTTGTATAGTTGTTCGAAGGGTTGTTCATGGGATTCGTGCTTGAGCGAGACTTGCGATTTTCCGGCACCAATGTCAATAAAAAAATTCATGGATTTTTCTTTTTTGAGAAACGCAGATACGGTCCATGATTTTGCACTTGGTGGAGAGAGACAGGAAACTTGGCGGGATTGGGCGGTTCAATGGGTGCCCGACTTGGAATCATCCGTGTTCCCGCCTGTTTTTCCGGGCAGAAAGAAACTTTCGGGAGAAAGGGAGACCCAGGGCGGAATATCCGCGCCGAACTCAAGAAAAACCGGGGAGTGCGCCGCCACCTCGACCGTGACATCCCGTCCGCGAACGCCGTCCAGGGTGGTTGTTGAAAATTTGTTGATTGTTGGATTGTTGGAGGAAACGCCTGCAAGAGTCTGAACCGGCTTACCCTCCGGGTCTTTCAATACATACCGGTAAGGACCGCTGACCGGGGTGAGCAGGGCAAGCGAGATCGCCCGGCCTTCTGCGGGCACCCGAAAGGAGACCGGGCGATTTCCAAATGAGTAGCCGAACCAATGTGCTCCCGCTCCGGGGGATGTGTCCCGCGAAGAGCCTGTGACAAGTGGGCAATCCCCCGCCGTGGCCGCATAGACTTCCTTGGCGGCATTGCTCAAAGGCGGCAGAAACCGCAAGGGGCCCTTCACTCCCTTGACTTGCAGGAACACCGGCTCCTCCGGCTCCGAAATCGGGACCTCTGCCGTGTAGGTCACGGGAGCGACCGGCGGGTTGGCCAGGGGCAGGAGCGTCCAGTCGAGCTTCTCGATGGTTCCCTCCTTGAGAAGCAGTCCTGCGGAGTTCACCACACGCCACTGCAAGGGCTTTCCAAGCGGAAGACTGCCACGAATGCGCAGACGCAGGGGCGCGCGCTCATCAATGCGAAAGGCCGCCAACGTGGTCCATTGTGCCTGAAGGTTCAGACTGACGAGGGTTTCGCGCGGACTCTTCCAATGAAGTTCGGGAGCCCGCTTCAAGGCCCAAAGGAAAGACGGGATTTTGTGGGAGAGGAAGCTCCAGGTGACGTTGTAACCTGCCATACTGCCGTGATCGGGGTGTCCCGGGTTGAGATAGATGTTGTTGAGGTTGGCATCCCGCAGGCGGCGCGCTCCTTGTTCGAGTATCTTCGGGTCGGACCAAAGGCGGTAGGCATACGCCAATTGATCCCAGTTCTGCTGCCAGGTCTTCCCCTCCAGATCATACCACCAGGGAATTTGCGCGTCGGCGGTGACCGTCTTTTTCAGCACGTCCAGCGCCTCGGGATTTCGGGTCAGGTTCAGGTAATATTCCAGCCAAAAAGAAAACTCGTTCCCACCGGGTATAAACCCCTCCTTCGTCTGTTGATTCCTGCCATCCTGAAAACTGCGGTGCAGATAGCCCAAAAGCCTTCCATCCAGCGTGAACTCATACAGCGAGGCGGCGGTCTCCATCCGACTGGCACCCATCCGGCCAAGTCCTCCGCTGCGGCGGCGCACGGTCAGGAGAAAATCGTGCATCTCCTCCAGGAAATCCCGCGAGCGGGGATTGCCTGTCAGATAATAAGAACTCAGAAAATTATCCGCGTAGGAATTGTAATCGAAGCGGCTTCCGCTGTGCCAGGGAACGAAGCCCTTGTAATCGCACATGGCCCCCACAGCCTTGCCAAAGTAGGGCAGGGCCTCGAGGTCGGAGTCCGCGTAATGGACGGCACCGATTTCGTTGATGTAATTCGAGGCCCGCTCCCCAAATGCGAGGTATTTCGGATCACCGCTCCGCGCAAAGAGGTAGTAGTATCCCTTGGTGCTGCCGTGGTGGGAATTCCGGAACGGGCGATAGAGCGTCCACCGCTGGCGGGTGTCGTCCCACTGGCTGTGCATCGCGCCCCAGGTCCATTTGCCCTTTGTTGTGGCTTTGAGACGCGCCGCTTCCCAGTCAAAGGCGGCATCCAGGGCCTTTTCCGTCTCCGCCACGAGGGGATGGGTCTCGTTTTCCTGTCGGGGATCCATCGGGAGGCCACCCACGGCCTCGGTCGCACACATCCATGCGGGGTCTGCGCAGGCATGGGCGCGCGCGAAATAGGATTTCGCCGGAGACTTGCCGCCAAAGACCAACTGGAATTCATGCGTGCGGCTGACTCCCATGCCATTGGCCATGCGAATGCCGGAGAGCATGTAGGCCTCCTGCTGGCGGGATTCCGATTTGGCGAGATAGGCGAAGGGAACGGAAAAATCAAGGAACGGTCCGCGATGGAGGAAAGGCAACCGGATGAGATCCTCCGGCGGCGTTTCCTCCGGGGTCATGGCGGGATGGGCATTGAGATCCGGCCACACCTGAAGCGAAAGTCCCCGGACGGGGGAATAGCGGATTTCCATGGGTGCCATCTCTGAAAAGTCGCGCACATTGAGTTCCAGCGCGCTTCTCGATGAGGTAAAACGGAAGGTGGCCGGGGCATCGGATGACAGGGAAAGCGTCTCCTCCCCGCTGACGCAGGTTCGTGTTTCGGGATCAAGCTGCAGGATGGAACAATCTCCCTTAAGGGCCAGTGGCGGCTGGTCGGGAAGGAGGAGTTCCTCAGCGCCACGCCAGATTCCCAAATCAAGCGCGATCTCGCGGAAGCGGACCAGTTGGGTGTTTGCGGTGACAATCAAGGTGTGCTGCACATCGATCCAGCTTTGGCCCCGGTGGAAAACCATGCGAAGGATGTAGCGCAGCACTTCCCCGTGATCTGTCGGATTCGTGCATCGTCCTGTGAACTTTAGCGTCACCCGCTCGCTATTCTGTTCCTCGATCTCGGTGCGCCCGGTCTTTGGAGAAGATTCGTAGCGGACCTGATTTTCGTCCACCGCATAAAAATTCCCCGGGGTGCCGGAGGTAAAGGGGGACGCCTCCCCGTTGGCGAGGTGCAGGTTGTGAAATCCGTCAAACCCGTTCCTGCCAAACGCCACAGTCATGGAACCGGTCGATACGAGGAATTGTTCGTCGGTCTCTGTGACCTGCAACTCCGACTTTATCGGTTCGCGCGACTTTTCAGAAATGACGATTCGGTATTTTCTGGCCGGATTAAACAGGAAGTCTCCGTGCACCCATTTGATGGACCCGTCCTGTGGCCACCATCCCACCGCGTGAAAGGCGGCTTGCACCTCCCGGTTTTTCTCATCCACAAGCCGGAGCCGCTGACTGTCAAACAAGCGACCCGCCGGGAAAGGGATGCCGCTCCGAACCGGATACGGAGCGGGCAGGTGGCCAAAGGAAGCATTCCGGAGGGGAATTTTCTGTTCAAGAGCCGGAGTATCCGGGTGCTCGGCATAAGTCCATGCGTGTTGACTCACGGCCCAAAGGCTTCCGCTGCGTTTGGCCGTCAGCCGAACCTGATAGTTTCCTGGTGCCAACCCGGCCCGTTCCGGACTCCAGTGCAGATCGAATTCCGGCTCCGTGACCACGCCGACGGGCCAGTGCTGAAGCTCGCGTCCATCCTGAACAACGGAAAGTTCAAAGACCATGTCGGTCTGTGGGTTCGGGAGCATTCCCACGTCGGCGTGCAGGCTGAGGTATTCGCCGGGAAAGACGACGAATCGCGCCAACGAGGATTCGAGGCGGGGGAGGAAAGGCAGCGTGCGGCGATCCACCAGGGCACCGTCCACCTTGATCTCATGGCACTCATCCGAACCGTCGCCGGAGTTCCATTCCCAGCGCAACACATTCACCCCGGGCGAAAGCAGAAACTCGCGATCCAGCAGGACCGAAGCGGTCTTTCCCGCCCGCATTTCATGTTGCACCCGGACGCTTTGCCCCGGGGCACCTCCGTGAAGCAGCGTTAGTTGCGCGGACTGCCGTCCTCGCGGCCAAAGGATCTCCGATTCCTTGATGTCCTCCTGGTTCTGGGGTGGCCAGACCGCCCGGCCATAGGAAACCCCGAGGATCGGGTTTGCTCCCGCTTGCAGGGCGGAGAGCGAGAAGAGCGGAAAGCGGATTGAAGAAAAGAAGCTCCCCGCCCAGGACGAAGCCAGCGGCAGATGCCCGGGTTCGACGGACACTCTCGCAACGTTGAGGCCGAGCGTTTCCGGCACGCGAACCTCGTTTCCGAGCGCGGATAATGGAATCGCCGCCCGAAGTGTCCAGCCCCCGGCATCCTGTGCGGTCGAAACTTCAATGTCCGGGACCTTTGGTGCCGTGCTCAGGGGTTTGACGCCGTCGCTCTGCCGAAACAAATGATTGCCGTTCCGATCAAAGAAAAAAGCCCGCTGCGGAACATTCCGTGGCGAGTCTGCGGCCGCCGCCAACATCACCCAATCCTTCGTATAAAAATTTTCCCCCGGCTGGGCCGGCCAGACCCCGGCCTGATTGTCGCCCGCCCGATCCGCAGCCACTCGAACCCGGAGCAAAAGGTGCGTCTCGTCCCGGGCCAGGCGGACTTCAGGCGGACGGGAATCCAAATTCAGAAGCCCGGCTTCCAGCGGGAAGAGAAGATTGGACGCCACCTTGCTTTCCGCATGTTCCAAAAAACGGAGCGCAAGAGGCGCGCCCTCCTTCTGCTCAAAAAACGCCTGCCGATTCGCCACCCGGGGTATGGACAACGGGGTGGGCTGAACCCAATAGGGACGCAGATCGTCCGGCCAAGCCTTGATCGTGCCCGACGCTTCAACCCCCTGCGCAAAAATGCCCGGGAGAGGTCCCATCAGTGCCATCATCATCAGGACGGCTCCCTTGGACCACTTCAAGGAATGATTTCCCTACCGGGATGAAGGATGAATTCCGTTGACATAAAACATTTTGTTGTAGCTTTCCCGCCTGTCTGCGGGAGCTTCGGCCGGCGCACAAATTTCATCCATGAAGGGAGCCGCATGACCGTCGGCATAAAGGAAGTTGGGATGCCCTCCGTGCCTGCGGTTTGGCTGGGTCCAATCGAGAATTTTTCCCGTCTGATTCCAGAGCGTCTCGGTCTTGTAGGAATCACACAGCAACACATAGGTCGGCGCGTTATGCAACGCCACCTGCTTGACGCGCGCGGCCTCGCCATACAGACGATGATTCAAGTCCACATTCATCGCGTAGCAATTCACCGATTCCGTCTCCGCCGGGCACGCGAACAAACTGTGTCGGATCGCCTCCGGCTGACTGGCCCTCGTGTAGTCAAACCCGATGTAAGGGGCCAACAATTCACGCCACCGCACCCGACCTCCCAGAGGATTTGACGGATTCCGCAACGCCTCATCCATCGGCAGCTCGCCAGAGTGGTCGTTGGCATAAGAAAACACCGCCACTCCAAAATTTCGCAAGTTCGACAGACAGGCCGACCTCTTTGATGCCTCCAAACCTTTTCGGAAAGAGCCAAACAGCAAGGCACCCAAAATTGTCAGGATAGCCAAAACCACCAACATCTCCAGCATCGTAAAGCCACCGTGGCTCTTGGTGGCCCTGCTCTCGGGAAGACGCTTCACGCACATGACTTTTTTTTTGGAAAGGGACCACATTTGTTTAGATGTATACATCTAATGAGTCAATTGATTTTGTTGTGCAATTCGTCTCTCTCTGATAACAAATTCATTGAACTATGCCGCTCCAAGGAACCACCCTGCCGCCCGCTCCCCTGCTTGCGTCGAAACGGGGGTTGAAGAAACGGCTTCAGGACGATTTTCTCAACAATATCCGGCAGGGAACTTGGCGGCCAAACGCACGCATTCCAACCGAATCGGATCTGGCCGTCCAATACCAAACCAGCCGCACTACTATCCGTCAAGCCATCCAGCACCTTGAGGAAATGGGCTTGCTGAAAGCCGTCCAGGGAAGCGGGCGCTTTGTGAGCAGCTCGGCTGTTCCAAACGACCGAATCATTGGAGTGGTGTCCACCGGTCCCGACCTGACTTCCAGCAATGGCCTGCGGGTTGCGCGGGAAATTTCCCGACACCTGCATGCTCATGGCGACAGCCTCATGTCCATTGCTTTTCACAACTCGAACATCCGCTGGACGAATGATTCGATTCTTTCGCAGTTTTCAGGATTGGCGGGCCTCATTCTTCACGGACCCGCCTTCCCCACCGACATGATCCCGCTCCTCTCCCGGCGTGTTCCAGTGGTGGCCATCGGGCGCAATGAAACCGCCCAACTCACCCCTTCGTTTCTGATTGATTATGGTTCCCATGCCGCACTCGCCGCGAGCACCCTCCTGCGCCAGGGGCATCGGAGAATTCTTCTCACCCATGGGCGCAACCCGACCGACGCCCTCGGCATCAACATCGAACGCGGTCTGCGGCTGGCTTACCTGCTGGAAGGAGAGGATGCAGAGCAGGCCGGCTTCTTTCGAATGCTCACCGCGGAGGATACCGGACGAAAACTCTTTCATCAATTGCAGGAACAGGATGCCTCCACACGGCCCACCGCTCTCATCAGCTACGGCATCCTCACGGCGGCCGGGTATCTGAAGGAAGCGAAGAAATCCCGCGCCACGGATTGCATGGAAATCATCATCCTCAACGAGCTGGAATCCGACGAATGGAGGGGGCGCATCTCCGCCTTCCAATGTCCAATCGAGGAAATGACCCGCGATACCCTCAACTGCCTCTATGGTCTGATACAGAATGCCCCCATGGAAAAGCTGCTGCACGAATACACGGGAAAATTCCTGCCTCGGGAGTAGGTGCCTCCCCTCACCTTGCACACCTTTTTTCGAACCAATTCTCCGTCTCTCCTCCATCAACCCGGTCCGAAGAACCGCAATTTGCGGGCGGCCTCATCGCCGGGCTTCCTTTCAAGAATGGCGAGGGCGCCTGCCAGCGTCACCGCCGTGATCGTCTCGTCCAGCGGGAACTCGTGCGTGCCAGGATGCACGATGTAGAGATGATTTCCGGCAATTCTAACGGATGATGTTAGAAATGTAAGAAAAATAAAACCCCACCCCGGGGCGTGAGTGAAGAATAAAGTCGAGGGCTTTGGCCGGGTGTCGGGGGGGATTCATGCGTTCGCCCCCCCCGCGAAATGGAGATCGTCAGGATTGGGGGGTGAACGTGTTGCCGTTGTTTGCAATGGCTTGCTTTCGGACGAGTTTTCCGACACACTGAGAGCGCGATGCAGGACACGGACACAACGGCGGAACGGATTCCCGCGTCTCCCGAACTGGTGGAGAAGGCGGAGGAACTCGTGCGCACGTTTCGCGGCTGCTTCTGGTTTCGCCACCCCGAGGCGCGCGTGCGCTACCGGGACGACCTGCCGCTCGTGATCGAGCACCTCCGCGATTACGGCGACAAAAAAGCCTGGAAGGCCGCACAGGATTTGCAGCGATGCCTTTAACGGACTTCGACATGGCCACGAACAAGGCACTTGCGCTTTCCGCCCGCACGGAGACGCGCGATTATGTGGACATTATCGAGCTGGGGCGCCGCTATTCGCTCGAAGCCATCATGTGGGCGGCCTGCGGGAAGGACCCCGGCTTCAATCCGCTCTCGCTGCTCAAAATGGTGATCCGCTTCGCGAAAATCGACCCGGTAAAACTGGAGGAAATCCAGGCACGCAAGCTCGACCCCTTCGCCCTCAAGGAGGAATGGATCGCGATGCACGACAAGGCGCGCGAGGAAATGATGCTGCTGGCCAACGAGCAGCTCGATCTGCCCATCGGCGTGGCTTTTGTGGATGACAACGGCGATCCCGGCTGGCTGCGCGCGAACCCCGGCCTGCGCATTCATTATCCTTCGCTGAGGGGGTGTTTCCCAACGGTTGTCTCCTCGGAGGCGGGTGAGCCACCGCACCCACTTTCCAGCACGCCACGCAGGGCGTTTGGCCGGAGGAATCATAACGGGGCGTGAGTGAAGAATAAAGTCGAGGGCTTTGGCCGGGTGTCGGGGGGGAAATTCATGCGTTCGCCTCCCGCGAAATGGAGATCGTCAAGATTGAGGGGGGTGAAATCCTGAGAATATTTGTTCCGTATTTGGGGCATTGAGACTACAGTCCCTTCCGTTTTTCGAATTCCACCAATTTTTATCACCCATGCCAAACGACACGACCGCCACAGATGCCCCACAAGGCCAATGTCCCTTTCACCATCATGCCACGACCGGCAGGACAAACCGCGAGTGGTGGCCGAATCAGTTGCGGGTGGATCTCCTGCACCAGCATTGCGGGAAGTCCAGTCCGATGGGACGGAGCTTCGATTATGCGCGGGAGTTCAAGAGCCTTGACCTGGCGGCTGTAAAGAAAGATCTCGCCGCCCTGATGACCGACTCCCAGGAATGGTGGCCGGCGGACTTCGGGCACTACGGCCCCCTCTTTATCCGCATGGCCTGGCACAGTGCTGGCACGTATCGCACCGGGGATGGACGGGGAGGTGCCGGACGGGGCCAGCAACGGTTTGCCCCGCTCAACAGTTGGCCGGACAATGTCAGCCTCGACAAGGCCCGCCGGTTGATCTGGCCGGTCAAACAAAAATATGGGCGCAAACTTTCCTGGGCGGACTTGATCGTCCTCGCGGGAAATGTCGCCCTGGAGACCATGGGCTTCAAAACCTTCGGCTTCGCGGGCGGACGGGCAGATACCTGGGAGCCCGATCAGGACGTTTATTGGGGGAATGAGCAAACCTGGCTGGCCTTCAGCAATGATCCCGCCAACAAGCACAGCCGGTATTCCGGCGAACGCGATTTGGAAAATCCTCTCGCCGCCGTGCAAATGGGGCTGATTTATGTCAATCCGGAGGGACCGGATGGGAAGCCCGATCCGCTTGCGGCCGCCAAGGACATTCGCGAAACCTTTGCCCGCATGGCGATGAATGACGAGGAAACCGTGGCCCTCATCGCCGGGGGGCATACCTTCGGCAAAACCCACGGAGCCGGACCAGCCGACAACGTGGGCGAGGCGCCGGAATCCGCCGGCCTCGCCGAACAGGGCCTCGGATGGAAAAACCGCTTCGGCAGCGGAAAAGGCACGGACACCATCAGCAGCGGCCTGGAAGTCACCTGGACATCCACACCGACCAGGTGGAGCAATAATTTTTTCTGGAATCTCTTCAGCTTCGAGTGGGAACTCACGAAAAGCCCGGCGGGGGCATGCCAGTGGACACCGAAAAATGGTGCCGGTGCGGGAACCGTTCCGCACGCGCACGACAAGTCGAAACGCATCGCCCCCTCCATGCTCACCACGGATCTCTCCCTGCGCTTTGATCCCGCCTACGAAAAAATCTCGCGCCGCTTTCTGGAGAATCCGGATCAGTTTGCAGACGCCTTCGCCCGGGCGTGGTTCAAGCTCACACATCGGGACATGGGACCGCGCTCACGCTATCTCGGACCGGAGATTCCCGCCGAAGAACTGATCTGGCAGGATCCGATCCCCGCCGTAAACCATCCGTTGATTGATGCCACAGACATTGCCGCCCTCAAGGGCAAACTTCTTGCGTCCGGACTGACCGTTTCCGAGTTGGTGACAACCGCCTGGGCCTCGGCCTCCACCTTCCGGGGATCCGACATGCGCGGCGGCGCAAACGGGAGCCGCATCCGTCTCGAACCACAAAAAAATTGGGAGGTCAATCACCCGGACCAGCTCGCCCGTGTGCTCAAAACACTCGAGGGAATCCAGGGCGAGTTCCACACCTCGCAAACCGGCGGAAAGAAAGTTTCCCTCGCCGACTTGATCGTTTTGGGCGGATGCGCCGGAATCGAGCAGGCGGCAAAGAATGCGGGCCACCCGGTCACCGTTCCCTTCACGCCGGGCCGCATGGATGCCTCGCTGGAACAAACCGATGTCCGATCCTTCTCGGTGCTCGAACCGGCGGCCGATGGCTTCCGCAATTATCTCAAAACCAAATTTTCGGTGTCAGCGGAGGAACTCCTGATTGACAAGGCCCAACTCCTGACGCTCTCCGCGCCGGAAATGACGGTGCTCGTCGGCGGGATGCGCATGCTGAACACAAATGTCGGCGGCACCCCACACGGCGTCTTCACCAGCCGACCGGAGGCACTCACCAACGACTTCTTTGTCAACCTGCTCGACATGGGCACCGAGTGGCACCCGCTTTCGGGGGAGGAAGATCTCTTCGAGGGCCGCGACCGCAAAACCGGGGAAGGAAAATGGACCGGCACGAGGGTGGACCTGATCTTTGGATCCAACTCCCAACTGCGGGCCCTGGCGGAAGTTTACGGCAGCGCGGACGCCCAGCCTCAGTTCGTCCAGGACTTCGTGGCGGCTTGGGCGAAAGTGATGAATCTCGACCGCTTCGACCTCGCCGCCGATCCCACATAACCGATCAACGGGTTCCGCAATGCGGGCGGGCTCCAGCCTCCCTTTTCCAAGCATGACGTCTGACCCGAATTCCCCGCGCGGAAAATCGCTTTTCCGACCACTCTCCCGGATTGTCTTCGGGCTGTTGATCCTGCTGCTCCTGAACTGGGGCGGGGCATCGTGGATGTTGTGGCATCGGTATGACTCGCTCACGAGTCACCTGGCGCAGGGCCGCTGGCCGGACCTTTCGGAGGGACGGATCCTCCACGTCGAAAACACCGGGGATGGAAAAGCGAAAGCCGGACATTTTCTCATCGCGAGATACGGCCCTCAGGTGGCGGTCGAAATGGACATCCCGGGACAGGAACTTTCGCCGCTACGGCTTTGGGCTTCGGAGGATTCCCTGCAGCTCGCCTCGCTCCCCAGGCAGCAGGCTTTTCAAGCCGCTCACCCGGACTATTCGCCCCTCGTGGAGGCACTGCGCGAGTTGGGGGGACAGCTTCCGAAGGCGGACATTGGCAAGCGACTCCTGATGAGCGTGGCATTGCATCCTCTCGTGACGGGCGTCCGGTGGGGGGAGGGCGGGTTGCTTTGGAAAATTCGCACCTCCAAAGGATCGCTCTGGCTCAATGCCGACGCGGTGCCAGTGGAAGGCGGGATTGCCATCAACAAAATGCGCGTGCGGTTTGCTCCTGCGCCGAAGGAAGAGCCTCCGTTGCCCGGGTTCGCAGCGGTGACCGTTCCCGCCGAAGAGCTTGTGGGTGGCATTGCCGAGGGGGTCAGAATCCTGGGGGCATTGGCAGGCTTCACGACGTATTCCCGGGCCGAGGGGCTCCGGAAATCCGGCGCGGGGTGGATGGTTGTGCAGGGCGGTCGCGCTCAGATGCACTTGCAGGGATCGTCTTACGAGATCGGGCACCAACACGGAAGTCTGGTGTCGGATGAGGTTCGACGCCTGAGTCACCGCCTGGTTTATGGCGTCGGGTTGCTCTACTCCCTCAAAAAGGGCGAGTGGTTTCCGGCGGCGGCGCGCAAATTGGTGGAACGGCAGCGGCCGTTCATTGCGTCCGCCTACTTCGAGGAAATGCGGGGGATCGCCGACGGATCCGGCGTGCCACTGGATTTGATTCAGGCGGCGAATATTTTCCCGGAGTTTTTCCATTGCAGTGGCGTGGCATTGATGGGGGCTGCCACGGTCGGAGGAGAATTGCTCCATGCGCGTGTGCTCGACTACATGGTGGGGGTTGGCTTGCAGGATCACGCGACAGTCATGGCGGTTTCGCGCCCGGGTGTGAATCGCTTTGTCACAGTCGGCTATGTCGCCTTCATTGGCTCGGTGACGGGCATGAATGAAAAGCAGGTGGCTATTGGGGAAATGGGCGGACGTGGAGAGGGAGCGTGGGACGGGATTCCGATGAGCCTGCTCATCCGGCAATCGCTGGAAACCTGCGATACGCTGGAAGACGTGGAGCACCTCATGCGGGAAAGTCCCCGCACCTGCGAGTATTATTATCTCATCTCCGATGGCAAAGGTCCCTCGGCCCTGGGCATCGCCGCGACTCCGAACACCTTTGAAACCTTCGGCCCCGGGGAATGGCATGAGCGCCTCAGCCAGCCGGTCAAGGATGCCGTGCTGATTTCCGGCCCCGGACGCTATGAGAAACTCGTGGAGCGGGTGCAGGGAACTTTTGGGAAAATCTCACCCGATAATCTGATCGAAATCATCAAGCGTCCGGTGGCGATGAAGTCCAATCTGCACAATGTGATCTTCCAGCCCCAATCCCTGCGCCTTTCCGTCGCCGATGCCTCGAACAAGGCGCCGGCCTGCGATCAACCCTACCAGACGTATTCATGGGACGCTCTCTTCTCCGCCGCGCCTTCTCTCTGAGAAATCTCCTGCGCGCGTTCCTCCTGCTGCTCACGGGACTGGCCGGATTGATGGTGGCCAAGGCCTGGTGGGACAGTCGTGTCTTTTCCGGGTATGATCCCCGGCTGCCCCTGGATGCCAAAACCCTCTCCACCGGAGAACTCGGGGGATTTTCGACGGAAAAAATCGAGTTTACGGGACTGGCGGGCGAACGCATTCCGATGCGGCTCATCCGGCCCCAGACAGCGGGAAAGGCTCCCTGCATCGTCTTCCTCTATGGCATCGGCCAGAACACCCGCTTTTTCGATCAGATCGCGCCCATCATTGCCGCCAGGGGCTTTGCCCTGGCCATGCCGGAACAATTCCAACGCGGCGAGCGCCGCAGTCCGGAAGTCAACATCCTGCAAAAAATCTTCGGCCTGCGCGAGCGGTCCTCGCGCATCGTGCCGGAAACGCGCCGGGCGGTGGACGTGTTGTCCCAACTGCCGGGGATCGATCCCGATCGCATCCATCTCATGGGCGCTAGCTACGGGGGGATCACCGGCTGCGCGGTGATGGTCCACGAACCGCGGTTTCGAAGCGTCACATTCATCATGGCCGGAGGAGATCTGCCGCAGCTCATGAAGGCCCTGGCGCGGCGTTACCGTCCGGAATCCCCTGTTCTCGCCCCCATCGTGGCGCGCCTGGCCGCGTGGATGTTGGAACCCTTCGAGCCGCTGGATTTTGTCGGGAAAATCTCCCCCCGACCGCAACTTTACCTCAATGTCGCCGACGACGAACTCATTGCCACGGATTGTCTGGATGCGCTCTACGACGCGGCCGACACTCCCAAGACGAAGAGGCTTTACGCCGGCGGGCATGATTCCATTTCCCAGGAAGTCGTCGTGGAAATGCTCAACGACTCGATCCGGTGGCTGAACGATGCGGCGCAGAATTAATACGCATTTGCCATTGATGCAATGGCAACTTGTCCGTTCCGTCCGGGCGATCCGGGCGAACGAGCCCGTAAAGGCGGTCTCTTGAAGAGGCCCAATGGCCCAGGCGCCCCTGTTTGCACTGGCGGGCAGCCGCCGCCCGACGCGTCGCCTATTTCAGGGAACACTCGAGATCCAGGGCAAAGCGGTTTCCGGAGATTTTGTGGTGATCAAATGTGTCCGGCCCGCAACTTGCGGTGCCGACTCCCCGATGGGCGGCGTCAATGGCAAGGAACGTTTCCTTGTGGGGGCGCAGGTCGATTGTGTGCCGGGCTTCCGTGAGATCCTGTGCGGCGTAATGGCTTGCCGAAAAAGCAATCGGACGGACACTGGCAACACGGAGTGAGGTTCCGCCTTTGCCGAGTTCAATCCAGCGGGTATCGCACTTCAGTCCGTGCTCCTGCGGCATCACATAGGGGACGTATTGCTCCGCAACGGTGCTGCGGTGGACCGCATGCCAGACGGAAGACTTCCTGTCGGGATAATTCTCCCAGGGGCCCAGGCCCAGCCATTGCAAGTCCTCGAAACCGGGCACCAATGAAAAAAGGAGTCCGATGCGCGGGAGATCCTCGATGCCTTTGCCGGTTGCAAATTCGGCCTGGAGGCGGAACGTCCCCTCGCGGGGCAGCGAGATCCGGTAGCTCCAGACGAAATCCTTCCAATTCCCACGCCCGGTGGAGGCAAACCGGAAGGTCCAGACCGGACCGGACGTCCTGTCGCCCTTGAACGAGGATCCGGTAAGTCGGGTTCCGATTTTGTCGAGCCCCTGGCGGCGGAATCTTCCCAGCGGCTTGTTGTCCTGCCCGTTCCAAAGTTTGATGCCGTCATTATCGGTCGGTGCGCGCCAGACATTGAGAAGCGGGGCGGTGCTCAGGATGTCCTGCCCTCCCCATCTCAGACCCGCCAATCCTCCGCGTGTGCCGTCGAGGAGCAATTCCATCTTCCCGAAGCGGATCATCGAGCGATCCGCAGATTGGGTTTTTCTCTCGATGGCAGGGCGGAGAGGTTTTGCCTCCGGTTTGGGTTTGATAAGAAAATTTCCCGGCAGCGGGAGGTTTTCCCAGGCGACAAGATGTCCGGCATCGCACCAACTCTCCTGCGCTTTGCTGAAAAATCGGACGAGAAGGCTGGCTTCCCGGCCGACCGGCTTCTTCTTTGGACCTTTCCACGCCACCACTTGCTTTTGTCGGGGACGGACGGCCGGAACCGGAAATTTGCCCTTGCCGACAGGGTTTCCGTCCACAAGGAGCTCCCACTCACCGACGAGCCAATCCAACGCACGAAAATCCCTTTTGTTCGTGATTTCGAGTTTGAGTCCGGGCAGAAGCCTGAGACCGACCGGTTGGGCGAGTTTTTTGAATTCAAAGAGTCCCGGATGCGGGGTGCGGTCGGGCCAAACCATGCCATCGCAAACAAAATTGGCATCGTTCGGAGTGTCGCCAAAATCCCCGCCGTAAACCCAATAGTCGCTCCCATCGGAGGTGGTCCGTCGGATGCCATGATCAATCCACTCCCAGATGAACCCTCCCTGCAAGCCGGGCAGTGTTTCAAACAGACGGTAGTAGTCCGCCAGCCCCCCGTTGCTGTTTCCCATGGCATGCGAGTATTCGCAGAGGATGAGCGGACGTCGGCGATCCGGATGGGATTTGTCATTTGCCCATTCCTTCAGGTTGCGCGGATGGGCATACATCGGGCAGATGATATCGGTGACCTGGTGGCCCCAGTCGTAGATTTTGCGCCTGGGTTGTTCGCTTTCGCCGAGTCCCGGCCCACAGACGCCCGGTTCATAGTGCAATGGACGGCTCGGATCGCGGCCCCGGATCCATCCCGCCATACCATTCTGGTTGGCACCATGAGCAGTTTCATTACCGAGGGACCAAAGGATGATGGAGGCATGATTTTTATCGCGTTCCACCATGCGAACCGCGCGCTCAAGAAAGGCGGTGGCCCAGCGGGAGTCGTGCCCGAACTGGTGATAATAGGCATGGGCCTCGAGGTTGGCTTCGTCAATGACATAAAGCCCGAGTTCGTCGCAGAGATCGAGCCAGTGGGGATCGTTCGGATAATGCGAACAGCGCACCGCATTGAAGTTGAAGCGCTTCATCGTGAGGGCATCGCGCCGCATCATTTCCCGATCGACGGCCTTCCCCTTTGTGTCGTCATGGTCATGACGATTGACCCCGTGGATGAGCACCCGCTTCCCGTTCACCAGGAGATTCCGGTCCCGAACCTCAACGGAACGGAATCCGATCCGGGTCGCCGTGCATTCCACGATTTGCCGCCTTGGATTTTTCAGGGTGACGACCAGCGTGTAGAGATTCGGAATCTCGGCGGACCATACCTGCGGCTCTTTGATTCTCTCATCAAAATGGGCCTGAAGGCGAAATCGGGTTGCAGGCTGTCCCACCGGGACCGGTGCGACACGGGGCTTTTGGAGAACGGCCCTGCCCTTGGGGTCGAACAGCCGAATCTCCACACTCCACCCCTCCTCCGGTTGGCGCGGAAATCCTGCGGAGACCACGACCCGAAGGCGACCATCCCGATAATTGTTCTCCAAGCCCGCCGTGGCAAAGACATCCGCGACATGCACGGGCGCCGTGGAATAAAGGTAAACCTCGCGGTGCAGTCCGCCCATCCACCATTGATCCTGGTCTTCCAGGAAGGTGGCATCCGACCACTTGACCACCACGGCCACCACCGTGTTTGTGGCCCCGTATTTTACAAAAGGTGTGATGTCGAATTCCGAAGGCAGGCGGCAATCCTTTCCCAGGCCGACAGGAGTTCCATTGACATGGACATAGAGAACACTTTCCGCACCTCCAAAATGGATCACAACCCGCCGCCCCTCCCATTCGGAGGGAACGGAAAACTCGCGGGAGTAAATGCCGGTGGGGTTGTCCTCCGGCACAAAGGGCGGTTCATCAGGGAACGGCATTTGGACATTCGTGTAGTGCGGATTCCCGTATCCCTGCATGGTCCAGTTGCCGGGAACCGCCACCGTGGCCCACGCTGATCGGTCGGTGTCGGTCGCCAGATCGCCTGCTGTGACCGACTCCGGCCGGGCGGCCATTTTGAACCGCCAGTCGCCGTTCAGCATCTGAACCCAGCGCGATTTTTTGCGATCAAGCGTCCGGGCGGTCGCCGGATCCGGGAAGGGATAAAGCGTGGCACGCATCGGCAGACGGCCCAGGGCGGGAGTTTCCGGAGACACCCAGGTTTTGGTGGCACCCAGCTGAAGAAGATTCGTGGAGACGGATGGCGACATGGCAATCGTGTTATTCCGGACCGAAGTCGGATGGAAGGAGAATTTCCCGTTCCGGCACATTCCCGTCCCCCCGGCCACCAATCCGTCCTGCGGGGGGGGCGGCCTTTTCCCCGACTGGCATCCGGCGAAAGCGCGTGCTTTTCGATTTGTGAAATCCCCAAGTTTAAGACAGATTGCCCGTCAGCTATGAAATCCATCCTCTTGGCATGCACACTGGCCGCATTTTTTGCGGGTTCCCTCCTGGCTCAAACCTCCGCCCTCGCCCCCCTGCCCCCCGACGGCTTTGTCACACTGCAACAAATCGTCAGTGATTTTTCCTCGGACCAGCAGGCCGCGATGCAAAAATATGATGGCATGCGAATCCTGGTTTACGGACGAGTCGGGCAGGTCACGCAATCGGACGATTCCGAGGGCGACCCCTTGACGGTGTTCCTGCAACTTCCGAATCAAACGACTCCCGATGTGAAGGCGGTCTTCGGTGCGGATGATCTGCCCAAGAACAATTCGGTGGATCCGGACGGCTCCAAGGTGGACGTCTATCACCGCAACTGGAATGGCGACCTCACAAAGGAACGTGCCTTTCTTGTCGAGGGCGAAACCACCGGGATTCGCGGGACGTTTGACAACTTTGTCGCTGGCGACATCGTCCTCAAGAACAGCAGCAAACTCGATACCGCGACCCTGATGAAGAAGCTCGCGGAACACGGCATCTCCACCGAATAGCTTGAGCGATTTCGAGTATCCGAAACCCTACGATGTCGTCGTTATCGGGGCCGGTCACGCCGGGATCGAGGCGGCACTGGCGTCCGCCCGGCTGGGATGCGCCACATTGTTGCTCACGCAGAATGCCGACACGATCGGCCAGATGTCGTGCAATCCCGCCATCGGCGGACTCGCCAAGGGACATATCGTCCGGGAGATCGACGCGCTGGGCGGCGCGATGGGACTGAACACCGATGCAACCGGCATTCAGTTTCGGATGCTGAACGCCGCGAAGGGGCCCAGTGTCCGCGCGCCCCGCGCACAATGCGACAAGAAGGCCTACCAGTTCCGCATAAAGGCACTCCTCGAGGCGGAGCCCCGGCTCGATCTCCAGCAGGGAAATGTCACACGCCTGCTCGTCAAAAACGATGCGGCACTCGGCATCGAAACAACCCTGGGGGTCCGTTTTCGCGCAAGATCGGTCATTGTCACCACGGGAACCTTCCTGCGCGGACTCCTCCACGTCGGACTGAAAAATCAGGTCGGCGGACGCCTCGGTGATACGGTCTCAACATTTAGCGACTGCCTCAGGGATCTCGGCTTCGAAGTCGGTCGCTTCAAAACCGGAACTCCCTGTCGCCTGCTCGCAAAGAGCATTGATTTCTCGAAATGCGAAATCCAACCCGGCGAGGAACCGCCTCCCGTCTTCAGCTATCTGGCCGACACGCTGCGGCGCGGAGAGGATGAGATTTTCACCCTCAACGAATGGCGGAACGGCACCCTCCACGCCCGCCAAATCCCCTGCCACATCACATTCACAAATGAGCGCACCCACGAGATCATCCGCGCGAATCTCGACAAGTCGCCGCTCTATGCCGGCGTCATCGAGGGCGTCGGCCCCCGGTATTGCCCGAGCATCGAAGACAAGGTCGTGAAATTTGCGGACAAACCGAAACATCAACTTTTTCTCGAACCCGAAGGACGCCACACCGGGGAAATCTATGTGAACGGCGTCTCCACGAGCCTGCCGTTTGATGTCCAATACGCATTCCTGCGCAGCGTGGCGGGTCTTGAAAATGCGGAAATCCTGCGTCCGGGCTATGCGGTCGAATACGATTATTGTCCGCCCACCCAGCTCCACACCACGCTCGAAACCAAACGGATTTCCGGCCTGTATTTTGCGGGGCAGATCAATGGCACCTCCGGCTACGAGGAGGCGGCAGCACAGGGACTGGTCGCCGGTGCCAATGCCGCCCTGAAAATCCTTGGCCGACCGGTCTTCACCCTCGCCCGTCATGAAGCCTACATCGGAGTCCTCCTCGATGACCTGGTCACCCGGGGAACTCCCGAACCCTACCGGATGTTCACCAGTCGCGCCGAATACCGCCTCCTCCTCCGCCAGGACAATGCGGATCTCCGCCTCACGGGAAAAGGGATTTCCTCCGGCTTGGTCACCGGAGAACGCAAGTCCCGCTTTGATCAAAAACTCTCAAAAATCACGGAACTCAAATCCCGACTCCGCGAAATCAAGGTGGATTCCCTCCCCTTGGAAAGGTGGCTCAAACGCGCCGAAAATTCCTGGCCGACTCTGCCGCAAGACATCCGCTCCGCCTACGCTCCCGACATCTGGGATCAACTCGAAACCGACCTGAAATACGAAGGATACATCCTCCGCCAACAGGAACAAATCGCCCGCTCGGAACGCCAGGAGGGCAAGGAAATCCCCGCTTGGGTCGCCTACGAATCCATCAAGGGCCTCCGCACGGAGGCGGTGCAAAAATTGACGAAAATCCGTCCTGAAACCCTTGGACAGGCCGCCCGCATCAGCGGCGTCACCCCCGCTGACATGGCCCTGCTCGGCATCTGGCTGGCCCGCGGAACCGCGCGGCCGCCCACCCGTGTTTCGTCGCATAAAAACGAACGCCCTGAGCACCAATAAGTCTTTGTCTTCGGTCACCAAGACGTCCCGCGCCGCCGTCCTTGCGGTCGCCAGAATTCCGCCATCGCCTCCCCCCCTCAAGATGTGATCTTGAGGCCGACGATCCCCAGGAGGATGAGTCCAAGACACAACAGACGGACAGGCGTGGTGGGATCTCCAAAAAAAATAATCCCGCAAATCACCGTCCCCACGGCTCCAATCCCGGTCCAGACCGCATAGGCCGTCCCAATGGGGAGTGATTTTGCCGCGATACCCAGCAGGACGCCGCTGATGATCAGCGCGATAATGGTGCCCACACTCGGCACCAGCCGGGTAAATCCCTCGCTGGCCTTCAACCCGGTGGCCCATGCAATTTCAAATAATCCAGCAATAACAAGAAAAACCCATGCCATAGACATTCCTTTCGTGAAATGGATATCCCCGATCAAAGCCTCGCTTCCCGGGATCCTCATTGCAGACGAAAGCATTCCCCGCAGAGGGCGACTGTCAAGGGGAAGCAATGAAAAATGCTCGGGGAGGGACTCGAACCCACACTCCTTGCGGAACCAGATCCTAAGTCTGGCGCGTCTGCCAATTTCGCCACCCGAGCCGTTCGATGCCTCCACCAATCGTTCTCTCCACCGCAGAGAGCCTGAGACTACCACACATCAGTCCCACTTCCTACGAAAAAGGAAATTGCTGCATTCCACGAAAAGACTGTCGGGGTCGGAGGGTTGCCTGGCCTACTGTTTTGCGCCAAGAAAGTCCGCTGTTCGGTCGAGGGTTGCGGCTTTGTCTGATGTCAGCTTGATCCCCAGGGCATCGAGCACTTCCGCATTCTTGTGCGAGCCATCATCGGCAGACGGGGCATCCGCTGGGAGCGGAATATCCAGGCGGATGTAGGCGGCCACGGGACCGCTGCCGAAGCGATGAAGGGAGGAGGCAATCTGAGTGGTGGTCAGCATCGAGGCCTCGGCCGCCACCTGCAGGATTTCTGCGGCGTTGCCGGTTTGCCTCCAGCCGGATGTCGCACTCGTGGAACCGGAGGCGGGAATCCCCGCGCCCAGACTGATGAGCACGCACTGTCTGCCGGGGTATCGCAAAAGGGCTTCACTCAGGGCAAGCACGGCGGGATTGTTGGCATAAACCTCCGCGCCAATGAGTATCTCGGTCTGATCATTGGAAATGTTTGTAATTTTGGATGGCGCGGAAACCGCCGGATTGCCAGTCGCGGCGGTCACGGCGTCCGCGAGAAAAAAATCGCCCGCCTCGGTGATTGCCCGTCCGCTGACGCCGGAAAAGGACGTGCTTTTTCCCATGTCGCTGGCGAAGAGAAACGGAACTTGTTCGCGCGTGGCGTAGGCCGGAAGAATGATCGTGGTGAGTGCTGCACCGAGTTGTGCCTCTCCAAAAAATTCCTGAAAAACTTTCTGGCGCGTGCTCGTCAAGAACCGGGGTGCCGTCCGACCTTTCAGGGACAGAATCCGGTGAGTGGCAGGGGCTTCGAGGGTTCGTCCCCAGAGCCGGGGAAATTCCTTGAGGAGTTCGGCAGCCGTGTAGCGGGGGGTGTTCTGATCGAGCGGCATCGCCAGTGCCGCCACGATGAAGGCACCGGATGATGTCCCGACCATCACATCAAACAACTCGCAAACCGGCTTGCCGCTCCGTTTTTCCAGATACTCCAGACACCGCAAGGCGAGGAGTCCGCGCATCCCGCCGCCATCAATCGAGAGAACCCGTATATATTGCCCCGGATCCCTTGGGCGAATGGCTGGAAGTTCCGAGACCTGTCGTTGAGGAGACGCCACAGGCCTTTGATGAAAGTTTCCATAGACCCAGAGGAGCGCAAGCAGGATCGCAAAGGGAATGATCGGCAATAATGGAATTCTCGTCAGCCAGGATGTCAGGGCAGAAATGTCCGGGAGACGCATGATCGGGGCAGCATTCCGCAAATCCCCGGGGAATTCAATGCTTCTACTGCCTCGTGTGCCTGGAGGCGGGCTAACGGATGGGAAGAAAATCCCTCTCCTCCCCCCGTGGAGCCTCCCTTATCGCGCAGGGTGGGTTTCTCCAAAAGCCGCCGATGTGAGGAGGCTCTCGAAGTCGTCGGCGATTTTTTCGAGGTCGAATCGGGTGGCGACTTCGAGGCTGGCCGTCTTCATTTCGAGGAGGCTTTCGGGATGGGCGGAAAGCCATGTGAGCTTTTCGCGGAAGGCCTCCGGCGTTGCGAGAGGAACGGCAAATCCGTTGACTCCGGGCTGGATGAGATCGGCGAGTCCGCCGATGTCGCTGCCGAGAATGGCCACGCCCTGCTTGAGTGCCTCGATGGCGGCCACGGGATTCCCCTCGGCGGTCGAGGGCATGAGAAGGACGTCCGTGGCGGAAAGAGTCTCCCGCATCGCGTCCTCGGTCACCCACCCCATAAGATTCACCCGATCCTGGAGACCGGACTTCCGCACGTCCGCTTCAACCTCTCCGCGCTGGGTGCCGTCCCCAATCAGGGAAAGCCGCCAGGGAAACCGGCATTCCGCCAGCGCACGAATCATCCACGGAAAATTTTTCTGGGGATTGAAGCGTCCGATCGCCGCGAGGTGGAGGATGTCCGACGGCCGCGTGGCGGTCCTGCGTTTTCCGTTCATGGAAATTCCATTGAGAATCATGCGGGGCTTGACGCCATACGCCGCTCTCGCGAGACCGGCGGCAAAGCTGCTGCTGGCGGAGAGTCCGGCGGCAGCCTTCCAGATCGGGCGGATGAAGGGGCCAAGGAATTTGAAAAGTCCGGCGGTCTGGTCGGGGTTTCCGCCGGGAAGGTCTCCGAGATGCGCGGTGAGGACGTAGTTTTTTCCGGTGAGCAACCGGCAGGCCAGGGCCAGGGCACCGGTCGGAACGGCAAAGTGGGCGTGGACGATGTCCGGCTTCCAATCCCGAAGGTGCCGCAGGGCGGGCAGGAAGGATGAGAGGACATAGCCGAACATTTCCGGCACGGTGCATAGATCCGCGCGCCGACGAAACCCCAAGGTCCGGAAAATCTCCACCCCCTCACGGATTTCCTGCGGCGGGAGATCCGGCAGGCGGATCGTTTGCACGCGCACGGCGTGTCCCCGGCGAACAAGCGCGGAAGCCACATTGTGGGCCATGCGCCCACCGCCGCCACCCACCGGAGGATACTCGTAGCAAAGGACCAGGATCTTCATTGTGTAAAGCGGTCGTAAATGCGCTCGACCTCGCGACACATCCGCTCGGAGGAAAATTGGCTGGAAATTTTTTCCGCCGCCGCCCGGCCAAGGGCCGTCGCCAGGGAGGGATCTCCGATCACGCGGCAGACCCTTTCACAGAACCCCCGGGCATCACCGCTTGGGACAAGGAATCCATCGCGTCCGTCTTCGACGACTTCCGCAATTCCATCGAGTGCGGAGGCCACCACGGGAACGCGCATCGCCATCGCCTCAAGGAGGGTCATCGGCAATCCCTCGAAAAGGGACGGCATCAGCAAGACATCCGCCGCACGGTAGATGCCGCGCGTATCCGGAACATATCCGAGAAAATGCAGACGGTCCCCCATCCCGCATTCCCCGGCGAGCCTTCGCAGAAGTCCCTCTTCGGGTCCTTCACCGACGAGGACAAAATGGGTTTGCGGATGGCACTTCAACACTTCGACCGCCACACGAATGAAGAGCGAAAAATTTTTTTGGGGATTGAGACGTCCGACGCCGACCACGAGCGGACCGTCCTCCGGAAGGCCCAGCGACTTTCTGGCCTCGACCCGGCTTCCGCCAGAGGCAGAAAACCGCTGCAGATCAATGGCGTTCTGGACAAGGGTGATTTTGTCCGCCGACACTCTCTCGCGATTGATCAAAAATGTCCGGCAGGATTCGGAGACGGCGATGAGGTGTGTGGCGAGTCGGTTGGAGTGCGTGTCCAGCGCAAGACGCACGCGCTGGGTCGCCCGGTAGTCATCGTTCGTATGGTCGTGGTTGAGAAGGACCGGCACCCGGCACAGCCACCCCAGCGGTTTGGCAATGATGTTCGCTGCCACGAGATGGCAGTGAAGGATGTCATACTTTCCCCTCAGAAGCAGTGTCGGCAGGCTGATGGCATACCACGGCAGAAACTTCCAAGGAGAAAGCGAGTGAAGCGGAATCCCCAGTTCCTCCATCCGCCTCCAATAGACGCCCCGTCCGTGCATCGTGGCCACCTCATGGGAAAAGCGTTGCCGATCCCCGCAGGTGGCCAGATTCATGACAACTTCCTGGGCTCCGCCGAGATGGAGGCTGTCAATGACATGCAAAACTTTTTTCACAACCCCTCCCCGTGCTTTCTTCGAGCCAGCCATTCTTGCCAGACGTATTCGCACCAGAGAAACAGCCTTTCATCGGTGCGCCCGGCGAGGTGCCGGGTCAACTTTTCGCGCACGAGTTCGGTTACAGGCCGGGGTGCGAGGCGACCCGTGCGAAGCCATTTTCCGATGGGCGAGCCAAACCCCTTTTTTTTCCTTTGGATGATCTCCGACGGCAAGAGGGGGTGTGCTGCAAGTTTGAGAAGAAACTTTGTCGTGTTGCCTCGGAGTTTATACCGATGGGGCAGCTTCCTTGCAAAATCCGCAACTTCAATATCGAGAAACGGGCTCCTCACCTCCAGCGAGTTCATCATGCTCGCCCGGTCGGCCTTCGGGAGAATGCCATCCTGCAGGTAGATCTCGGTGTAGAATTGGAGGGTGCGATCAACGGGATCTGTCTGCCGGCAGGTCTCCCACGCATGGATGGCTTCGCTATAGATATCCTCGAGGGTGAAACGGGAATCCGTCAAACGACCGAGTTCCGCCGGTTCCAAGGTGCCGAGCCAAACAGGATTCCAGAGTTTCGGAGCATGACTTAAGCCGCGAAGAGTCCGTTTGATTTTGAAGTCGAGACTGATGTTCTCATGCGAAACCGGCAGGAAGCCCGCCAGCACCCGCAATCCTTCATGAATCGGACGGGGAACGCTGCGCGAATACAGCCCGGCCAGTCGAAGCGCACGAAAGGGATCGTATCCGGCAAAAAGTTCATCCCCGCCATCCCCCCCCAATGCCACAGTGACCTTGGTGCGAGCAAAACGGCACAGCAACCAGGTTGGCAGCAGAGAGCCATCGCCCTGCGGCTCATCCAGGAGATCAAAAATTTCCGGCAGGCAGGTGAGCGCCGCGTCCAAGGACAGAATCTCTTCATGGTGCGAGGTGTTCAAATAACCCGCCATGAGCTTTGCAGGAGCCGACTCGTCGAACGAGGGTTCCTTGAAGCCGATTGTGAACGTGCTCAATGCCGGTCCGCCAAGGTCCTCCGCAGCCAGTGCCGCGATGAAGGAGGAATCAATTCCCCCGCTGAGAAAAATCCCGAGCGGAACATCCGCCACCAGACGCCGCCGTGTGGCCCGGCGGACAACCTCCCGCAACTCCCCGGCAAGTTCGGCCTCCGGACGGGATGTTTCCTCCGGCTCGAGGACATACCGCCAATATCGGGAGAGACGGCACCCGGAACCGTTCGCCTCCACAATCAGATTGTGGGCGGCCGGCAGTTTCCAAATCCCCTCGATCGCCGTCCATGGTGCCGGAATAAGACCGTGTGCAAAAAATTTCACGCGCGCCAGTTCGGAGACGTTGCGCGGTGCGTCCGGATGCTTCGCAAGCGATGTCAGTTCGGACGAAAACCCGAAGGTTCCCGCACGCTGGAAATAGTAGAGAGGTTTTTTTCCAAAGCGATCCCGACTAAGAAAAAGGCGATTTTGAGTGGAGTCCCAAAGGGCAAGCGCCCACATGCCATTGAGCCGGTGGACGAGTGCCTCCCCCCATTCCTTCCACCCATGAAGAAGGACCTCGGTATCTGAATGGTCCGTGAGAAATTGATGGCCCTTTGCCGTCAGTTCCGCCCGCAACTCGGCGTGGTTGTAAATCTCCCCATTGAACACCACCACCAGTCGGCCGTCCTCCGAGATCATGGGCTGGGATCCCCCGACATGGTCCAGAATCGAAAGTCTCCGGTGTCCGAGAAAAAGCCCCCGCGCGGTATCGGCGTGGAATCCCGAGGCGTCCGGCCCACGGTGCGTCAGCCGGGTCGTCATTGCCTCCAAAACGCCCCGATCCCCACCACCGAGGAATCCGGCAATCCCGCACATCAGCGACCCTCCGCCAACCCACCCAAATTCCGCGTCTCCCGAACAAGATAAATCGATTTCCCCTGGGATTCGTGGAACGTGCGGGTGATCATCTCCGCAAGGAGCCCCATCAGCACGCAAATCATCCCGGTCATGAAGGAAAAAACCGCCATCATCGGCAACGGCGTCGCGGTAAAATAATAACCCTTCAGGCGCATGTAAAATGTCCAAGCCGTAAAAATCGCGGTTCCGGCAAAAAAGATGAGCCCCCAAAACCCGAAAAGATACATCGGCTTGAGCATGTATTTGTCGAGGAACTTCACAGTCACCAGATCGAGCAGAACCTTGAGCACACGCTCGAGTCCATATTTCGACTTTCCGGAGGTCCTGGCAAAGTGGTTCACAGGGATTTCCGATATCCGGGCGCCATGCCATTTCGCGTAGATCGGAAGGAACCGGTGCATTTCGCCATAGAGACGGACCCCTTTGATCACCTCCGCCCGGTAGGCCTTGAGCGAGCAGCCGAAGTCATGCAGGGAGACCCCGGAGACGGCGGAGATGAGCTTGTTTGCGAGGATGCTCGGGAGGTTCCTCTGGAGGGCATTGTCCTGGCGATCCTTCCTCCAGCCGGAACAAACCTCGTATCCCTCGTCCAGCTTGGCCAGCATGCGCGGGATGTCCTCCGGATCGTTTTGCCCGTCTCCATCCATCGGAATGATGACCTCGCCGCGCGCAAAATCAAAGCCGGCCATCATCGCAGCCGTCTGGCCAAAGTTTCGGCGAAAATGGACAACCTTGACCTCCGGGTGCCTGCCGGCAAGTCCATCGAGGAGTTCCGCGCTTTGATCAATGCTCCCATCGTTCACAAAGATGATCTCCCACGGAAGCCCATGAGCGTCCATCACCTTCCTCACTTTCTCAAAAAGGGGCAAAATCGCATCCTGCTCGTTATAGACCGGCACTGACAATGAAATCATGGTCCGCCTGTTTTCCTTTGCCTTCGCGCCGGGGTCAAGGGAATCCGCCGTCATCTTGCATTCGCGCCGGATTTCCGGCTTGGAGTTTGACATCCGGCGTGCGATGTCAGTGCGCATCCCATGAAGATCTATACCCGCACAGGAGACCAGGGCGAAACGAGTTTGTTTTCCGGGCAACGGGTCCGCAAAACCCATCCGCGGGTTGCCGCCTACGGGACATTGGATGAGATGAACTCGATCCTCGGTGCCGCCCTTTCCGCAGGCCCCAGCGAACCCGTGCGAACGGCGCTGATCGCGCTGCAGCTCAAAACGTTCGACCTCTGCACGGATCTGGCCACGGTCCTCGCACCGGGCAAGCTCGCGCGCATCACGGAGAGTGACGTGCGGGAAATCGAACAGGCGATGGATCGCATCGCCGCCGAACTTCCCGTGAAAAAAAATTTTGTCCTACCGGGCGGCTCCCCGGCGGCGAGTCAGATTCACATTGCGCGGACGGTTGCCCGCCGGGCCGAACGCGAGGCTCTGTTGATCGAAGACTCCGACACGCTCGCCCGCTCGTCCATGATCTACCTCAACCGCCTCTCCGATTACCTCTACCTCCTCGGTGCCTACGAAAACCACCTCACGGGGGCCGAGGTCATTGACTGGATTCCCGAAAAATAAAAAACGGTCGCCCCCAGATCCCTGCGGGCGACCGTGTTTCTTCAAAGGCTGCGCCAATCAATTCGGGTCGCGAAGATAGGTGCGCGAGTAGTTGTAGCGCGTGTCAAACCCAAGCTCCGGCGGAAACTCCTGAAAGCCGGAATTGATCCAGGGAATATCGCTGCGATAGGGCGGGTAGTAGGTGCCCTTCTGAGTTGGGAAGGGGAAGAGGGCGACCTCGTAAATTCCATAGCCAAGACGCGCCAGCGTGCGACCCACGCCACGAACCACACCGTATCCCCACGCTGCGGAATTTCCCTCGGCGTAGTTGACGGAGAAGATGGCATCCGGGATCTCGGTCACGCCAAAGGCGATATTGCTCAGGCCGCGTCCGAGCTTTCGGGTTGGCCCCTGATCCGAGGCGGGTGGTGATTGAATATCAGCGAACGCCGTTACGGTGAATGTCAACAGGAGGAGGGCAGCAGCTTTCATGTGTGTGCCTTTTAAGCAGAGATTATTCAGGAAAGCAAGAAGAAACCGCTAGGCGTGATACTCTTGCAGACTCTTTACTCCGTATCCCGCCTGCTGGATGGCCCGGATGGCGGCCACGCTGGCCCGGGCTCCCCGCAGAGTGGTCATGGTCGCCACGCGCGCCGCCACGGCCGCACTGCGGATCAACACCTCATCGCGACGGGGTTGCTGGCCGCTGGGAGTATTGAGCACGAAGTGGATGTCCCCGTTCTTGATCAGATCGAGCACGTTCGGACGGCCTTCCTGGATTTTGAGCAACACCTTCACCGGAATGCCCGCCTCGGAAAGGAATCCCGCCGTGCCGGAGGTGGCATGGATCTGGAAGCCGAGATCCGCAAAGTCCTTTGCCACTTCGATCACCGCCGACTTGTCCCCATCCTTCACGCTGATGAAAACATTTCCCTTTGTCGGCAGGGGGGGCTGGGCGGACATCTGGCTTTTCGCATACGCGATGCCGAGATCGGCATCCAAGCCCATCACCTCGCCCGTCGAACGCATTTCCGGTCCGAGGATGATGTCCACTCCGGGGAATTTTATGAACGGGAAGACCGCTTCCTTGACCGAATAGTAGGCGGGAATCCTTTCCTCCGTGAAGCCGAGTTCCCGGAGGGTTTTTCCCGCCATGATTTTTGCCGCCATCTTGGCAAGGGGGACTCCGATGGCCTTGCTGACAAACGGCACCGTGCGCGACGCGCGGGGGTTCACCTCGAGGATGTACACCTCCTCGTCCTTGATCGCGAACTGGACATTCATCAGACCGCGGACCTCGAGTTCCTTCGCCATGGCAATCGTGGCCTTCCTGATGGTCTCAATCGTCCGGGGCGAGAGGGAAAAGCTGGGGATGACGCACGCGCTGTCGCCGGAGTGGATTCCGGCCTGCTCGATATGTTCCATCACTCCCCCAATCACGCAGGTCTCGCCGTCGGCGATGCAATCCACATCCACTTCGGTGGCATCTTCAAGGAAGCGGTCCACCAATACCGGACGCTCCGGGCTGGCGGCAACCGCCGTACGGATATAGCGGCGCAAATCGGCTTCATCGTGGACGATCTCCATGGCCCGGCCTCCGAGAACAAACGACGGACGGACAAGCACCGGATAACCGATGCGGGAGGCGACGGACACGGCCTCCTCCTCGTTGGTCGCCGTGCCACCCTGGGTCTGGCGCAAACCGAGCTTGTCGAGCATGGCGGAGAAATGTTTCCGGTCTTCAGCCATCTCGATACTTTTGGGTTGGGTTCCGATGATGTTGCACCCGTTGGCGGCCAGGCCGGCGGCAAGATTCAGCGGGGTCTGTCCCCCGAACTGGACGATGACAGCATCCGCCTTTTCCCGTTCGTAGATGCTCAACACATCTTCGAGCGTCAACGGCTCGAAATACAATTTGTCACTGGTGTCGTAATCGGTCGAAACCGTCTCGGGATTCGAGTTGACCATGATTGTCTCCCACCCAAGTTCCTTCAGGGCGAAGGCGGCATGCACGCAACAATAGTCGAATTCAATCCCCTGCCCGATCCGGTTGGGGCCGCCACCAAGGATGAGCACCTTCTTTTTGTCGCTCTTCCGCGTCTCATCCTCATCCCCATACGTTGAATAATAATACGGAGTGTAGGCTTCGAACTCGGCCGCGCAGGTGTCCACCAGCCGGTAGGTGGGCAAAACTCCCGCCGCCTTTCTCCGCTTGCGAATCTCCGGCTCGGTGGATCCGGTCAGGTGCGCAAGCTGACGGTCGGAGAACCCAAACTTCTTCGCGCGCCGGAAGTCGAGGACATCGCCGTTTTCGCGGATCTTCCCCTCCTCTCCGACGATCAGGCGGATGTGTTCCAGGAACCAGGGATCAATTTTGGAGAGTTCGTGGATGTCCTCCACCGTCAATCCGGCAAGGAATGCCTGACGGATAAAGAAAATGCGGTCGGCTCCCGGGATCCGCAATTTTTGTTTGATGGTGGCAAGATCTGTCTCGATATCCCTGCCGTCGGCTCCGAGCCCGAAGCGTCCGATTTCCAGCGAGCGCAGTGCCTTTTGCAGGGACTCCTTGAAGGTGCGCCCAATCGCCATCGCCTCCCCGACGCTTTTCATCTGGGTGGTCAGGGTGGGATCCGCCTGCGGAAACTTCTCGAAGGTGAAGCGCGGGATCTTGGTGACCACGTAATCAATCGAAGGCTCGAAACAGGCGGGCGTCTCGCGCGTGATGTCGTTTTTCAACTCGTCCAGCGTGTAGCCCACAGCCAGTTTGGCCGCGATTTTGGCAATGGGAAAACCGGTGGCCTTGGAGGCAAGCGCCGAACTGCGCGAAACACGCGGATTCATCTCGATGACCACCATGCGGCCGTTTTCCGGATTCACGGCAAATTGGATGTTCGATCCCCCGGTTTCGACACCGATCGCACGGATCACGGCGAAACTTGCATTCCGCATCGCCTGGTATTCCTTGTCCGTGAGCGTCTGGATCGGCGCCACGGTGATCGAGTCCCCGGTGTGGATGCCCATGGGATCAAGGTTTTCAATCGAGCAAATCACCACGCAATTGTCCGCACGGTCGCGCATGACCTCCATCTCGAACTCCTTCCAGCCGAGAAGCGATTCCTCGATCAGCACCTCGGTCACCGGGGAGAGATCGAGTCCCCGGCGAACGATTTCCTCGAGCTCCTCGCGGTTATACGCAATGCCGCCGCCGGCTCCTCCCAGAGTGAAGGCCGGACGAATAATGAGCGGGAAGGTTCCGATTTCCACCGCCACCGCCGCCGCCTCGTCCATCGTGTGAGCCACCCCGGAACGCGCGCAATCGAGCCCGATTTCGAGCATGATGTTTTTGAAGATCAGGCGATCCTCTCCGCGCTGGATGGCGTCCGCATTGGCACCGATGAGGCGGGCTCCATGTCGTTCAAGAGCCCCGTTGGCAACAAGTGCCATCGCCGCATTCAGAGCGGTCTGGCCACCGAGCGTGGGCAGCACCGCATCCGGCTTTTCACGCTCCAAAATTTTTTCGATGACCTCCGGAGTAATCGGCTCGATATACGTCCGCTGCGCGAACTCGGGATCGGTCATGATCGTTGCGGGATTCGAGTTGACCAGGACCACCTGGTAACCTTCCTCCGCCAGGGCCTTGCAGGCCTGGACCCCGGAGTAGTCGAATTCGCAGCCCTGTCCGATGACAATCGGACCCGAGCCAATGAGGAGGATTTTTTTGATGGAAGTATCCTTGGGCATGATGCGCGGGCAGACTACGCCAACCAAGTGCCCAAGGGCAACGAAATGCGTGACGGGAAAATATTTTATTCCCGCAGCTCCCTGTGCGGGCGTCGGGACATCCGTCTGGGCGGAAAAAATCGAAGGGGCGGTTCAACGAGATTCGTCGAACCGCCCCCACTTCACTGACGGGAAATTTTATTCTCCGACTTCGAGTCCCATCTGACGGGCTGTGCCGCAAAGGGTGCGGAACGCCGCTTCTTCATCACGCGCGTTCATGTCCTTCATCTTGATTTTTACAACGTCCATCACCTGTTTTTTGGTGAGTTTGCCGACCTTGGTTTTGTTCGGCTCCTTCGATCCGGACGCAAGCCCGGCCGCCTTTTTGAGGAGGACAGCCGCCGGGGGCGACTTGGTGATAAAGGTAAAGCTCTTATCTTTGTAAACCGTGATGACCACCGGGAGAATGTCTCCGGCCTGCTTCTGGGTTGCCGCATTGAATTCCTTGCAGAAGGCCATGATGTTCACGCCCTGTTGACCGAGGGCCGGGCCGACCGGAGGAGCCGGATTTGCCTGCCCTGCGGGAATCTGCAACTTGATTTGTCCTACAATTTCTTTCGCCATAAAAGTGAGATCCGCTGGTTGAGCGGAAAAGGGGGAGAGAAGACCATCTCCTCCGCCGGGAATCAAGAAGAAACGGAAGAAATTTGTGAACAACTTTTTTCCTGGCCGCCTGTCCGGCCATCCACAGTGTCCGGCGGGCACTCCATTTTTTCCGATTAAACCGAGCCCAGCGCGTCGTCAAGGACAGAGAGGAGGAAATCCCCGTCGTCCGCAGTCAGGCACATCGGGGGCTTGATGCGGAGGGTGTTCCCGTGCAGTCCTCCCTTGCCGAGCAGAACTCCCAGCTCCCGGCACTTCTCAAACACGTGGAGGCACTCTGCTTTCGCGGGTGTCTTTTGCTCGGGATCCGTCACCAGCTCGCATCCGATCATGAGTCCGCGCCCGCGCACCTGGCCGATGAGGGAATGTTTTGCCTGAAGCTGCCGGAGTCCGTCCATGAGGCGATTTCCCACAACCAGCGAATTGGCCTGGAGGTGTTCCCGCTCGATGACCTCGAGGACGGCACGTCCTTGCGCACAGGACACTGGATTTCCCCCGAAGGTATTGAAATGGAGCCGTTCCGTGAGGCAGGCGGCGATTTGCGGCGTCGTCACCACGGCGGCCAGCGGACATCCGTTGCCAATCCCCTTGGCCATGGTGACGATATCCGGGACCACACCCTGGGTCTCAAATCCCCAAAAGTGCGTGCCCGTCCGTCCGAATCCGGTTTGGACCTCATCGGCGATGCAAAGCCCCCCCGCCGCCCGGACATGGCGATACGCCTCCCGCAGGTAGCCATCCGGAAAAACCACCGCCCCACCAACTCCCTGGATGGATTCCGCAATGAACCCCGCCACCCTCCCGGAGGTCGCAAGTTGGATCAGGTTCTGGATTTCCCCGGCGTAGGCCGGCCCGCAGTCCGGCTCCGTCCAGCGTCCGCGATAAAGATCCGGAGCCACTGCATGGTGAACGCCGAAACTGTGTGGCGTATTGAATTTCCAGGTATTGTGCGAGGTGAGCGCCATCGTGGACGGACTGCCGCCGTGGTAGGCGTTCCGGAGCGCGATCATGTCAAAATTCCCGGTGAAAGCCCGGGCCATCAGGAGGGCGAGATCATTGGCCTCGGAACCGGAGTTGACAAAATAACAAACCCGGAGGTCGCCCGGCAATCGGGCCGCCAGATCCCGCGCGTAGAGCGCAATGTTCGGGTGTGCGTAGATCGTGGTCGTATGCTGCAGGATTTCGTTCTGCTGATTGGCGGCCGCGACGACCTGCGGATGGCAATGCCCGACACTCACCGTGACGATCCCTCCAAATCCATCCAGATACCGACGCCCCTTCTCGTCGAAGAGATACTGCCCCCTCCCGGCGACGATCAGGAGGGGTTCCTTGTAATAATGAAAAATCGCGGGATTCAAAAATTCCCGCCGCATCCGCATCACTTCCTCCAGCGGGGGACCGGAATAGGCGGCGGGTTGGAAATCAAATGGGGGCGGATTTTTCACAGGTTCTCAGACCCCGCCGAATCTCCGACTCCGGCCATTGAAATCCTCCAGAGCTTCGAGAAAATCCGCCTTTCCGAAATCCGGCCACAATTTTTTCGTCACGTGGATTTCGGTGTAACTCAATTGCCAGAGCAAAAAATTCGAGATGCGCATCTCACCCGAGGTGCGGATGAGGAGATCCGGATCCGGGATTCCATCGGTATAGAGGCGGGACGCAATCAGATCGGGGGTGACATCCTCCGCGCACAAGGATCCCTCCGTGGCATCCCGCGCAATCGACTTGACCGCATCGAGAATCTCGGTGCGTCCACTATAGCTCAGTGCCAGAATGACCTGGAGGCGGGTGTTGTTTTTTGTGGCGTCGCATACCTCCTGCAATTTCCTGCGGCAGGGAGGCGGGAGATCTTCCAGGCGCCCGATGGCGCGCAGCCGGACTCCCTCGCGCAGCATCTCCTCTTTTTTTTCGTTCAGAAACCGCTCCAGCAGGAGCATGAGGCCGCTGACTTCCAAGGCGGGACGCTTCCAATTTTCTGAGGAAAACGCATAGAGCGTGAGAAACTCGACGCCGGTCTCCATGCAGGCCTCAACGCATTGCCGGATCGACTTCGAGCCCTGCTCGTGTCCCGCCAGCCGGGGCAGGTTGCGGGACTGAGCCCAGCGGCCGTTGCCGTCCATGATCACGGCCACGTGGCGGGGGATGGTTTTCACCTCGGGGACAGCCGGATCGTCTGCGCACGCGCAGGCCCGATGCTCACAATGGAAAGTTTGGCGCCGGTCAACTCGGCGAGTGTCCTGACATACTCACGCGCCCGGGGCGGAAGATCGGAAAACTTTCTGGCCTGGTCGGTCGGCTTGTTCCAACCGGGAAGCTCGACATACAACGGCGTGCAACGCGCGAGGGCGGCCGGATTGGTCGGCGGGTATTCCAGTTTTTTTCCGTCGAGCTTGTAGGCCGTGCAGACGCGGATCGACTCCACCGCATCCAGTCCATCGAGATTGGTGATGGCAATTTGATCAATCCCATTGACCATGGCGGCATATCGTGTGGCCACCGCGTCGAACCATCCGCACCTGCGCGGGCGCCCGGTTGTGGCACCAAATTCCCGGCCCATCGCATGCAGGGCATCGGTGATCCCCTTGTCTTCTGTGGGAAAGGGCCCCTCGCCCACACGCGTTGTGTAGGCTTTCATCACGCCGAGCACCTGGTCAATCCGATGGGGCGGCACGCCGCTTCCGGTGCAGGCGCCCCCCGCCGTGGTATTCGAACTGGTCACATACGGGTAGGTTCCATGATCGATGTCGAGAAAGGTTCCCTGCGCCCCCTCGAAGAGCAATTTCCTGCCACTCTTCTGCGCCTTGTTGAGATAAACGACCGTGTTTGTCACGAAGGGACGAAGGATGTTCGCCGCAGCGAGATAGTCCTTCAGGATGGCCTTGCCGTTCAACGGAGACGCTCCCAAACTTTTCAAAAGCGCGTTATTTTCCCGGATCCGCACGGCGAGTTTTTTCGCGAAGACCTCCGGCTCCACGAGGTCACACATCCGGAGCCCGACCCGCGCAACCTTGTCACCGTAGGCCGGACCGATTCCGCGTTTTGTGGTGCCAATTTTCCCCTTGCCTTTGAGGGCCTCCCGCTGGCCATCGAGGGCGCGGTGATAGGGAAGCACGAGATGCGCCGCATCACTGATCAAAAGATTTTTCCCGACCGCGACGCCCCGTTTGCGAAGACCTTCGATCTCGCCGACAAGGGAGACCGGATCAATCACCACCCCGTTGCCGATCACGCAGACCTTGGATTTTGTCAGGATGCCGGAAGGGATGAGATGCAGGACGTATTTTTCCCCCTCGAGGACAATCGTGTGGCCGGCATTGTTTCCGCCCTGGCTGCGGACGACGATGTCCGCCTCCTCGGTCAAAAAATCGATGATCTTTCCTTTTCCTTCGTCGCCCCACTGGGCACCGGTTAAAATCGTGTTTGGCATATTGGCAATGGGTGGCGAGTTTCCTTCCGCAGGTTCCTGCTGACAAGAGAAAACACGGACAGTCGGCTTCGTGCGCTCCTCCTGTCACGCACTCCCTCCCGCGTGAGGGATTCAGAAAATTCAGGCGGCCATGTAGGGCAGTTGGGCGGCGCGGTCCCGCACCGCGTCCACCCCCTCCAGAAGGTCGGCGATGGCGTCCCACCGCCCGGTCACCAAAGCCTCCTTGGCGTGGTCGGGCAGGATGGCGGGAAAATCCATGTCGGCAATGCTTACCTTGCTTTCGAGGAGATCAATCGTCAACAGAGCCGCCGGGTCGGACGCAATGATTCCGGCAAGCGCACGAAGATCCTCCGGACGCATCACGACGCACGGCATGCCAAGGGTTGTCGAATTCCCAAAGAAAATCTCCGCAAAGCTCTCGGCGAGCACCGCACGAATCCCAAACCGGTAAAGTGCCTGGGGGGCATGCTCGCGCGAGCTTCCACACCCAAAATTTGAGCCCGAGAGCAAAACGGAAGCCCCCACGAAACGGGGATCATCCAGCGGGTGAACGGTGCCTTCCGCCGCCGCTGCGGCGCGGGCATCTGCAAAGGCAAACTCCCCCAGCCCATCGAAGGTGACACACTTCATGAAGCGCGCCGGAATAATGCGATCGGTGTCAATGTCATCCCCGGGAACGTAAACGCCCCGACCGGTAACCTGTGTGATTTTTTCTAGTGCCATGATTGAGTTAATACAAAAAAAGGTTGGTTCCCCCTGATCGCTCAGGCGACGTGGAAAATTTCCCGGGCATCGGAGATTTCTCCGGTGACGGCTGCGGCGGCGACCATGAGCGGACTCATGAGGACGGTTCGTCCGGTCGGGCTGCCTTGGCGGCCTTTGAAATTTCTATTGCTCGAACTCGCGCAGAGTTGGTCCCCGACCAATTTGTCGGGATTCATTCCGAGACACATCGAGCATCCGGCCCCACGCCATTCAAATCCGGCTTCCTGGAAGATGGCAGCCAGTCCCATGCGTTCGGCCAGTGCGGCAACCCCCTGGGAACCCGGCACGACAATCGCCTTGACCCCACGGCGCACCTTGTGCCCGCGAATGTGCTTCGCCACTTCGGTGAGGTCGCTCAGGCGTCCGTTGGTGCAACTGCCCAAGAAGGCAACGTCCACCTTGGTGCCTTTGATCGGTTCTCCGGCCTTGAGCTGCATGTGGACAAGGGCTTCCTCAGCCGTCGCCCGGTCCTTGTCCGGAAGTTCGGAAAGTCGCGGCACCTTCTCATCAATGAAGATCGCCTGACCGGGATTGATTCCCCACGTCACCGTGGGCGCAATCTCCGAGGCCTTGTAGGAAATGACCTCGTCATAAGCGGCTCCCGGATCCGAGGCCGTCGCCTTCCAACGCGCGACAGCCGCCTCCCATTGAGCACCTTTCGGCGCATAAGGGCGCCCCTTGAGATAGGCAAAGGTGGTCTCGTCGGGATTCACATATCCCACGCGGGCTCCTCCCTCGATGGACATGTTGCAGACGGTCATGCGTTCCTCCTGAGTGAAGGCGTCAAACGTGGAGCCCCCGTATTCATACGCAAATCCGAGACCCCCGTTGACTCCCAGCTTGCGGATGATGTGAAGGATCACATCCTTCGAATAAACACCCGGCGCCAGCGAACCGTCCACATTGATCCTGCGGACTTTCGGCTTGCGGATGGCCATCGTCTGGGTCGCAAGAACGTCCCGCACCTGGCTTGTGCCGATGCCAAAGGCGATGGCCCCGAAGGCACCGTGCGTCGAGGTGTGCGAATCTCCGCAGGCGATGGTCGTCCCCGGCTGGGTGATTCCCTGTTCGGGTCCGACAATGTGGACGATCCCCTGCTGCCCGGAAGGAAGATCAAAAAACTTGATGCCGGACTGCGCGCAGTTTTCCCGCAGAGCCTTGATCATCGCGTCCGCAAGACTGTCACTGAAGGGCTCATCCCGTTCGTCCGTGGGGACGATGTGATCAACCGTGGCGAAGGTGCGCGAAGGAAAGAGGACTTTCAGACCCAGGTCGCGCAACATCCCGAAGGCCTGCGGACTGGTCACTTCATGGATGAGGTGCGTGCCGATGAGAAGTTGAGTGGATCCATTTGGGAGCGTCCGCACGGTGTGGGCCTCCCAGACTTTGTCGAGTAAGGTTTTGCTCATGTGTCTGTCCCGCCCAGTCTAGCGAACCAACGTCCGCTGGCAAGCAAGCGATGCTGCTTGTCAAATCCCGGGAATGTTGAAAGAATCCGTTTTGTTCCCTATGACAATTGACCATCCGGTAAATTGGTTTTTGAAAAAACACGAGACCGCCGAAGTCTTCGGTCCGGTTCCCTTTGAACAAGTCCGCGCCTGGGCAAAGGCCGCCCAGGTCAACCCGCATGACATGGTCTCGACCGACCGGGAAATGTGGACAAAAGCTCCGATGATTCCGGATCTGGCGATGGATTGGCTCATCGAGACCTCCGAGGATCTCTTCTACGGCCCGACAACGCCCGAGGCTCTCATGGAATTCTGCCGTCTCGGGGAAATTTCCCGGGAGACTCCCATCGTGAACTGCTGCACCGGGGAAAGAATCCGCCTCGGCCAGGCTTCCTTTTTCCACGAGGAAGAGATGCCTCCGCAGACCGAGGGCTTTCACCAGCCCCAAAGGGGCAGCATCCGGGTCAACCTGCAAAAACGCATCCGGGATGTGGAAACCGGGCTGCTGGAGAAAACCCGTCAGTTGACCGCCGCGAAGGATACCATCCAGAGACTGGAGGGAAGGATTCGGGAGTTGGAGGGAAAACTTGCGGAAATTCGCGTCGGCCACCAATAACCACTCTCACCTCGTGGCCGGCTCGTAGGACAGCGATTCAATTTGCGACGTCGTCATCATGTCCGTGCTTTCCTCATCAAAGGCATACGCCAGTCGTCCGCCCACATAAATTCGATTCGGCGTATATTCTGTGGCATCCGCATTCGTGCCGCCACGAAGGATGATCTGAGCAACCTTGGCGGGAATATTGGCTGCACTCAGGATGCAATGGGAGTTTTTTCCCACCGTCAGCACATAGGTGGATTTCGCAGTTCGCAGGATCACCTTGTCCCGAACCCGCAGGGAATCCACATGGATTTTCTCCGTGATTGCCGGAGGAATATTTCGAACATCCTCGTGGTCGGTTTGGTCGGGCATGGGAATTTTTTTAGAAGAGTTTGTAAAAATTGACCAGAAAGTTTCCGCCACGCCCATCCCTGCGTTGCATAAACAAATCGTGCGCCTCCGCCCTGGAGGGATGACCTCCGTGTCGTCCGCCGCGCTCCGCGCCATCCCTGCCCGCCCGCCAGCGGACCAGA
>JACSRU010000116.1 GCA_014879575.1 Chthoniobacterales bacterium | reverse complement strand
CACGGCGATTCTTGCGCGGCCATGCCGCCCCGAAGGCCCCTCCATTAGCATTAGCTTTCAACACTGATGCCAATGCGGCCATGGAGGCCGTGAATGGAATCCGGCAACTCGACAAGCGAATGGCTCGCGGCTTTCGGGACTTCAACTGCTTCCGCAACATGGCTTACCTCAAAGTCGGTCGCCTTAATCTCGAAATCCCCTCCTTTTGAACTCACTCCCATTCCAGAACATTCGCGCGTCACGTCGGACGAACTGCGGCCAGAACACCAAACGACCAGGGTGGCAGGGACGGGAGGCTCACCCTGGTGGACGTTTCCCCCTTTCGGGCCTCCGGATTGTGGTCTGGCTGATCCGGCGTCTTCCAAAGAAACCCTCCGCCCGAAGCCGCCCGCACTTCGCACACAATCTCCGGGGAGTGATCGATGGACGGATTCAGGATAAAGACCGACCGAAGCGCGCCCGTCGCGGCCACCCGCGGAAGGACGACAAGCTGCGTCGGCGTGTGCAGGCGAACGGGCAGTCGTTCGTGCGCCACCCAATCAGCCGCGGCCGCAAACTGATTCCATCGCGCGGTGCTCGGACTCGGCAGATGACCTTCCGACCACGAGACCCAATGGGAATAGCCAAAGATCGCGATGCGTCCTCCGAGACTGTTCTCGCACAACGTGGTGGCCGAGCCTAAAATCGAACCGTCCGTCTTTTCCAAATTTCCCAAACTCCGCACCGAACCCGGGGTCGAAACACACGAGTACACCGCGGCTCCGGCACTCAGCCAAAGGGCCCATGGCCGTCCGGCGTGCGAACCGTTCAACGGATCGTCGGAAATCCGTTCGAAAAGGTCGGACACTTTTTCGTGCCGGATCACACCGACCCCAAGCAACCGCCCCAATCCGCGTTGCTGGATGCGGAACGCTCCTTCTCCGGTCAGCAGAGCACCCTTGGTCAGGAAATTCTCGAGTTCGTGGTCGGAGAACCCATCAATGGCATCCGGATGAAGAATGGCCGCGTTGCAAAACTCGCCCGAAGGAATCAGCGGCACTCCCAGCGTCGCCATCTGATAAATGGAATCGAGATTGATCGAAGCCCAGGCAAAGGGAGAATCGCCATCGCGAGGTCGCCGCGTGGCCTGGTCCCGACTCATCGGGATCTCGATCCCCGCGAGTTGGGTGCCTTCGTTGAGAAACAGATAATCCTCCCAAAACGGCCGGTGGGCGCGCATCGCATGCAAATACCGGGCATGGTTGGCGACTGGCTCGTGCTCGGAACAGAGAATCGCATAAGAAAGGCTGTTGCAGCCCATCGCCAGGGCCAGTGCACTTTCCACCATCAGCCCCTGCGGCGTCTTGCTGAAAGCCGTGTGGGGAAAGCTTTCGATCTCCGGACAGATCTGCCCGACCGATGTGGGCAGAAGCGCCACCTGCCGCCCGATGGCAAAGGCTTTGTTGAGCACTTCGCGAGGATTGTGATCGACGTAATAACTGTTTCCCAGCCGCGCGCCTGTCGGCCGATCACTTTCCGCAGCAAGCGCGTCGTAAATGGGTTTCCAATCGGGGCCGGAATAGAAAAACCGCTCGTGAGTGAGTTGCTGGAAGGCAAGGCGCGTTCCGGGTGAGGCCCGATGGAAACTTTTTCCAATGATCGAGGCGATCCGCGCCAGACTTTTCCCATTAAAGCGCGTCCAGGCGAGTCGCAGCGCGCCATTCTCCGGGCGA
The DNA here is from genome assembly GCA_014879575.1 of Chthoniobacterales bacterium. Taxonomy (GTDB): domain Bacteria; phylum Verrucomicrobiota; class Verrucomicrobiia; order Chthoniobacterales; family Terrimicrobiaceae; genus QYQL01. Next base: position 76,733 of record JACSRU010000116.1, on the reverse strand, counting down.
TGCAAATCCTCCACCAACGTCTGCCTGGTGAAGTCTTTCCGCTGCCCGGACGAAAAGGCCTCTACACAAACGTCGCAAAAACACCCGTGCGGCACTCCCTGGTGGCTGCTCATGCGCAGGTCGTCGTCGATCCACACCGAGGACAACCGCAGTGGCGCATAGCAGTCGGCCATGGCAGCCGTATAAACAAGAAGATCGGGATCGCGCGGACAGGGCGCAAGCGTGGCCGTTTGACCTTCGCTTCCGGTCATCCTGCGCCAGGTGGCACCTTCCTCTGCCATGAACGGATAACATCCATGCCCGAAGGTATTGGCGATCTGGAGCCCCGTCTGAATCCCCAACTCCCGGAAACGCGCCGCCGCAGTGCCGATCATTTTCGCATGGTTGCGATGCGATTCCAGCGCGGAAAATCCCCACGCCGTACAGAACCAGACCTCGTCGCAACATCCCGGGTGCGCCGCGATCGTGGAAAGGAGTTCGTCGAGATCGACCGGATTCTCATGGTGGTGCGGCCACAGGCGGATCATGACCAGAGGGAAAGCGGGTTTCATCGATCTATTTTCCCGCGCTCCATCCTCCGTCGATGATCAGCGCACTGCCGGTCACAAACGCGGCTTCGTCGGATGCCAGATACAGAGCGGCGGCGGCGATTTCCTCCGGCTGCGCCATGCGCCCGAGAGCCTGCGTGGCGGACATCTCGGCATAGGCTTTTTCCGGGTCGGGGTATTCCGCCAGGCGGGCTTTCACAAATGGTGTTTCGACGCGTCCGGGGCAAATGCAGTTCACCCGCACGCCTTGGACCGCATGGTCGAGTGCCATGCTTTTGGTGAGGCCCACCACGGCGAACTTCGTTGCGCAATACGCAAGCCGGTCCCGGATGCCCACGATGCCGCCAATCGAAGCCAGGTTGACGATCGAGCCGCCGCCGCGTTCGATCAGGGAAGGGAGAAACGCGCGGGACACATTAAAAACGCCTCGGACATTCACCGCATAGAGCCGGTCGAGATCGGCCGCAGTGGTTTCCAACGCCGTGCCGACGTGCCCGATGCCGGCGTTGTTGACCACGATGGCGACGGGACCCACCCGCTCGGCCACCTCGTGGCACGCCGCTTCGTCCGAGACATCCAGGTTTACCGTTGTCGCTCGCCCTCCCGCCTCTTCGATTTCTCTCAACACGTCATCCGCCGGCGTGAGGTCGCCCAGAACTACCCGGGCTCCGGCGCGGGCGAGCGTCACAGCAATCCGAGCCCCGATGCCGGACGCGCCACCGGTCAGGAAAGCCGATTTTCCATCGAGTCGAAACATGGCCGTTCAGCGGGGTTCGAGAACCACCGGATTGCTCAGCGTTTTCCCGATCTGGCGGCCAAAATGCAGGTTTCCTTGGGAGTCGCGATATCGAATGATCTTCATGATTGAATAAGGGTTTCTTGAAAACGATGCGGGGGAAATCCGTGAGTCTCGAGGTCGCAGAAGAAGACCGCCCCGGCCAGCGGCTGGGCGGCCAGTTGCTCTGGCGAAAGCCCCATTCGTGCAGTGGTGATAAACAGGCGTCGGAAATCCGGCCCTCCGAAACAACAGGATGTCGGCTGGGCACAGGGCAGGTCGATTTTTTGGAAGCACGCGCCGGTGCGCGGACACCAGCAACCGACCGCATAGCCTCCCCAGTGGGCAATCCAAAGGTTCCCCTCCGCGTCGATTGTCATACCATCCGGCACGCCAAGCTCCGCAGGCACCTCGACAACCACCCGTTGGTCGCGCAGGGAACCCGTTTCGAGATCATAAGCAAAGGCCGCCACCTCGCGTCGCATGGAGTCAATATAGTACAAGGTCGTTCCCGCCTGGTCCCAGGAGAGGCCGTTGGACAAAATCACACCGTCGCAAATCGTCCTGAGGCCTCGGTCTGGTTCATAAGAATACAGCGAACACTCGGACTCGGTGGACGAGTTGCTAAGCGTTCCTGCGAGAAAGCGTCCCCGGGGGTCGCATTTCCCGTCATTAAAGCGGGCACCGTGAGCGTTGGTATCATGGGAAGCCAGCACGCGAAGAGCAGACGAAGTCCGGTCGTACACCGCGACGTCTTTTTCCAGGGCGACCACAAAGCGATTGGTGTCGATCGGGGCAGCCGCCCCGAGTTTCTGGCCCAGCACATCCCTGGTCGGGTTCCGGCCGCCCCCATCAACGGAATGCAGGACGCCCAGTTCGATGTCCACCCACCACAAACGACCGTCGAACCAGAACGGTCCTTCGCCCAGTTCGCAATCCGCCTTCACAAAAAGCTGGGAAGAAACGACGAAGGGCGCATTCATGGGCATCGGGAATGTCGGAAATGCAAATCTCACACTCGTCGGACCGCCGCCTCCCGACACCCATTGGGTAAGGGATGATGCGTGAAGGTCCGCCCCCAGCGATAGCTCGGGCGAAACGCTTCCGCCAGGGAACACCCCGCCTGCAAGCCGCGAAAACGGGCCGGGATTTCCAAAAATGCCTCCAACTCATAGCCGAACATTTCCTTCATCCAGCCATCCTGACTTTTGTGAGCGGCCACCATGCGCACCTTGGTCGCGAAGGTTTCGGTGATATCCACGTAAATCTCCGGCTCGAATCCGACACCGGCAGGCGTGTCCATGAAATACACGTGAGGAATACGTCCTGTCTGTATTGCGGGTGTCGCGGTGGCGATGTTGGGGATCCCCGCCATGTGAACACATTCGTCCACGATCTGGCCGCTGATGGAATGATCCGGATTGTAGTCCTGTCGCCAGTGGCAGAAAACGACGTCGGGATCGGCCTGACGGAACGCTTCAATAAAGGCCAGGCGCGTTTCGCGCGTGTCGAAAAGAAACTCGTCATCGAACCCCAGCCAAATCAAACGGGCGCCAATGACGGCAGCGGCCCGCCCGGCTTCGGCCCGGCGGATTTCGGCAATTTCCTCCGGCGGTACGGTGCGTGAACCCACATTTCCATTCGTGGCAATACAGAAGGACACACTGTGGCCGTCCCGTGCATAAAGCGCCGCCGTTCCTCCGGCGAAGGCTTCAATATCATCTGGATGAGCTCCAACAAACAACACGTTCATGGCTGGAATCTTACAAAACGGATGGCGTAAGGCGAATCCCATCGCTCAACCGCGCAATGCCCTCCTCGCTCCAGCGCATCCCGTAGCCGGGACCGTCCGGAACGCGCAGCATGCCCTCGGCATCGAGAATCACCGGCTCAGCGAACACGTCGTCCATATAGGGTTCCGGCGTCAAAAATTCCACCCATTTCGCATTTCCCGCCGCAGCGGTGAGATGAAGGTCGGCCGCCAGCCCGACGCCGGTGTTCCATCCGTGCGGCACGACCATGATCGCGTGATCGTCGGCGTATTGCCCGATGCGGTGTTGTTCGCTCAGACCGCCCACCTTGGTCACATCCGGCTGCAGATAGTCCACTGCCCGCCGTTCGATCCAGGGGAGAAAACTCTGCCGCCGGGTGAGGCATTCGCCCCCGGCGATCTTGACCGCACCGTGACGGGTGAGTTCCACGAAGCCGTCCAGATCATCCGGGCGCAGCGGCTCCTCGAACCAGATCACGCCATGGTCCGCAAGCATCCGTGTCTTTTCCACCGCCCACTTGTAGCCGTGCGGCCAATAGGCGTCGGACCCGCCCGCGTCCACCATCAGATCGCATTCGTCTCCGATGGCCTCCCGGGCCGCGCGAACGATCTTTTCATCCGTGCGGGCATCCCGCCGCCCAAAAGGTCCCCACCCGATCTTGAAAGCGCGGAATCCGCGGGAATGGGCGGCTTTCATCTTGTCGCCCATCTTTTCCGGCTCGTCCATCAACATGGAGGCATAAGGTTTGACGCGGTCGCGGAACCGTCCGCCCAGCAGCCGCCAGATGGGCTGGCCGCTGACCTTGCCAAGAATGTCCCAAAGTGCCATGTCGATGCCGCTGATCGTGTGCGTGACGCTTCCGCCGCGTCCCTGCCAAAACGTATTCTGATGCAACGATTCGGCCGTGGTGAGCGGATCGATGGCGCTGGCGCCTTCATACAGCGGACGAAGCAGTTCCAGCGACGCATCGACCAACGCCTGCGATGTATAGACGCTTCCGAGGCTGGCAATTCCGCTGTGAGTGACCACCTCGACCAGCGTGCGTGTTTGTTCCCGCGTGCCGAATCGCGCCGGCCAGTCGGTGTAGGGCGTTCCGTAAAGCGGAATGGAGCGGATGCTTTTGATTGTGTGTTCGTTGGACATGGGAGTTAGAATTTGATGGTGAGCCCGCCGTCCACGGTGAGCGTGGTTCCGGTGCTGTAGGTGTTTCGAGGGTTGGCAAAAAACAGAATGGCTTCGGCGATCTCTTCCGGTCGGCCCGGCCGCAGCAGTGGCACGCGCGGACGCTGCGGATTGAGAAAAAACTGCCGGCACCACTCGCTCTCCAGCTCGTTGGAGCCGGAGACAAAACTCATGGGGGTTTCGACAAAGCCGGGTGCCACCACGTTGACGAGAATGCCGTGTTCCGCCCACTCGCCCGCGAGTTGCCGGGCGAGCTGATTGATCGCCGCCTTGGCCATGCCGTACGGGGTGCTTCCGGGTTCGGCGAGTTCGCCCAGGATGGAACTGACGATGACGATGCGCCCGCCGCGGCCGTCGCGAACCATGCGGCGTCCCGCCGCGCGGCAACAGTGTACCGTGCCCCACATGTTGACCTCGATCATTTCGCGCCAGCACTCGACGGAATCGGCCAAAGGGTCAACCGGAAAGCTGACCGCGGCATTGCACACGAGAACGTCCAGGCCGGGAAGGGAATCAACCAGCTCTCCGACGGCGGACGCATTCGCGATGTCGCAGACGCGCGTCACGCAGCCACCGGCCCGCGAGGCGGTTTCGTCCAGACTCTCCGGCGAACGCCCCGCAATCCAAATCGAAGCGCCTTCCTCCGCGAAACGGATGGCGGTGGCGCGACCGATGCCGGTGCCCCCTCCCGTGATCAGGCAAGTTTTGTCGGATAAAATCATCGTTCACTTCCCGGCGGACCCGCGACTCGCCTTGGCCTCGAAATAGGCAAACATCATCGCGACAACCCGTCCATTCGCGCTGGCGTTGGGCTGCCAGGGAGCAAAGGCCGGATCATTGTCCGCATAGCGTTCCGACATCTGATACTCCGACGACATGGCATATCGTGTCAGGGCCAGAAACGTTTCCTCCGCCTTGTCGAATTGCCCGCTTTTCAGCCAGGCGAAGAACCAGGGCAGCTCGGAGAGCGTCGTATACCACGAATGGCCGGCCCAGTGGTCCGCGTGGGCGCCGTTGACCAGAAGGCTGTCGGTCATCAAGCCGCACAGCCCCTTGTCCATGAGTTTGCGATTGCGAAAATAGCTTTCGACCTTGCGAAAGGTCTCCGAATGCGGATCGATGACTCCCGCCCGGATGAGTTGCGCGGGGCCGTCGGCAAAATATGGGCCCTTCGGAGGATCGATCGGCGCGAGACCGACCCGGTTGGAGATGAGAATTTCCTCGGCGCCGCCCTGTCCGGCGGTGGCCTTTTGAAGTTGCTGTTCCATGGCCACCCGGTAGAGAACCAACTCCTCACGCACCCCGTCCCGCGCCGGATCGCCAAACGCTTCGAGAACCAGAGCGAGTTGTTCAAGCCCCATGAGATTCCACGCATCGGTCCAGCACCAGCACTGCGACGCACCCTCGACCCAGTCGGTGGCCTGCATGGGCGGAAAAAGGCCGATCCCAGGCGCGGAACCATCGAGGGTTTTGGCGCGCGTGCGCCTTATCCATTCATACCCATCGAGGAGCGGTTTTCGAAAATGTGCGAACGCCCCGGCATCGTTGCGGGCAACCAGATGTTGCGACAACCCCCAAAGGATCGCTCCCGTATTGCAGGCCCAATTGGGGGCAATGAGCGACGGGAAACGGCCCTGATCCTCCCCGTCTTGAATTTGGGTGGAGCAAAAGTAGTCATACGCCTCCGCCGGATAATGAGAGAGCCCGATCCGATCCAGCGCGGAAAGAAATTCCACCGCCTCGGTCGGCCAGATGCCCCGATGCGTGCCGCCTTGCAGCACCGCCGTGTCGGATTCCCCCTCATGCCGCACCATCATCTGCAGCATCTGCGCGGTGAGATGCAGGAAAATGCGCTGAAACTCCGGGGAATCCCATTGGGGAAAATGGATAATCCGGCTCAGCTCCGCCTGCCAGAACACCTCGGTTTTGCGCTTTTCGTCATCGAAGACAAAATCCCGGACCGGCCCCTGATGCAGGAGAAAATCGACCGTCAGAACGGCATGAGCCTCCAGTTCAAAGCCGATCCGCAAACCCTGCCGTTCATGCAGGCGGTCTCCCCCCCTTCCCTCCACCCACGACAAGGCCGCTTCTTGATCGCATTTCAAGGACAGCGAAGACTCTCCATCGGTCAACCCGCTGCCGGACGGCACCCAGGTATTGACCAGCATGCCCCACATTTCCGCCTTGGGATCGTAGGTATTATATCCGTCTCCGGCAAAACTCATCATCAGGGTTTCGTTGCCGGTGCGAGGCAGGAGGAAGACACTTCCCTTTGTTCCCTCAGGCCGCGTGTTCCGAATGGTCAGGCAAGCAAAGGTGGACGGATCGCGGTCCACGCCGCAAAATCCTTCCATGGCAAACTCCAAGTCCCCCTGCCGGTTTTGGAAGGAGGGGATCGGAATTCCATCCTCCCGGACGGTCCATCGGGAATTCCTCCAATCCAAAGGCCGGCGCGTCTCCCCGTCCAAAAGGACAAATCCGCGCGCTTCCGCCCCCTGCTTGAGCCCGCGACGGATCGGCGCGCTCAGGATTTTGAAATCCGGCCACAACGTGACAAGCCGCTCCGATCCGGGGGGGTGAAGATACACCTTTGTAGTTAGCTGCTTGAGCCAACTCGGGTGGGATTCAAAATGATTCATAGACGTTCAAATTCCTTCCGAACGCACCGGCGGAAGAGGGAAGATTCGAAGCATTCTGCCACGGCATTCTCGTTCAGCAAATGCCATTTCCTGCGGCAATCATATCATTTTCTGTCGTTCCGATTTCTAAGACTCCAGACAACGATGCCTCGTCCTTCCACGATGCCATAAGGCCCGCCTTGTTCAGCCGTCCTATCTTAGAGACTTTCCAAAGTTCCTCATTGCAAAAACAGCATGATTCGGACATAGCATGGAAAACGGTCCGCAGTGCGCTCTCGCTTCGCCATGACAACCTCCAACCCGACCAGCCTCCCGGCAGAACCCACTCTTGAAAGCTCAGCCCGCGAAGAAGGCGTCACTCACGTCTGCGCCGAAACGGCCCGGGGCAATGACAGTGAGCTTCTTGACAACGGCATCAGGCTGCCCAAGGAGTGGCCTCCAAACGCCGGGGATCCCGCCGATCACAATCCCAAAATCGCGCCCCACCTGACGCACCGGCCCGATGTGGCGCCGGTGGATGTCGGCCGGCAGCTTTTCGTGGACGACTTCCTGATCGAATCGACAAGCCTCGAACGGATTTTCCATCTGCCGCAAAAATACGAAGGCAATCCGGTCCTTCGGCCCGAGACCGCGCTTGAAATCAACACTGTCCGGGTCGCGCCCGCGCGTCACGGCGAGCCCGGCGCACCGGCCGCCGTGCCGAAGAGCGGCGGAGTCTGGTGGATTCCCGAAGCCGGCCACTTCAAGATGTGGTACGAGGCCGGATGGCTCAACACCATCGCCATGGCCACCAGCAAGGACGGCATCCACTGGGAACGCCCGGTTTTTGACATTCGGCCCGGTACGAACCAGGTCCTGCCCCAGGATCTGACGGCCGATTCCTGGACCGTTGTCCCCAACTGGGACTCCTCCCATCCCGAGGAAAAATACACCCTCTTTGTTTGCGCACCGGGACGGGATCAGCCCGGCACCAGCCTGACCTCGCCCGACGGCATTCATTGGACGAAGCGCGTCGAGACCGGGGTCACCGGAGATCGCAGCGGCCATTTCTACAATCCCTTCCGCAAAAAGTGGATTTACAATCTTCGCTCATTAGTGCCGGGCCGCGGACGCGTCCGCCACTACTATGAATGCGACGATTTCCTGAAGGAGGCGAAATGGACTCCGGCGGACAAACGTCTCTGGCTCATGACCGACGACAGGGATCCGGTCGATGACCTGACCGGACAAAAGCCGCAGCTCTACAACTTCGACGCCGTGGCCTACGAAAGCCTGATGCTGGGCATGTTCGAGATTCACCAGGGTCCGGCCAATGATGTGTGCGAAGCAACCGGTCTTCCCAAGATCACGGAGCTGCAGTTTGCCTACAGCCGGGATGGATTCCACTGGGATCGCCCCGACCGTCGCATTGCGATTCCTGCCGAACGCAAGGATGTGTGGGATCGGGGCTATGTCCAGCCGATCGGCAATGTTTGCGTGATCAAGGGCGACAAGCTCTGGTTTTACTACTCGGCCTTTCAGGGAGACGTCGGCAAGGCGGGCCGCGATCCGTTTCTCGACAACGGCATGTATTCCCGGGGCTCGACCGGAGCGGCCTGGTTGCGCAGGGATGGATTTGCCTCCCTGCGGGCCGCCAACGGAAGCACGGGCACGGTCACCACCCGCCCTCTCCGGTTTTCCGGTCAGGCGCTTTTTGCGAACGCAGACGTGCCAAAGGGAACGCTCCGGGCGGAGATTCGCGACCTGGACGGCCACCCGATCCCACCGTTCACCCTCGACAATGCGATTCCCTTCACCGGCGACAGCACATTGACGGAATTGCGGTGGAAGGACGTCGAAAGCCTCTCCTCTCTCGCCGGCCGGCCTGTGCGCCTTCATTTCGAAGTCACCAACGGCGACCTCTACGCCTTCTGGATCAGCCGGGATGCGTCCGGACGAAGTGACGGCTACGTCGCCGGAGGAGGTCCGGGCTACACCGGGCCAGTCGATACGGTCGGCAAGGCCGCGTTGGCACCGCTTCCCGGCACAAACCTCCCGACCGTCACGCCGCCTGCCGCCCCCCCCCTATCGACCGGGGCGGAAACACCCGACCACGCCTTCCTCCACCCGCCGCGCTACATCGGCCCGCCCACTGCGGACCACGCGCCGACCAACCGCGCCTTTCAGGGCATTCCCAGCCTGGCCGTGTCGCCCGGCGGACGCCTCTGGGCCACGTGGTATGCCAGCATGACACCCGAGGAGGATCACAACAACTATGTCGTTCTTGCGACGAGCGGGGACGGCGGAAAATCCTGGCAGGAAGTCCTCGTCGTGGACCCCGACGGCCCCGGCCCGGTGCGCGCCTTCGATCCCGAACTGTGGATGGGACCGGACGGCAAGCTCCGTCTCTTCTGGGCTCAAGCCATCCTGCACGACGGAACGATCTCCGGCACTTGGGCGGTGGAAACGAATACACCGGAGTCCGCGCAAGCGGTGTTCGGCCCCCCGGAGCGCCTGACGGATGGCATCATGATGTGCAAACCCCTGGCACTTTCCACCGGCGAATGGGCGCTGCCGGTTTCCACCTGGCGCAAGACCGAGCAGAGCGCGAAGATGGTCGTGTCCGCGGATCAGGGACGCACATGGTCCGTCCGCGGCGGCTGTCAGGTGCCTGAAAACGTGCGGGACTACGATGAACACATGTTCGTCGAACGCCGCGACGGATCCCTCTGGATGCTGGCGCGCACGACCTATGGCATTGGCGAAAGCGTGTCCATGGATCGCGGCGCGACCTGGCCGGATTTGGCACCCTCCGCCATTCCCCATCCCAGCTCCCGGTTCTTCATCTCGCGACTCGAGTCAGGAAACCTGCTCCTGGTCAAGCATGGCCCGATGGACCAGCAGACCAAACGCGAACGCCTGATGGCATTCGTCTCGACCGATGATGGCCGTTCGTGGGGCGGCGGCCTCCTCCTCGACGAGCGGGACGGCATTTCTTATCCCGACGGCCAGCAGGCAGGCGACGGCACGATTTACCTCACCTATGACATCAACCGGCGGGGACACGGCAAGCACCGGATCCACTTTGCCGCCTTCCGGGAGGAAGATGCGGCGGCAGGCCGGGTCGTCACCGACGCAGTCCGCCTCTGCCAGCTTGTCAGCGAGGCCTCCGGCGGGCAGGAACCGGCGAAAAGCGAGCCCTAGCACTCCCTGCTCCTTTCAGGGCCGGATCGAGATTGCCGCTGGCGGGCTGATGCGAATCTTCGAATATTTGAGCAGCTTGCAGTCGAGTTCGATAGCCTGCTCGATTTCGCTGGGTGTGAGCACTCCCGGTCCAAATGACAATCCCGCATTTGCGACAACCCAAGGTCGGCCTGGATCACCGGACCCGCCACGGAGATACAAACGCGATCAACGTACGTGATGAGCGACGCGAAAAAAAGGAAGCCGAGGACGCGGTAGCGATACTTCATTGGTCTTGAGGAAGGAACATTCGATGGGCGTGAACGATTGCCTTTTTAACGGTCTCCGGAGAAAGAGCCTGAAGCGGCAGACCCAGCTCCCTGGCCCCCGTCAAATAAAGGGAGTGAAGCGATCCCGATCCCGCCAGATAGATTGCCCCGTGCGGAGGCAAAGTTGAAAGTTCGGAACCGATCAGCAAGCCGCTCAAAAAGGACGATTCGTGATCGAGGGGAGAGGGCGAAATCAAGGCCCGAGAGCGAACCTTGAATAAACCGGCCAGAAGCCCGAACTTTTTTCCCGCCCAAACTCCCTCGCAGAATCGCGGTTCGGAAATTTCGATTCCTTGGGAAAGCAGGCTTTTCAGCGTGGGCAGGGTGTGCAAATGACGGAAAAGCTCTCCGGTCATGCTGGTAACGAACGTCATCAATACACGATCCACGACCCAAACATGCTTGCTGTGTGTCCCGGGCAGAATCATCCAGCAATCCGATGAGGCCAGCGCGGGGTTCAGCGCGAGCAACCCGAGCAATTCGCACTCCTCGCCCCTCATCACGTCATCATCCGTCCGGACTCCCGAGACAATCGTCACATCGACGGCCAGCCTGCCTACGGGCAGAACAATCTTCCGCGTATTGAGTCTTGCGGTCTCCAAAGGCATGGGAGCAACGGAATAAGGCACCTCCAGCCACCCCATCGCGGACGAAGCCATGCCGGAAACAATGCACGATATTGCTTCGCACTCCGCCTGTTGGAAGATCGCCTCGATACGGCGAGCAAGTGTCTCCGCAAAATCCTGCGCCCGTGTCTCAGGAGTGGAACGCTGAAAGATCCGGGCTGCTCCTTCGTCGGTTTTGATCTCGGCTAGGATTTCCAAACTCCGGGCATCGACCATGCGAAGCCTGAAATGACTGGTTCCCCAATCGCAGCTAAGGAAATTTTGAAACATCGTGGGAGAAGGACAGCATGACAGCCGGCTTCTTGACCGCAGGCAAAAATGCCTGTTATGATAACATCCTTTCATGAATGTCATCCGAAGCCTCAAGGAAGTGGCGAAAGCCGCCGGCGTCTCGACCATGACCGTGTCCCGAGTGATGCGGAATTCGAATTTGGTGACGCCAGGGACCCGGCGACGCGTCCTGGCCGCGGCGGAAACTCTCGGCTATCGCCCCGACCCGGTCGCAGCGCGATTGATGTCCAGGGTGCGAAAGGCAAAAAAAGCGCAAACGCGCGATACGCTGGCGTTTGTCTGCGCCAGGCGACCGCATCCCGCACCAAACGACGGCCACCAATACGTCCAGATTGACGACGTTCGTGCCAGGGCGGAGATACACGGGTACACGGTCGATGAGTTTTTCCTTGGCAAGGGGGCGCTCAGTCCTCCGCGACTTCAATCCATTCTCGCGGCCCGTGGAATCGAAGGAGTTCTTTTCTCGGCGGAAGCTCCGTTGCGTGAACTCAAGGAGTTTGATTTTTCCCGGTTCGCAAGCGTGACCTTTGGTTATGGGCTTCAGTCGCCTTCATTGCATCGCGCGAGCACGAACATGATGCAGGGTCTGCTATCGGCATTCGAGTGGCTGGAGCGCCGGCACTACCAACGCATCGGCCTGGCCATTACGCCGTGGGCCAACTCCCGTTCCGATCAGACCTACTCCGGAGCCATCCTGAATTATCAGCAAAGCATCCCGCCGCGCAGAAGAGTTCCTCTTCTGCTCTTTCCGCACGATCAACCGCGGGACAATCGCCGACTCTTTGGCAAATGGCTGGCCACGCACAAGCCGGACGTGATTATCAGCTTCGATCAATTGGTGCCCGATTGGATTACCGAGGACGCGGGACAAAAAATCCCGGAGGACATTGGTTTCCTGGTTCATGATTGGACGGCGCGGGCCGCCCGGTTCTCCGGGATAAACCACAATCGCGATCATGTCGTTGCGGCCGCCGTGGATCTCACGGCAACGCAGCTTTTCCATGGAGAACGGGGAATACCGGACGTTCCACGGCAAATCCTCATTCCCTCGACCTTAATCGACCAGGGAAGCTGCCCGCCCCGCACTTGACGGCGGCTTCTTAACGGTTTCCAGAACCAATTTATCCCGATTCCCAATCGCCGCAACACGCCGGTCATCGGCGGCGGAAAGTTCCTCCACTCGATCATCAGCCGCCAGGCGCAAGGGCGATACCGCGAAGCCAAAAACCACGACCATCGCAACGAATATTCTTTTCATGATGACAAATGAGTTCACTTAAATTTTCACTTCTCCGGCCTGCACAACAGTCTCCACCGTAATCCGAATCCACCAGGTCCTGCCTTCGCCGGGCGGCAGTGTCGAATAATGGAGACTGCGCCGGACGCACTGTTCGAGCGAGTCCGCCTGGGCGTTGGTGGGTTCGATGGCAAAGTGACGATGTCCGCCCCAGCCGCCGACATTGGCATAGAATCCGAGCGCCGGGAAAAAAGCCGGATCAAATTCCATCACGAGCTTCTCCCGGGTTCCGGCGTTCCAGACCTCCGCGCGGTGGGCCAGCAGAGGATCGGCGGTGAAGACTTTGAGCGAGTTGGGCCGGATCGTTCCCATGGCGAATCGGGAAAGATCGGCCTCCGGCACCGGAGAAGGCCACCTGGCCTCCCGACCGTCCCAGTTTTCCACAAAGATCCTTCCGGCTTCGGCGATGGGCAGGTCCACCTGATCGCCGTCGAGCAACGTGAAGAGCGGGTGAAAGGCATAGGCAAAATCCCAGCGCGCCTTCCCGCGATTGATCACTTCGTATTCGAGCAGAAGCGCGTTGTCCGTCAGGGACGCCTTGCGACGGAAATGAACGCCGGAAAGGGGCAGATCCAGGCGGGTTTCGACCGGTTCTTGCGTTGAGCGTCGCGGGGTCGTTTGCCAGGAGGCATTCCAACATTCGCCATGTCCGGGATAGACCCGTCCCTGCCATTCACACCCCACGATGGTGGGCAGGCATTCGTCGGCTCCGATGAGACAACTGGAAAGAAAATTGTCGCCGGGCTGGCCGCGATGGAGCCTCCGCTCGGGCGTGGGCGCCCACATCCACTCCCGGCCGCCAGGGGTCTTCAAGCTGGAAATCCGGGCGCCGATCTCCGGAACAATTTCGACCGCGAGGTGATCGGACTTCAGTTTTTCTGTGAGAAACATAAGGTTAAGAAGTTCTGAATATCCTTTCTTCCATAACAATTCCTGCAAGAATCCATTGATGCGTGTGGGAGGCTATCTCGATCGTTCGGACCAGAAGCTTTCCGCCTGGCTGCATTCCGCGAATTCGGGACCGACGCCGTTTCTGCAAACCCGCTGGTGGGTTTCGTGCTGGGATTGGTGGGTGCTCGACGTCGCGCACGCCGGGCAACTTCAGCGCATCGAAAACGGGGAGGCCTTCCGGCGCGCCCCCGGACTGGCCGCGCTCTATCGCCCCAAGCTCCGTTTCGAGGAATGGCAGGATGCGGGGCGGACGATCCACGAATCGTGGATTCTCTTTTCCGCGACGGGCGAGGCGCGGGCCGCTTTGGAGTCGATCACCAGCCCCGGCGGGTACTGCCACATCGAGGATGCCGACGCCCTCATCGCCGACGGCCTGCGCTCGATCAGCGAAACATTGTTCCATCGGAAGGCGGGATTCCAATGGCAGGCGCAGGCCATGTTCCTGGGATTGCTGGCCGCCGTGATCGCCTCGCAGCCCCTTGCTCCCGCCCGCCGGATTGTGCCGTCCAATCCCTCCGGTGTCCAACGCCCCCGCCTGATCGAAGAGGCCGAAGCCTTCATCCGCTCCCGGATCGACCAACCGCTGAGCGTGGAAGACCTGGCGCGACACGCCGGACAGAGCCTTTCGAGCTTCGCACACCGCTATCGGAAGGCGGCCGGCGAATCGCCCTATCGCACGATTGTTCGGCTGAAAATGGAGGCGGCCAAACGCCTGTTGGTTCAGGAAAGCAAATCGGTCAAGGAGACCGCCGACCAACTCGGTTTTTCCAGCGAGTTTCATTTTTCCCGCTGCTTCAAACGCCTGGAAGGCCTCTCGCCCTCGGCGCATGTGAAGGCCATGACCATCAAACAATAGCCGCTCATGGGCGCGAGTCCGTTTGGGATGCGAAAGCGGCACGGGTATTTGCCCGAGGGAAGATGCAAAATTCCGCGTGCTCGAGGGGGCCCGAAGGACGGAGGTGACCTTGCACAAAATTGTCCAGGGTATTGGTCACGCGCAGACGGAGCATGTTGACGCCGGGTTTCAAATGATCCTGAATGCGAATCCTCCACGGTGCCCAGAGGAGACTTCCGACCACGCGGTCATTCAGAAACACTTCCACCATGCCGGCGGGGGGACGGGAAAAAACGAGCCACGCCTCCCCCTCGGTTTCCCCGCTGAGAACGGTCTGCTCGAAATCCATGCTTCCGCTGTAATGCGGGAATCCGGCCTGCGTCCAATCCCCACCCGTCGCGTCCGCCTCCCGGCGGCGCAGGCGGCCGTCCGGGTCGGCCAGGAAGTCGCCGCGCAAGACCGGTTCGAGCCAGAGGCCGTGGCGGGCGTCGGTCGCCGCGAGAGAAATGCGCAGGCGATTGATTCCCGGTCGAACAAGGTCGCCGAGATCGTGATTCCGTCCCTTAAAAAAATCCTCCCGAGGCCGCCAGTCCGGCAGCGGCACGTCATTGAGAAACACCTGCCAGTCCCCTTCGACCGTCCCCTCCTCCAAAGTGAGCGCGAGGCGTTCGGGGAGCGATTCGCAGACGAAGCACGCCTCGAAATGCCAGGTGACGGCTTCGTTCAGGCGGGCCTCCGTCGGAACCGGGCCATAGACGGTGGGTGCCGTACGATGACCGGAATCCAGACGGTCATAGGCGGAACCGGGCTTCCAAGGCGCTCCATTGCAAGTCCAGTTGCCAAGACGAAACGTATTCTCGTTCAGGGGGAGGATCCTCCACCGCGTCCCCAGCCCCAGCCGGGAGAGCGGAGCGACAGGCGGATGTCCCGGTTCGAACCACCGGCTTTCATACCCTTCGAGAAATCCCTCCTGCCCTTCAAGCCGGAACTCGCGAGACTCCGGGGCGAGATTGACGCAGAACCAGCGTCCGCCCGTGTCGCGCACCGCGCGAAGATCGCCGGAGGCACATTCGAGCGGCCCCCGCAGTTCCATCGCATCGGACGGAGACACGAGCACGATGCCTTTGCGCCGCAGTCGCGCCAGGATCCGCGTGGGAAGCAACTCCTGCCACACAATCAACCGCTCATACGCGGCCCGACCGACGCGCAACACCCCCTCTCCGATGGCCTCGTCGCACACGTCCTCGTCGTCCACCCAATGGAACGAAAGCCCGTGTTCGAGCAGATGGCGTGCGATGCGAATCGCCGCATCGAAATACCGCGCGGCTTCATCCGCCCGTTGGTCGGAAAGCCCGTGCAGGTGCGACATGGGCCGGACAATGGCGTAATCAACCGGGCGGGTCGGCCCGAGTGTCTCCGCCGTTTCCCGCACCCCCGCGCTCCACCGGGCCAGAAACGGAAGCAACGTGCTCGGTGAGAGAAAGGTGGGAGGCGCGTCGAACCGCCGCGGTCCGGCGAGACTGTAAAAGCATCCATGCGGCACGATGAAGTTGATGCCGAAAAGCATCAGCCAATCCGACACCCTCTTCACCGTCTGCAGATCCAGTGAATAGTTTGAACATCCAAAAACCTCGCAGAGTGCCTGAGAGGCTCCGTTTTGCGCCGCCGCCGAAACCGCCAACGACGGCGTGAGATTCAGGACGGGATGCCCGCCATCCCCCACTGCGGGAATGATCAGGTCGCAGCCGGGAACGGAAAACTGCCGCAAATGCCGAAGAATACTGCCGGCCGAACGACTCTCGCCCCACCAATCTTCCTCCGGACTGATGTGCCCGATCAATTCCAGATTCTCCTTCCGGCACCAGTTGGAAACAGGGCTCACCCAATTACGACCAAAGAGGTCCGAGGTCAGCCGCCGATAACGTCTCAGAAGTTCGTCTCCCTCGGAATCCGGGAGCAAAGCCAGCAGGGCACGCGGATCCCGCTGGTAGTCCTGCCAGGCCTCCTCGATGTGCCGGCTCCAGGGCAGGGCGTTGCGGTATTTGGGCTCATCGGTAAAGACACCGAGGATTTCCGACCCGAAATCCTCATGGAAATGCTTGCGGTAGCGGTCATGCGTTTCCGCGAGAAACGCATCCGTGGCGTCCCGGCTGCTCAGGTCCACATAGTGTCCGAATGGTTCCAGGAAATCGCTCCCGACCTCGACGGTGAAGGTGGCGAGTGTCCAACGGCCTTCCGGAAGAGCGCACTCGAACACCTGCTCCGGCAAATACTCCATGGAGCGGCGACACGCATAACGCTCGACGTAAGCCTGGGGATAGTAATACCGGCTGTCCCAATCGCTTGTGATCCACGTGGTGTTCAACATTCCGATGGTGTCCGTCACCACCTGGGCATGACTCCACCGGGTTTTGCCGTCCGGGGTCACGGGGGCGAGGAAGGCCTGAAGAATGGGCGTCCCGCCCAAAACCTGGCGGACAGTTCCTCCGCCCTGCAGGCGGTATTGCCGGATGCCCAGGTGCTTCTCCGCAAAATCCGCGTTGCGCTGAATGACCCGCCCTCCCGCCGCCCCGCTGGGCCAGGGGTATTCGTCGTAGAGCCAGACCTTCAGGCCGTGCGCCCGCGCGAGCCGCAGGCAGTCCGCAATGGCCTCGAACCAGGATTTCGACAAATAAGGTGTGCGAAGGCCCGGCCGCGGGTGAAGGATCACGGAATCGAAACCCGCTCCGGCGCATTCCCGCATCATCTGCCCGAGGCGCTCTTCCCGCAATTCATCGTTGAGGACAAAAAACGGCGCGATCCGAACGGCGGGGCGCAGGGGGTTCTTCACAGGCTCCATTTCGCGCTCCCAATCGAACATTTTGGATTGATCATCCTGCAATCTCCCATTCCCGCGGCAGGCGGTGGGGGCAATGTTGCGAGAAGGCACCATGGAAAACAATCCTTAAGGGTCGCAAATCCTCTCATCACTCCTTCCGGGCGGGAATGGCACTTTCTGCATGAGGCATATCGATTTCTGCGAGAAGGCGGCGGCTGAAAATTCGCCGATTGCCCCCTCACTCATGGTGGATTTTTCTCCAAATGAGCGCAAGAGGCTGCTATGCCCCTCTCATGTCGTCAGCTCCTCCCCCTCCGACCATGCGAATGATCGCCTTTGAAGCGGGCTGCAGCGTGATGACGGTCTCCCTGGCACTGCGCAATCACCCCCGCATTTCCGCGGCAACGCGGAAGCACGTGCGCGAGGTGGCCACGCGGCTCGGCTATCGGCCAAACCCCATGGTCTCGGCGTTGATGTCCCATATTGGTTCCGCGCGCCCCGTCCATTACCAGTCCAATCTCGCGTTCCTGGCCTACCGCCAGTCGTGGAACCAGGAATGGATTTCCGGCGATCTCTTCACGGGAGTCCGGGAGCGCGCGAAGGAACTCGGGTTTTTGATCGATGAATTCTGGCTCGACGCGGAAGACATCTCTCCAGAGCGGCTGAGGAAGATTCTCCACTCTCGGAATATCCACGGCGTGGTGGTCGCCCCCCTCCCCGAATCGGGAAGTCTGGAGGCCATTCATTGGAATAATATCAGCGCGGTCGCCATTGGCAACTCGCTCGTTTCTCCGAGACTGCATTGCGTCACCCATCATCAATTCCACGGCAT
Organism: Chthoniobacterales bacterium; assembly: GCA_014879575.1. Lineage (GTDB taxonomy): Bacteria > Verrucomicrobiota > Verrucomicrobiia > Chthoniobacterales > Terrimicrobiaceae > QYQL01. Next base: position 58,676 of record JACSRU010000116.1, on the reverse strand, counting down.
GCAGTTGGTTTTGGATACGCTCCGCAAGAAAGGATACCGCCGCATCGGTCTGGCCCTGGAGGGATTCGTCGATGAAAAGGTCGAGCACACCTGGACCTCGTGTGTCACGGGCGCCCAGTTCCGATGGCCGGCGAAGGAACGCGTTCCCATTTTGATCGGAAATCACTCCGCGGCCAAAATGCGGACTTGGGTCAACCGCCACCGACCCGATGTCGTAGTGGGAATCGACGGGGCGATCGACGCTCTCCTGCAGGCCGGATTCTCCGTCCCGGGCGACGTGTCGTTCGCCCACCTGAGCGTTCCTTCCACGCCGCCCTTTGCGAATCTCCAACTCTCCGGCCTCGACCAGAACTGGAAGATCGCCGCCGCCGCCGCGGTGGACTCCGTCGTCGCCCAAATCTACCGCAACGAACAAGGCATCCCGGCCGAACCCAAAACCATCATGGTCGAGGGACGCTGGGTGGAGGGCCAGACCACTCCCCTTCGCTGAAACCCGATGCATGCCGGCAACCGTCGGCTGGCACCTGGAAGCCTTTCGTCACAGCAAAAGAACGCGGGCCTCCCGTCGCAAGAAACGGTCGATCTTTTCCACAAAATTTCGACTCTTTAGTCGACGCGTAAACCAACCAAGTCCTTTCACGGAAATTCCGGGCCTGCTAGATTCTCCCTCAGCGGACAACGAGAAATGCGTGTCCCCCAACACATTCAACCAACACACCTGAAGAAAACAAAATGAACACGAAAACAGCACTCGTTGCGCTGGCGCTTTTGGCCCTTGGCGGGCAAATGGCTACACACGCGGCCACTTGGACCGGTGGCAACACCACCTCCAACTGGGGAGATTCCACAAAATGGAATCCCAATACTGCTCCAAACGGAATTGGGGAGACCGCAACTTTCGACAATTCCTCCTTTTTTGGAGCTGGTGGCACCATCCTGTTGGGAACTAGCAGCGGGGTCGATACGAACATCACGATTGGTACATGGACCAAAAGTTCAGCTTCTTTGGGCCGGTTGGTCACCATCAACAACGTCGCCAGCGGCACCGGCAAACTGATTTTCGACGTGGCCAGCGGAAACGCGACTTACTACAGTTCCAACGGGAACTCTGCATCTGGAGACACCCTTAATGTCGGCATTCAACTCAACGACTCGCTAGCAGTCACGGTGGGTGGCGCGGCATCGGTCAACTTTGCGGGGGTGGTTTCGGAATCCGGCGGATCCCGCAGCATCACCAAAATCGGCGCTACAACTCTGATCATGAGTGGAGGCGGGGCAAACACCTTCAGCGGAGGTGTCACCATCAACGACGGCACCGTCTCGGCGCAAAAAACCGGCGCACTCGGCACGGGCAATGTCCTGGTCATGGAAACCACCGGAACCACCACGGCGACACTGTCGATCACCACGGGAGTGACCAATGCCATTGCCGACACGGCCTTCCTTTCCTTGGAAAGTTCTGGCGCCAACTTTGCCACGGTCAATCTGGCCTCCGGCATCAATGAAACCGTGGGGGGATTGTTCTTCAACGGGGTTGCGCAGGCCGACGGAACCTGGGGTGCCACCGGCAGTGGAGCCACCAACATCAACGACAGTTGGTTCACCGGAGCCGGCATCATCACCGTGGTGCCTGAGCCTTCGACGGCGTTGCTTATCGCTGCCGGAACCATCGGCATGATCTTCCGGCGTCGCTTCCGCGCCTGACCCTGTCTGCCCGTTGAACCGGCCTACCGTCCTCGGGGGGAAACAAGGCCGCCATTCCGGGCGAACCCAAACGGCGCTCCGCAAGGGGCGCCGTTTTTGCTTACGGTGCCGTTTCCGGTCGGGCTGGATCACAGGGCTCACGCATCAAATCGCGGTGGAGGCGAAGTTCTCCTGGAGAGACGGGCTCTACGACATCGTAACGCAGTTTCATGACTGACACAAAACCCAGCCCGCCTGGGCGAAGGACAACAAAGCGCCCACGTCTTTCACCTTGGAGGACGGGCACATTGGAGTTGGCATCAAATATCAGCGTGCTCCGTCCACCCCCGCGCATGCGTATTTTGACCTGGGCCCCTTACACCAAGGGACGCTGGCATGACTTTGTGGTGCATGTGAAATGGACCCATCTCCCGACGGGATTCATGAAAATCTGGATCAACGGCGAGCTCAAACTCGACTACGCCGGACCCACCTATCTCGACTACGGCGCAGGCAGTGCCGGGCCCTATTTCAAGATGGGCAACTACAAGGGCACGTTCACCTGGAAGGGAACTATGCCGCGCGTTTTGTATTTCGATGAATACCGCATGGGAAACGCCAACCCCTCTTACAAGGAAGTCTCGCCTGGGCCGAACAGTTACGAAAGCTTCGATTATGCCACCGGAGCTGGTCTGGCCGACGCCAACGGAGGACTCGGCTGGGCGGGTTCGACGACTAAACCTATTCCGGTGCCACGTAGTTGTCCGGACCGCCGAGCTTCCGGAACTTCCCATACACCAGGAAAGCGCAGATGAGAGCCAGGACCGAAAGCACGCAGCCAATCATAAAAGTGTAGCGGTAGATCCGGCCGCTCTGGTCGATGATCAAACCGACCGACGGCGCCAGAACCATGCCGGCCAGCGCGCCCACGATGCCCGCGGCGGAGGCGAACTGGGCGAAGCGGGCCTTCGGATAGAGACGCTGACCAAGCGAGGCCGCGCTCGTAAAATAGCTTCCCGAAAGCACACCGTGGAGCACCCAGGCAATCAGGAAGTTCGTCGCGGTGTTTGCAAAGATCGCCCCCCAGGCGGTCACCGCCGCGTATCCGCCCAGCATGACCATGGCCATACGGAGGGGATGAAAACGATCGGCCAGCCATCCGAGAAAATAAGACAGACAGAGGGAGATCAGAAAGGTCAGTGCCAGATATTTTCCATAGACATTCATGTCCACCCCGAGGCTGTTGGCATAAGGGATGGCAAAAGTATTGACCGGTGCGAAGGCCAGCATGGCCGCCATCAGCATGATAAAAACCGATATGTAATACGGATTGGTGAAACACTCCCTAAAGTACGTTGCCACGCCCGCCTTGAATCCGGAGATCATCGATCTTTTCCGTCCCGGTTCCGGCTCCGGTTCAGGCGGAGGCGGCGGATACTCTCCCTCCTTGACCTTGAGGCAGACCCAAAAGAACACCGCGCCGTAAAACACACCTATGACGACCAGGATGAGGGTGAAATGCTCCGGGACTTTCCCCATGATCCAGTAATTGAAAATCATCCCATCGATCAGGCTGATCGCGCGGAACAGACCATAAAAACGTCCGAGCAATTCCTTCGGAACGACGTCGTTGACCAGTCCTCCAAATACCGCCCCTCCGGTGATCGTGGCAAATTCGTACAGCGCCCAGAACACGCCAAAGCAAAGCACCGCCACCAGAAAAGCACTCTGCTCCGGGAAATGCCCGTGGACCCAACCGGCGATAAAAGGCGTCATCCCCACCCCGATCATGCCAAACGCCGCGAGCGGCGTCGTGATGAGCAGGAAAGGAATCCGCCGTCCCCAGCGGCTCCGCATGCGGTCGGACTTGAAACTGATCACCGGTCCGAGCACCAAAGACAGCGCGGCGGGAAACGAACTCAGAAGGATGGCAAACAGCAGGTTCGGCACGCCGAGATGGTTGAGATACCAATGCGCCATCGGCCCGATCGAGCGATCCCGCATCGCCATCGCAAAGTCGCCGGCCAGAAGGAGAAAGAACAGCAGGGCGAGGCCGCCGGAGGTGTAAATCAACGTGCCATTCCGCCAGACCTTTCGGGGTGAGGGAGGTGCTTCCGCGTGCGGGGAGGTCGGTGTCATGGTGTTTTTAGATCGGCCGGGTCATGAATGGTCTTCCCGCCCTCCGTTGGGGGCGAAGTCTTACCGTGAACTGCTGGGGACTGGGTCATGTCGGGCATGCTCTAGGCCATTCGCCGGAGTTCCGCCTGCGTGACGGCGTGCCGAAGCGGTTCGCCGGAAAGGAACCGGGCGGCCTCCTCCACCATAAAACGCGCCATGCGATGACACTCCCAATTCTTGCTGCCGGCGATATGCGGAGTGAGAATGACATTCGGCAGCGTGTAAAGTGGCGATCCGGCGGAGGGAGGTTCGGGTGAGGTCACATCCAGAAGCGCGGTCAAGTCCGGGCGCTGAGAGAAGACCTCGGCCAGTCCCTTTTCGTCCACCAGGCCGCCGCGCGCGGTATTCACGAAAGTAGCATGGGGTTTCATTTGCTCAAAGTGGCTTTTGCGCAGCATTCCCTCGGTCTCCTTGAGGAGGGGCGCATGGCAACTGACCACATCGGCCCGGGAAAAAATCTCGTCCAGCGTGCAAAGTTCCAGGCCAAGTTCCGCCGCTTCCTTCGGATCGAAATAGGGATCATAAGCAATGACCTCCACCTGAAAAGCCTGCAACTGCTCCGCCACCAACCGTCCAATCAACCCGAGGGAAATCAGGCCGACCGTGGCATTGTACACCCCGGCCGTCGGAATTTCCCGCGGGGAGACGCGGTTCTCCCGATGGAACTCGCGCGCCATCCGCCAGAAGGATTTCAGCGAAAGAATAATTTGCGCCACCGTAAACTCTGCGACCGGAACGGCATTGGCGGCATTGGCGCTCGTGACCGTGATCCCCCGCCCCCACATCGCCTCCGTGGCGAATCCTTTGATGGTTCCCGCCGCATAAAATATCGCCCGCAACCTGGGAAAGGCGCGAAGGAACTCCTCATTCACAACCGGCATCGACCAACTCGAAAAAATCCACTCCGCTTCCGCCGTCACCTCCGGATGCCGGTGCCAGTCTTCGGGCGTCAGAAAGCAGGACGACACATCCACCAACGCGGCGAGATCCTCGCGTTCCCGCGGCCCGTACACCCGGTCGAAAACATGTCGGGCCATGAGATACACCGCGCTCGGCTTGGGTGACCGGGCGAGCGTGGCGCGCGTTCCTTCGTGAAGGGTTCCCGAATCCGCGAGAGACTTCTCTCCCGGGAAAAGCACGGATGTTGAGGGTTCAGCTTCCAAAACATTGGCTGGATTTTCGGACTGCCTAGTGAATGGATGGGACGCCATGAATCACGCAGTCAACCCTGCAACGGCAGGCGGAGCAATTCGCGGAAATTTTTACACGTAAACGTGAAAGGGGACTCCGAACCCAAACGGATTTCAACCTGCGAAACCCGACCATGAAACCGCTCACTCTGCCCGCACGTTTGACGTGTAAACCCCGACATGATTTGCAGGACACCTGATCCGATCCTAAAGTGAAATGCGATGAACGACACCCTCTCCCGCCTCCGCACGTGTCTTGCGACGGCTCTAATCTGTTCCACAGCCCTCCAGGCTGCGGAGTCCCCCGGACCCGAGCTTTTGAATCCAAAATTCACCGGCGAAGCCGGCACTATTCCCGAGTCTTGGACACCCTTTCCCCCCGCATCCGGTGAGAATCAGGCGCTCGCCATCGAAGCCAAAGGCGGAGTGCGATTCACCGACCAGGACAAACACGTCGGACTGGGTTTGGCCCAGTGGGTCGCGGTCACCCCGGGGCAGCAGGTTTCCGCGCACCTCGAAGTGGAGGGCGAGGGAACCATCACCCTCAACCTCATCTTCACGCCAAAAATTCCCGCCAAAGCTGCCCTGATCGAAGAGATGGCCATCCGTAAAGAATCGGCCTATTTCTCCGAGACGCGACAGGCCAACGTCGACGTCATCGTGCCCGACGGCGCCCGGTTCATGCGGGTCGTGGTGTACAGTGCCAAACCGGGAGTTTGCGATCTGGTGGTCAAATCGATCGGACTGAACATTTCCGAAGCCACGGAATCCGCGACGCCCGACTCGAAATCGCCGGCGCCCGCGCCAACCCAGCCAACCACCGCAGTTCCGACCGGCTCCGCCCCGGAGTTGAAGAATCCCCATTTCACAGGTTCCGCCGGGGAGATCCCCGACGGATGGCAGACCTACCCGCCTCCCACCGGCGACCAGCAGAAGCTGGGCGTGGAAGCGGAAGGTGGAGTCAGATTCACCGATCAGGACTCGGAAAACGGCCTTGGACTCGCCCAATGGGTTCCGGTCACGCCGGGAGAGAAAATTTCCGCCGCGCTCATTGTGGACGGCACTGACTCCCTCAGTCTCACCCTTACCTTTGCGACAAAAATTCCCGCGAAAATCAACATGCTCAAAAGCACCCATCTGGGCGAAGCAATGAAGTTTTTCTCAGGTTTGAAACAGGATCCGATTGTGGTGACCGTGCCGGATGGCGCACAGTTCATGCGAGTTGTCGTTTATTCCACCAAGCCGGGGCTGATCGATGTGGTGGTGAAGTCCGTGGAGATCAAACCCGCCGAGCCAAATGCGGAAGCCCAACCCATGAAACCGGCCGCCGCCGCCCCGGCCGCCACGCCTTCGAACATCGTCTGGGCGACCGATGCCGCGGGGAACGCCGTAAGGAAGGCGTTTCACGACGCACCCGAATCCCTCCCGGAGGGAACCATCCACGCCATCGACTTCGAAACCGGCGACTACAGCCAGTGCCGGTCACTGGAAGGCGGAAAAAAATGGATCGGCGGCACGCCCGATCCGGTCCGCAATGGGAAATACGCGCTCAAGACCAAAATGACCCACGACCAGCATCGCAGCGAAATCACCGGACCTCGAAGCGGACCATCCGGAGAATTCAAATATGGATGGAGCCTGTTCCTGCCGGAGAATTTTGACGGCGAGACGCATTACAGCATTGTCACACAATGGCACAACTGGGGATCCGGCAAGGAATTTCCCCCGGATGGCGGCCCCCCGACTTCGATCACCATCTCCAACAACACCTGGTCGATGAAAATCCAGCACCAGGATGGCGAAGATCTGAAAACCGCGAAGGAAATCCTCACCTTCGGCGGCATTCAGGAAGACAAGGGCAAGTGGACGGATTTTTACATGGAAGTCAATTGGCAGTCGCCGAAGACCGGCGGCGGATATCTGCGCCTCTGGAAAAACGGCGTGCAAGTGATCAACTATGCTGGTCCGACCTGGTTCGACGGGCAGACCAAGGGACCGTATTTCAAAATGGGCGCCTACAAGGGCGGAGGGAGCTGGAAAGGCGAAGAGGACCGCACCATCCTGTTCTTCGATGAATTCCGCATGGGCGACAAATCGAGCACCCGCGAGCAGATCGACCCGGCACTGCAACCCCGGACTTAACGAGATTCCCTCCTTTCTCCACATGACCTCCCATCTCCAAGCGTCGCCAACTCGAACTCCTTCCGTCTCGGAAGCGATTTTCCGCCTCGGTTCCCGGGCCTTCTCCCTGGTCGAAACGGTGCTGGCCCTTGGCATCGTCAGTTTCGGATGCGTGTCGATCATGGGGCTGCTCCCGTGCGGGTTGCAGGTTTTCCGCAAGGCGATGGACATCACCTTGGAAGGACAAATCACGCAGCAAGTCGTCGGCCAGATCGGCCAGTCCCCCTACGACAGGCTCGCTGCGGATTTTCACGGCAAAACGTTCTGGTTCGATCAGGAAGGAAATGCTGTGGCGAAAGAGAGCGACGAAGGCATTTACCGGGCTGACATTTCGTTGGACACCCAGCCGATCCTGCCGGGAACCCATGCGCTTGCGGCCGGCAATCTCACCGCAGTCACCATCGTCTTGCAGCGCAGAAACGAGACGGGGCCCGTCGGCACCTCCAAAACCTTCGTCACTTATGTTGCCGCCAAGGCCCGCCAAGCGACGCCTTAGAGGCGGGTCGTTGCTTCCGAGTTCTCCCCGGATCACCGCCTTCACCTTGATCGAGGTCCTTGTGGCCTGCGCCGTGCTCGCCCTCACCCTCGTGATCGTCTTCATGATCGTCAGCCAGACCAGCAGCCTCTGGAAAAACACCACCTCGAAGAGCTCCGCTTTTCAAAATGCCCGGGCGGCCTTCGAGGCGGTGACGCGGAATCTCAGCCAGGCGACGCTCAACCACTACCTCGACTACTACGACACGGCGTGGAAACACACCACGGCCGGGTCCGCCAGCGCGCCACCAGCCCATTACGGCCGCTTTTCCGAACTCGAATTTGTCAGCGGACCCGTGACGGATCTCTTTCCGAGTGCCGGCGGCAAAGTTTCGCACGCGGTTTTTTTTCAAGCCCCGCTGGGAAAAACCAGCAGGACCGACCTGGCGATGGAATCCCCCGGCATGCTCAACGCGGCCGGGTACTTTGTGGCCTTCGGTCCCCGCTCGCAATATGAACAGATCCCCAAGTTCCTCCAAGGAGAAGCGGAATCGGACCGCCTCGGATTTCGCCTGATCGAGTGGGTCCAACCGACCGAGAGTCTTTCCATTTACGACAAGACCCACCTCGGAAGCCAGCCCTGGAAATGGTTTCGCGATCCCATCGGAAACGGCCAGTCCTGCCGGGTCATGGCCGAAAACGTCATTGCGCTGATCATCCTGCCCAAGGACGCGGACAATGTGCCCCTGGCTTCCTATGCTTATGACTCGCTGACGTCCGGATACGACGAGTCCCGCACCCACCTGCTGCCGCCCCTGCTCCAGGTGACCCTCGTTGCCATCGATGAGGTCTCGGCCCAGCGCCTGCGCGAAGCCAACGGCGCATCCCAACCCGCCCTCATTCCGTCCGACGCCTTTCAGAATATCGCAACCTACGACCAGGATCTGGCCGATCTCGAAAACGTCCTCAACGGCAAGAACGGCCGCCCCCGACTCACCTACCGCATCTTCACGACCACCGTCGCAACCAAGGAAAATCCATGATCTCGCCCCCCCGCAGGAATTCGCAGCGTGCCATGGCCCTGGTGATCGTGCTGGGAGCCTTGGTCCTGCTGGCCTTGATCGGCATCGGATTTCTCGCCAGCACGACCCGCGAACTCAACGCCTCCAAGAGCTACGCTTCCGGCCTCTCCGCCCGATTCTACGCCGACGCCGCAGTCAACATTGTCCTGGGACAAATGCGCGCCGCCACCACCGAGGACAACCCCGGCCTGGTCTGGACAAGCCAGCCGGGCTTGCTCAGGCAGTTCGACACCCAGGGCAACCAAACCCGGGTCTTCAAGCTCTACAGCTCCGACCACATGATCGAGGGAGGCGGATTTTCCCTCCTGGACTCCGCGGGCGCGCCCGCCGACGTGCCGGCGTGGACCGCCTCCACCCTAACCGCCGACCTGCCCTGGAATCGCGACCCGGGAGTTTATACCGACCTGAATGCGCCGGTCACCGTTCCCACCGGCACCAGCTCCCCGCGAACCAACTATCCGATTCTCAATCCCGGCGGGCTGCAAAATGCGACGCGGATCGAGGGATTCGACGTCACGGCCGGCTATGGTCTGCCGGATCCCGCCGATGCGGCCAAGGTGGCGCAAATTCCCATGCCGGTCCGCTGGCTCTACATTCTGAAGGACGGCAGCCTGGCCACGGCCACGAACGCGGGGGACAAAACCATCCGCCTTGCTCAGGCGAACGGAGGGGCGGTTCCCGACACCAATCCCCCGGTGGCCCGGGTCGCCTTCTGGACGGACGACGAGACCTGCCGGTTGAACGTGAATACCGCTTCCGAAGGGGACTACTGGACGCTCCCGCTGGCGGTCGCCGCGGACGATGAACTCAGCCGCGGCCAGGTGAGTGCCCGGGAATTTCAGCGCTATCCCGGCCACCCGGCCACGACCAGCCTGAGCCCCGCTCTGGGTTTTCTCACCACGGGCACCAGCGCATTGGATCTGCGCAACTTTATCTTTGGCATGGCTCCGAGAGTCTCCGGCGGCGGCTCGCAATTCGGCGCCTACCGGGTGGATTCCCGCAAGGCGGTGACCCTCGACAACGACCGGCTCTACGCCAGCGTCGATGACCTCCTTTTCCTTCCGGCCTTCGATGCCTCGGCGAACGAGCGCTATCGCATGACCTCGGCCAATATCAAAAGCCTCAAGGCCGCCGAACTCGACAATGTCGTTTCGGGCGAGTGGAACACCAACACCCCCTACAACTTCACCGCCCCCATTTCGCTCGGCCCGGAGCAACTCGAACTCGTGCGGTTTTTTCTCACCGTGGACAGCAACGCGCCGGAGGTCAATCTGTTTGGCAAACCCCGCGTGAGTCTCTGGCCGGTTGATACCCGCGCCGCCTATCAAAGCCTTCAGGACAAGCTGCTCGCCTTTTGCGCGACGGTGAACGGCCATAAGTATTTCTTCCAGCGGCAAAACCCCGACAGCCGGACGGAGGACTACACCGGCATCGCACGGAATCAGACTCTCCTGACCTTTCTCGACCGCCTCACCTCGGATCCCGTTCCGGGATTGGCGGGCAATCTGGCAACCAAGTATGCAGCCTCCGACCGCGCACAGTTGCTGACCGAGATCTTCGACTGGATCCGCACGGTCAACCTTGCTTACCGCGATCCGGTCGGCTCCGTTCAACCCTATGCCTGGCAGGTCAATCCGACTCCCAATGGCACGACCAGCCCTCCGGGGCTGCCCGGGAGCGGCCAGGTGCTCCCCATCCAGATTGGCGCCACTTCGGGATTCGGACGCTTCCCCACACTCTCCAAAGGAGCCTTCGCCATTGTTCGCGAGGAAGAAGTCCCCGATCAACCTTCTGCGGGACAGACCACGGTGAAATACCGCGTCGTATTTCTCATGGAAACCTATGTTCCCATGCTGGGCTACGCGGGATATGTCCCGAACTACCAGATCCGCGTCAGCAACCTGGGAGGCCACTTTGAAGCGGTCACCGACCGGGTGGCCTCCGCGGGGTCCACCACTCCCGTTTCCGGATCCGAACAGGCGTTTCCGCTCACATTCCAGGATGGCACGATCCAGGTCACAGCCCCCGCGAATGTCGAACCCTTCCAGGGACGGTCCTGGGGAGGCACGCAGGGGTATAACAGCCTCTTTCTCTGCAGCAATCCCGCGCTCCAAGCCCGGACCCTGAACTCACCTGATGCCGCGACCGGATATCCGTTTGTCAGCAATCAAATCACCGTCGTCGCCGACACCGCCGCGAAAGACCTGATCCGGGTCGGACTGCGTCCGCTCCCGCCCGCCACCGAACACAACGTCCACGTGGAATTGCGAAACGTGTCGGGCTCCGAGACCCTCGGGTCCTTCGATCTCCCCTTCGCGCCGTTTGGTCCCGTGGCTGGAGCCTTTCTCGACACCAAACCGTCCGGCCCGAGCCAGGACGGCCTCCGCCCGAACCTTCAGGAAAGGGTCGATCAAATGGCTGAGGCTTATCAGGAAATCAGCGGCGCCAGCAACAAAGCCTGGGCGGCGAAAAAGAATATCTTCGGCGCGATCGATATTGTTCGCGGGGTGGAACTGGACCACGGCGATTTGCGCCTGTCGGCTTTGCATGGAAGCAGCGCCTCCAATCCCTTCGTTCGCCACAAGGACTACACCTCCCCCTCGCGCTCCCATGCGCATTCTTTGCTCAGCGCCGGCGGAGGGGCCTCGGCTTATGACAATTCCGGCTTGATGCAACCCGGACAGGTCAATCCGCCGAAGAACCAGCGCGGCTTCCTCGTGGCCGACACCGCGTGGGGAAGCACGGGCGGATTTTTCTGGGGCACCGCGCAGGCCTATCTTCCCCAGGCGCCCAGCGCGATGGTCAGCGTTCCCGGTCCGGGCGATTTCTCAACAGGGCTGGGTTCCGAGGGCGACGGCCCTCATGTTCTCAAAGCCGATGAAGGCAACACCAGCTTCGGAGGTCTGAACCATGGAATGAGTTCCCAATCTCCGTATCAAAACCAGCTTTTCCCATGGGATGCCCGATTGTCGGAAATCTTTTCGCCCAACCGCCAGGTGACCTCCGCCGTCCAATTGGGCACGCTACCTTCCCGGGCCGCGTCGGACACCCCGTGGCGCACGCTGTTATTCCGGCCAGACATCGGCCCGACCACACACCCTGGCGCAAATTCCCCAGCCGACAGCGCGCTTCTCGATCTGTTCTGGATGCCGGTAGTTGATCCTTATCCCATCAGCCGGCCGCTCTCGACCGCGGGGAAGGTCAACATGAACTGCCAGATCGCCCCGTTCACTTATGTCGAACGCACCACCGCCCTTCTCGGCGCGCTCAAATCCGTGAAGCTCATGGCCATTCCCGCCAGACACTCGGAATTTTACAAATGGTCGGGATACACCGTCGATCTCTCCAAGAACCGGCCTCCCATTTCTTATCTCTACGAAGTGGACCGCCCGCAAACCCTGCGCTTCTTCACCGAGCGATTCACCTCCACCAATCCGAACGCGACCGTTTTCAAATCCCCCACGGAAATCTGCGCCATCCCGCTGGCCCCGAAACACAACACCAAAAGCGTGATCGGGACCGGGCACTCCGAAAACTCCCCGGCCTACGCCATCGACTCCGTCAACATCGCCGGGGCTACCACGGCCGAGAGCCTGCGGACCGCCATCAAAAGCTTCTGGGCGAAAAACACCCTCACCGGGGACAATGCCTGGGAGGCTCCCTACAATCACCTCTACCCCCGCCTCACCACCCAATCGAACACCTATACGATTTATGTTCAGGCCCAATCGCTCCAGGTTCTCCCCAATGCCTCATTGGCAAACCTTCCCGAGAGCAAAATCCGGGTGAACGGAGAATATCGCGGCTCGTTCGGTGTGGAGCGGTATATCGATCAGACGGACACCTCGATTCCGGATTTCGCCAGCGCGGGCAATTTCTCGAAAACCCTCTATCCGTTTTACAAATTCCGCATCAAGGGGGCGCGCCAATTTCTCCCGCAATGAAACCCCGCCGTTCCCCATCCCATCCTCGGGTTCATCCCGACGGGTTCTCGCTCGTCGAGCTTCTCACGGTGATGGCCCTCCTCGCGGTTCTTGCCGTCCTGGTCCTGCCCTCGATCCGCGGCGTCTCGTCGTCCACAGAGTTGACGATCTCCGCCGCGTCGGTCGTGGACTCCCTCAACCTCGCCCGCCAGACGGCCCTGAGCGTGAATCGTCCGGTCGAAGTGCGATTCTATCAGGTTCCAAGCTCGACGGACACCACAGAGGCCTTCCGTGCCATGGCAAGTTATGTGCTGGGCAACAACCAGACCAACCCCATTGGGCGGCCCGTCTGGCTGCGGAGCGGGGTAGTCCTGTCGGATACCGCGCCATTTGGCACCTTGCTCGAAGGTCTGCCCGGTGGAAGCTCCACGCTCCCCTCCCTCGGCCCGACGACATACTCCTACCGGTCCCTCATTTTCCGACCCGATGGAAGCGTCGCGCTGCCCAACACTTCGCCGTCTGACGGAGGCGACACCTGGCATGTCATGCTCTTCAATACCTCCCGCCCTCCAACCGGCTCCACGCCCCCGGCCAACCATGTCACCATCCAGCTTTTGCCGGAAACCGGACGGACCAGAGTATTTCAACCGGGCGCTCGGTAAGGCAGTGTAAATAAATAAAGGTTGTCACCTCTATTTATTTACACCGCCTAAGCCGAACCCCGAAGACGGCACGCGGAGCTTCCGAACACAATCGCTCCAGGCCCGAGCGGCATTTTCCCGGGAATTCCACAAAAGCATGCGCCGGAACTGAGGTTCAACGCCCCACTGCCACTGATATTTATGAACAAATTCTTCTCTCTGTGCTCTTTGCGTTCTTTGCGGTTATTTTTCATTTTCCTTTTTCGGGTGAAGCGTGGTGCTTCGCCGGCTATTCCGCAAGGACGCTGACGCGTTTCCAGATTCCGCCGGCGCCGCCGTGGTTTTTGTCCACGCGCACGGCGATCGTATTGGTTTCGCGGGGATTGGCGGCGGCGGCGATGTCCACCAGGAAGGCTTCCTTCCAAAGGTCGGGAGTCTGAGCCGGATCGAACTTCCGGGAGGCGACCGGTTTGCCATTCACCCAAACCTCCCCGCCCTCATCCATCGCGCCAAAGCTCAGGAAGAGTTTCCGGTCCGCGAATTTTTCCGGCACGGTAAAGGTCGTGCGATACCAGGCGCTGCCCGCGAAGGGGGTGCCGTGCTCTTCCTTCCAGTCGCGTCCGACGGGCTGGGCGGTCCAGGCGCGGTCGGTGCGGGCTTGCAGCCAGCCCGCGTCGTCAAAGCCGGACTGGTGCCATCCCTTGGACTCCCCGACTTTCTCCGGGTCCCATTGAAATCTCCAGAAAAGCGGCAGCTCCGCGGCGATTTCCTTTCCGGCCTGCATTTTCAGTTGCTTGCGTCCAAACCCGGCGCGTTCTTCGAGAAAATTCAGAAACACGAGGTCCACGACGTGGTCGGAAACGATGGTCGCACGGAAGGCGTCGAGTTCGGCAATTTTGCGGATCATTTCCGTTTTGCGTTCGGCGTCGTCGGGAGCGGCCTTGGAGTTTTGGAAGGCGGCGACAGCGGCCAGGGAGAGGCGGGTGTGTTTGAGGCCCTTTTGGAGGAACGCGACGCGTGCGGCTTCGTCGGAGTCCGGCGCGACGGCGGCGGCGGCCTGGGTGAGCAGGTTGTGGGCATGGGCCAGATCCTCCGTGCGATAGATCTGATTGGCATTGAGGTAAAGGCCCGTCCACATAAAATCCGGGATGTTCTTTCCAAACTCCGGAGTCACGCGTTCCGAGGTGATCTTTTCCCAATGATCGAAATAGTCGCGAACGAAGGGACCCGCCTTTCCAAAGGTGCCGTAGTATTCATCGAGGATGGCCTCGACGTTTCGCGTGGGGTCTTCGTTGAGGCGTCCGATGACATAGAGATTCGGCCCCTGCGTTCCCCACATGCTGGTGAGGGAATCAAAGTCGGTGGCGACCAGGCCGTGTTCGGCCGCATGGTTGAAATCCGCCGCGAACTGGCGGGGATACAGATAAGGCAGCGCCGCTCCGGACAGGGTGTAGTTCGGCCGCAGCACCATGCGGCAGCCGGTGGCAGCCCAGCCATCCCAGAGCTTTTCAAATCGCTTGCGATCCCGCTCGGGGACCGGGTAGGTGAAGGGCGGAACAATGCCCACGATCACGTCTTCGTTCAGCTTTGTTTGAAGCGGCGGTTCGCTGTAATCGGCATAGGCATAGCCGAAGACGGTGGCGTCCGGGTCGATCTTCTTTCCCCTGGCCAGAAGTTCCATCCAAAACCGCGCATAGCGGTCGGAGAGCCGTCGGTCCTCCAGCGCGGGCTGACCGGGCGTTTTGGAGTCCACAAAAAACAGACTTCCGCCCTCGCCGGCAGGCTGTGACGACACGTCCCACGAGCGGCATTTCGGGCAGTGGCACGGGGGGTCTTCCCGGCGGCGGTCGTTTTCGATGCCGTTGATCCAGGGCAGGGTCGGTCTTGTATTCCGTTGGGTTTGCCAGTCCTTGAGGATTTGGTCCTGCAGCCCGGGGTTGGAGACACAGAGTTGAACCAACTCCGTGGCATTGTCGATGGGGCCGCGTTTTCCGCCGGGTTGCTGGGCGAACCACTCCGGGTGTTCCGCGCCGAAGCGTTTCCAGTATTTGGTGTAGCCGTGGCCGTATTCCAGGCTGGTGTTGCGGGCGAAGCGATGTCGGCGCAGCCAGGTGGCGGTGTCGTTGACGAATTTGTCCCATTCCTCCGGCGAGAGCACATCCTTCCAGTGTCCGAAGACGTGGCCATTCGCGTAGCGGAGGCGGGAGTGGAGCAGCGCGGGCGTGTGGGAGTCGCGGCGGGAGCCCGGCTCGGTGATTTCGCTCTTTTTTGGAACAAAGGTTCCGGTTTCCCCGGGCCAGAGCCAGCGGACGCCGAGTTGGGAGTCGAGCCATTGGTACACTGCGAACAACGTCCCCAGCGGCGCGGCGTCGTCCTTCGGAGGATTCCCCGGACCGTCCTTGCCGAGCAGGAAGAGAGCGTTCTCGGTGGAGGCCACCCAGAAGCCGTTGTTCGCCAGCCCCTCGGTGTGCAACGCCGCTTCAGTCGCCGCCTTTCCGGACCCGATGAAAATTTTCGCACGGGAATCGTTTGGCACGGAATCCTCGGAAACGATCTCCAGCGCGACGCCGGAGGATTTTTTCACATGGTCCTGAAACTCCCGCGCCGCATACTCCACGACGGGCAGCGGATTTTCCGGGGTGACGATGACGGCCCGGGCCTCGCCCTCGCGGACCAGATCGAAGGCTCGGGCATCACAAACCACGGCAACGGCGCACACGGCGCGGAGGACGGAAAGAACATTCATGCGGGGCGGGGAGCGGGGGCGAGCGGTCTTAGAACGAGGAAACCCCTTCGATCGTGAGACCTTTGAGTGTCGAGGCGTGCGTTTGGCCGCCTGCGAACAAATTCACAAGGCCCAAGGCGGTCGCGGACGCCGGAATTTCATAGTGGCCGACCGGAGTGCCGTTGATGATGAGTTCCGCGGTGTGTTTCGTAAAATCTACGCGGATTTCGATGCGGTTCCAGTCCTCGGGGGAAAACCCGACACCGGTGTCGGTCGCCTGGGTCTGGCCGCCTTCCACAACAAGAACGTTTCCCGCTTTAAACTGGAGGGCCATGACCGGGAGCTGCGCTGTCTGCATGAAATACAGGCGCCCTCCGAGGCTTTCCGCGCCGGGTTTGAAAGCGAAGGAGATGCGCACTTTGTCCGATTTGGTGGGGGGAAACGGGCGCACGATGCGCACCTGTTCCTTCGGACCGGCTCCCGCCTGCCAGACGATGACGTTGTCCCCCTGGTCGTCCTGCTCGACCTGGACGGCATCCCAAGCCTCCACCCAGCCGCCCGCTTCCGGCTTCTGCACTTCCCAGCCGTTTTGCTTGTGCAGGGAGCCCGTCTGATTCGGAAACTCGCCTTCGGTCAGATCGGCAAACGCCGACACGCCAAGGCCGACACAACATGCCAGCAGGCTCAGTTCCCAACACCATTTCCTTCCGCGCAGAGCGCATCCCAATTTTTCAGTTTGTTTCATTTCCAATGCTCCAATTATAAGTTTTGTTGCCCCGTTCCGGCGTGACGGGATAGACGGCGGATTCCACGTGACCGTCCACAAAGAGCAGGTTGCTGGTTCCGTTGTGGCGGGTTGGGCCGGCGGTCGCGCCTTCGTAGGAGTAGGAGGCGATATTGACCGCCGGCGTTTCGGCGACGAGGACCATTTTGGATGGTTTCTCGATCATTGGCCGCCGTTGATTTTTCGGATAGCCGTTGATCTTGACGGCGGCCTCGTTGCCTCCGCCGATGAGGAGGTTTTGCCCATAGGAAGATTTTTCCACATAGGCGGAGCTGTAACCGAGGGGATCGGCCGGGGCGGCGGCCTTCGCAGCGGGGCAATGGAAGGCTTTGCATTTCACCGGTGGGGTTCCGCCACCGGCACCGCGACGCTCGCCCCCGGTGATATACGCCGCCAGTTCCTGATTCCAAAAGTAGGCGATGGCACCCTCGTTCGAGCGGTTCGGCGTGATGGCGCCGTTGTTTTCTGCGGAATACTGAGCCTGGGCGGAGCCGATCGTTCTCAGGTTGCTAAGGCAGGCATTCTGTTTCGCGGAGGCATTCATCCGGTTCGCCACGGGGAAGAGAAGAGCGGCGAGCACGAGAATGATTCCCACGCAGGCCAGCAACTCGATCACGGTGAAGGCCTCGCGCGCGGACAGGAAACCACGACACTGAAACCCGCCGGGCCCATGTGGGTCCGGCGGGTTTTCCCCCAAAAAATGATTGATATTTTTGTGTTCCAAGGGGCGGAAATAGGAGGCTGGCGGCAATGCCGTTTCTTTAGGAGATTTTAACCGCAGATTTTTAGGATTTCCACAGATTGTTCAATCTGCGTCGATCTGCGCACATCTGCAGTTAGTGAATCTGCCGTTCGATGAACCACATTGGGGCTAGCGGAACGCGCGGCGCATCCGACGGCTCAGGAAGAGACCGGCCACACCAAGACCGCCAAGGAGCATGGTGGAAGGTTCGGGCACGGCGGTGACATAGACGTTGCCGAATTGCACGTTGTTCACGTTTCCATTGGCATTCGAAAATCCGCTCGGTGCGTTGAAGCTGCCGGTCAGATTCACGAGGAAATAACGCTTGGTGGAGTCCGTAATATCAACGGGCCGCATGGCTCCGGCGGTGTTGACACTCGGCGTCAAGAGGGCATTGGGAGCCACCTGGGTCGTGTAGAAACTCATATTCAAGGGATCAAATCCTCCAATGCTTTCGTCCGGCGCAACATAGATGCTCAAGGTGCGCACAGCCAGATTCGTGCCCGCGCTGGTCCGATTCTGAATCGTGATCTCGTCGATGGATTGCACGGACCCCAGATCGAGCACAAAACTGAGCGGAACTGAAGTTGTGCTCGTTGTCGTGAGTTGAAGGATCACTCCCGCGGTGTAGGAGCCCTGGCCCGCCCCCCCAACAGGCGTGACCGTTCCGGCATTCACCAGCACCTGGGCGTGGGAGGATGCGAGGGCGACAAACAGGGCGAGGCCGACGGCCAAGGCTGTGAGGCCGCCGCGTTTTGACGGAAGGGATGCGGGATGATGCATTGTGAGGAGGGGATGTTTCGAGGTTTTCATTGTGGTATGGGGTTGGGTGTGTTGAGGAGAGAGAGGCGGGAGGCTTCGGCGGGGACCAGCGCGTTCGGCGGCAGAATCAGCGGCGCGGGCAGCACCGTTTCCGTGGGTGTCGAGGCGTGGCTGTCGATGATCTGCAGCAGCATGTCCACCGCACGTTCGCCGAGATTGTAGAAGTCGGGACCGGTGGTCGGAAACCGATGTCGCCATTCGTCGGTCTGGATGTTGTCGAATCCCACCACTTCGACCGGCGGTGCGCCGTCGGGGCGGGCGTCCAACTCGTCCAGGCAGTAGCGGGCAAACTGGTCGTAGGGCGCGATGATTGCCGTCGGTCGCGACGGCAAGGCCAGCAGGCGATCCAGGAGCGGGCCGAAATTTTTGTCATGCAGAGCCTCCATGCCATCCCCCACCAATTCCTCCCGGTAGGGTTGATCCGTGCTGGCCAGGGCGCGACGGTAGCCCTTCAGCCGGTCGCTCACGGAGCGGGAATCCCCGAGCGAAATGAAGCCGATATTCTCATGGCCCGCATCGAGCAGGTGGCGGGTCATGTCGAGTCCGGCCTTCCAGTTGTCGAACACGAGCGAAGGGCGCTTCATTTCCGGTCGGGCCAGATCAATCACCACCACGGGAAAATCGGGCAGCGTGTCGGCCAGATAGTGCGGCACGCCCGCCGGAGAAACCGAAGGATACACAATGACCCCGTCCAATCCCTGCTTGGCCATGTTGAGCAGATGCCAGCGCTCCTCCGTCGGGTCCCAGTCCGTCATCGCCAGTTCCACCCGGCAGCCGTGCAACGCGGCGGTGCGGGTGACCCCGGCAAGCACCTTCTGCGCCACCGACGGGGCAAAGGCATTCGCAATGAATCCCAGCCTGCGTCCACGCGGCAAAATCCCCGTGGCACGGGCCATCGGAAGCGCCGTGATGAAAATTCCCGCGCCACGCGTCGTTTCCAACACCCCTTCCGCCTGGAGCACGCCCAGTGCCTTGCTCACCGTCGGCACGCTCACCTGATACCGCCGCGCCAGTTCCTGAACACCCGGAAGACGATCCCCCACCGCCGCAGAGCCGGAATGCAAAAATTGCTCCCGAATTTTTTCCGCCACGCGCTGGAAGGCCGGTTGTTTCATTTCCGCTAAAATGCCCATTGTTTTTCATTTGGCAAGATATTTTTACAAAAATAAATGATCTTGTTAAATTTTTAAACAATGAGAGGCTTTCCGGCGATGACTGCTTCTTCCTTCGACACTGGGCGAGGTCCGGTTTCCGCCTGCGGTGCGGCATGGGATTGGCGCGATCCGGCGGCGACGCATCGGATGGCGCCGTTTTTTATCCTCAACGAAGACCTTGAGGTGCCGTTCTCGCGGGAGCGCTTGCGTACGATGCTCGGGCAGTTCCGGGATCTGGGATATGGCGGGGCGTATTTGCATCCGCGTCTGGGACTGGTCACGGAATACAAATCCGAGGCATGGTTCGAGGCCGTGGCACTGTGCCGGGAGGAGGCGGAGCGGCTCGGACTCTTCACGTATCTCTATGATGAGAACACGTATCCCAGCGGATTCGCCGGCGGACACGTTCCGGCCCGTCACCCGGAAGCGCGCGTGCGCTATGTGGCCTGGGAGATTCTGCGCGGCCTTCCGAACGCCTTGAACCATTTCACGACGGCCGTCGATGCATCGGATTTGTTTCTCTCGGCATGGCATCTC
This sequence comes from Chthoniobacterales bacterium, assembly GCA_014879575.1. Taxonomy (GTDB): domain Bacteria; phylum Verrucomicrobiota; class Verrucomicrobiia; order Chthoniobacterales; family Terrimicrobiaceae; genus QYQL01. Next base: position 38,560 of record JACSRU010000116.1, on the reverse strand, counting down.
GAATCCGAAGCTCCCCTCCGACTGGGAGCCCGTCTCGACCCGGAGGAACTCGCTGTGTGGACACAGGACCAGCACCGTGCGGCCGTGGGAAACATTCGTCCCGAGGGCGCGATTGTGGCGTTTTTTCTCCGGGAAATGAAGGGCAGTCCGTGGCACGGGGAGTTTCCCTACGTGAGCCTCGCGGACCCCGTGGTCGCGAAAGCCTTCCTTGAGACGACCCACGAGGAATACCGCCTCCGACTTGGCGAACATTTTGGAAAATCCATTCCCGCGATCTTCACCGACGAACCGAGCCTGCTGACACAGAACGCGGGGGCCGGAGCGGCGACGCTGCATCTCACGCCGTATATCCTCGCGGAGTTCCAACGCCGCCGGGGCTATGATTTGAAAGAACACCTCGCGGCGTTGTTTTTCGATCACGGCGAGTTCCGGGCGGTGCGGTTCGACTATTATGAAACCCTGCACGCGCTCTGGCTGGAGCATTGGGCGCTGCCGCTCGAACGCTGGTGCGGCGAACACGGTCTGGCACTCACCGGCCACTATCTGGAACACGACTGGCCCGTGCCCTACTCGACTCCCGGCCACGTGCACCTGCTCGCCCACATGCACTGGCCGGGCATCGACCTGTTGTATGCCAACGCCCTTGTCGGCGAAGCGGCTCCGTGGTTTTCCCTGCAAAAAAGCACCCCGGTGGCCGGGCGCGAGCCGCACCTGGCCCTGCTGGTCCACCAATGCGCAAGCGTGGCGCGCCAACTCGGACGGGAAAAGGTGCTCTGCGAAGCCTGGGGAGCCGGTGGGCACGCCTCGCGTCCGGCCGACTACAAGCGGCTCGGCGACTGGCTCATCGTGCTGGGCGTGAACCACCTCGTCCCGCACCACAGCATGATGACCGTGCGCGGAGCGAGAAAATGCGACCACCCGCAGTTCTTCAGCGATCAAAGCGCGTGGTTCCCCCACCTGCGTCCGCTCAACGATCACCTGGCCCGCCTTTGCCAGGCCATGAGCAGGGGGCGCGATGAGCGTCATATCCTGGTTCTCGATCCGCTCACCTCGGGATACCTGACGGCCCGCCGCGGCAGCCCGCTCGAGCAAACGCACGGAGAGCTGTGCAACGCATTTTCGAACTTCGTCCAGGAAATGACCGACCAGTTCCTCGCCTTCGACCTCGGCGATGAATACGTGCTGGAAGAATTCGGGCGCGCCGAAGCCGGCGGCCTCCGCGTCGGACGCCAGCACTACCGCGCCATCGTACTCCCGGAAGCGATGCAAAACCTGCGCGCCGCCACCGTAACCCGGCTGAGAGAACACCTCGCCGCCGGGGGCCAAATTTGGGATCTGATGGCCGGGCCGCCCGCGATTGACGGTCGCCCGTCCGAAGCCTGGACCGAACTCGCGCAACAATTCCCCCGGCAGGTTCACCGCCGTCCGACCAAAGCCGCAACCATGCTTTGCCAGCACTTCCCACCCCCGATTCGCGTCGAAGCGGACTGGGAGGGAGGTTTCGCCCACGCGCGCCGAATCGACTCCGACAGCGAAGTGCATCTTCTCGTCCATAGCGGCGCGGAATCGGGACCGGTCACGGTGCGCATCAAGGCGAAGGACATTCGGATTCTCAACACCCTGACCGCACAGGAAGAGGACCCGAAAGCGGAGCAGGACGAACACGGCTATCTGCGCTTCACCTGGGTGGTCAACGGCCCGCAATCGCTCCTGGTCGCCGCCCGGCACGAAGAAAACGCCTTCGCCCCCGCCCCGCCCCGAATCTCACCGCCGGAAGAGTTCCCGGCTCTTTCCCTCGAACTGAAACGCCTCCGCCGCGAGAGCCCCAACCGGCTGGTGCTCGATTTCTGCGACCTGTACCTGCCCGGGCGCGATGTGGCGCGGGATCAACGCGTCTCCACCGCCCAAAAGGCCATCTTCCAACACCACGGATTTCTCAGAAATCCCTGGCACCGGGCCATTCAATACCGCCGCCAAATCATGGATCGCAACACCTTCGGCGAAGGGAGCGGATTCCGGGCGGTGTTTCGATTTGAAGTGCGGGGCGCCCTGCGCAATGTCCGGGCCGCCATCGAAGCGTCCGCCCTTTATCGCATTCGCCTCAACGGGAAGGAACTCCCGCCGGAAACAACGCCTTCGGACATTGATCCCTGGATGCCCGAAATCCCGCTCGGGTCCGAACTCCGCGAAGGCTGGAACGAATTGGAGGTGGAGGCGGCGCCCTTCGACGTCCGCATGGAACTCGACGCCGTGGTGCTGGTCGGTGATTTTGCCGTGACACCAACCGCGCACGGTTTCGCCCTCTCCCCGCCTTCCTCCCTGGACTACGGCTCATGGGAATCCCTTGGCCTGCCCTTCTACGATCGTTCGATTTGTTACCATTTCCCGCTGCCCTCCCTGCCCGGTGATTGCGAAGCCATCTGGTTCGACATGGAGGCCGCCTGCTCCCTGGCGGAAATCCTGATCGACGGAAAGCCCGTCGGACAATGGGGATTGGTGAATGGTCCGGTGTGCCTTGCCCTGCCTCCCTCGGGCGCCTCGGAACTGACAGTGCGCCTCGTCGGCTCCCCCCACAATCTCTTCGGCGCCTTCCACGATCCCCACCCCCAACGCGGCATCTGCGGCAACCTGCTGACCGGCCCCCAACAAGGACCGGTCGCGGGAAAGTTCTACCGCTTCGAGGAAACGGGGCTGCTCGCTCCCCCGACCATCCAGGCCGCGTTCGTCACATCCAGCAAGCACCTGCACGAATCCGATGCCAGGCGGTTGATCGAAAGCACTCCCCAATGAAAACGATTCCCCCGCCAAGGAAAGCGGCAAGGGGCCAGTTCGAGCCCTACGGGTTCACCCCAGGGCGTTTGGCTGGAGGGATCATAAGACGGGACGTGAGTGAAGAATGAGGTTGAGGGCCTTGGCCGGGTGTCGGTGGTAAAGCTCGAAGAAATGCGCGAGGGGTTCGCCTTGCTGGAAGGGAATGATGGCGAGCAAGGCATTGCGCGTGAGTGCCAGATTGAGAGCGGCCTTTGGTCTTCGATGGCGGTGCCGGTCTTCTTTCCAGGCGGAGAGGCGTCGCGTTTGTGGTGGTTGCGGTTCGCGAGCAAATGGCAAGGTTCTGGAGGATTGTCGTCGATGGCGGAATCTGGCAGAAGGGCGAGCGATGAAAAATCGCTCCGTTGCCCTCCGCCTGCATGGCCGGGGACATCCGCTTCCGCTCCGGCTGCAGCTACTCCGACAGACGAAACCTCGAAGTGGAACATTCCTGGGACGACGCTCCCCTGCGCTGTCTGCATCTCTGCTTTCTGCGCCGCAGCAGCGCGGACGCGAGAAATCCCGCCGCCCGTGAGAACATCATGGAGTTGTATCGCGGCGGACTCCCCGGTCGCCTCCGCCGCCTCGCCCGCCTGATCCTCTTCCAGAAAAGCCCCTCCCGCTGGAAACAGGAACGGTAACTATTCAGATCAACCGACCTGAATGGTTACGCCACCGGGAGCTTCCTCACGGAGGGGATTATGTCTTTGCGGCCTTCATGGCGGGAGCGCAGGTTTCCCGCTCCACCAGGCCAAGGGGAAAAACTTGCAAATGATTGTTGGTCCCGGGTCTGCGCTCCAGGAGGTCGACGAGCAACTGGGACGCCGCAAAGGCCATCTGCGCCCGGGGCTTGGCAATTGTGGTGAGCCCGGGATGGCAATTTTTTGCGGCGGGGGAATCGTCAAATCCGATCACGGAAATCTGCCGGGGCACGGAGATGCCGAGAGTGGTGAGCGCGGCGAGGAGTTGGATCGCCAGGTGATCGGTCTGGACAAAAATCAGAGTCGGCCACCGAAGAGGTTGGAAAGTCCCCAGGCATCCGGTCAGAAAGGCGGCCAGCGATTGTGGTGTCGGAGAGTGCTCCGGGATCAGCAGCATCTCCATGGGCAGGGATATACGCGCGATTTCCCGCCCGGCGGCACATTCGTATTGGCGATCGGACAGGGGATTTTGAAATCCCAAAAAGGCTACACGGGTGTGTTCCAGCGCGTGCGCATGGCTCCAGGCCTCCGTATAGCCCCGCACACTGTCCGCGAGAACACTCGGCACGTGATGGCGCGTCAGGTCCTGATTGATGCACACCATGGGAATTTTTTGCTGAATCAGAAAATCCGTGGCTTCCTGCTCAAGGTGCATGTTGATTAACGCCTGCAGGTGCCCGGCAGATTGCAGAGAATGAAGGAATTCCAGCGTGGTTTGTTTGGGCGGAAGGTAGGCAATCTCAAATTTGCAGCGCCGCACATTGAATCCCTCGATGAACCCGTTCAGATAGTCCACAACAAGCAGATGGGCCTCCGGATCCAAAAGGCTCGCCCGACTGACAATCATCCGGACAGTGCTTCGACCCGGCTTGCGGTTCGGGCTACGCTTCGGGATTTTCGTCACCGGATGGGATGGCGTGGGCAGCCCGACCATCGTTCCAACCGCCCGCCTCCGATACACCAATTTTTCCCGCGCCAGAATATCAAAGGCCCGATCCACCGTCTGGGGCGCAATCTTGATAAGTCGCCCAATCTCCAGACAGGTCGGAAGTCGGGTGCCCGGCTTGAACGTCTGATCAAGGATGCGACTACGGTAGTGCCGGGCAATCTGATCAATCAGCGACTGCTCGGACTGGTAGTTTAATCGGGGAAGTGCCGAATCAGAATGCAGGTCGGAAATCACGGGGCCGGAATGCTCAGGGACTACGAAACGAAAATTTTGGAATCCCAGAAAAATGTTCTCGTGGAAAAAATCGGCTGTCCATGGCTGCACAGGAATTTAAAATCATGCTGTATTCTACTATTCTACCAGAAAATTGCAAGGGCCATTTTCCGGGAATCCCCCGGAGAAAAGGAATCCGAAGGAGAGAACGATTTTATTGAAATATTTCTTTGACTTTTTCATTTTTTCAGTTTTCATTGCCCCATTCACCTCCAACATCCCTATGAAATCTCTTATGATGTCCCCGAACCGTGTTTTTCTGATCTGCGTCACGTTTTTCAGCCTCGGGCTGCCCGCCGTGTTCTCGCAGATTTTAGAATACAAATTCAATGACAGCGGCACCACCTCGGCCAGCACGGGCAGCGACACGACTGCGGTAACTTTGCTGAGTAGCAGTGACGTGGCCACTGATCTTCATGGCGGTGCGGGCTCCGGGGTGTCCGGGCTGTCCGGGGATCTTGCCTTTGACAACACGGCTTCCACGGGGATGGGAACTGCAGGAATCGGGGGGAGAGCCAATGGTGGCGATATTAATGCGGTGGACGGCTTGTCTTCGTTCACGATCCTGGGGTGGTTAAAGAGCCCGGATTCCGGCGATACCGGGAGCATTTCGGGAGCGCGGTTAGTTGAAAAAAATCAGAACACCAATGCCCAGATCAGCCTGCAATACCACCGGACAGCCGCCAATGGGAGCCTGAGTCTGACTTTGGGGACTTCCAGTTCTGCCGCAACGACTGCGTTTTCGACTGGCACCTCAACCTTGGGAGCACTCAGTTCCTGGGTGTTCTTTGCCGTTACTTACGATGGGACTGCGGCAACCAGTAACCTTCGTTTTTATATGGGAAACACGACAGTAAACGTGACTCAGCTTGGAACCACGCAGGACTTTGACAAAGGCTCTCTAAATGCCAATACCGCGAATTTTATCATTGGAAATCTCAACGGAAACAGTCGTCCTTGGGATGGGTATATGGATAACGTCCGTGTCTATGGCGCGACGAGTGGCACTGGCGGAGTGTTGAGTTCAAGTGCTCTGGAATCCATCCGCGCGGCGGACGCCGTCCCTGAGCCGCAGTCCGTGGTATTGCTCGCGCTGGCAGGTGTCGCCTGGTTGATGAAAGGCCGCTCCAAGCGGAGAAGCGGCTGAAGACGTCTGCCGGGGTTGGCCGACAGTCGCCATTCCACATCGGACGGGGACTCTGTGTCCATGAATGGGATCTTCAAGGAAACGGACGCAAGAGCGTTTACGCTTATGGAATTGCTCATGACCATAGCACTGGGTGTCATCCTCACGGCAATTCTGATACCGGCCTTGAATCGGGGCGTGAAAAGGGCGAGGGCCTTGCAGTGTGTTGAGAATCTGCGGAGCATTGGGATGGCTGTCACCCAATATGCGGGAGAGAACAACGGGCGGCTGCCAGAGGCTCTGAGCTACGGTATCACCACGGGAGACACCATCATCTCCAGCCTGGCTCCGTATTTGGGTGAAACAAAGAACCCCGGAAAGACCTGGGATTGTCCAGCCAACTCCGGCTTGCGCAAAGTGGGTTTCACCGGCTACGTGCAAGGGAACTACGCCACGGCCTTCTATTTTGGGCATCCCCAGTCAGGAAAACCCGCTTACACACTTCTGCAGGTCCACAATTTTTCTTCTGAAAAACGCTGGCTCCTGGAAGATATGGACGCCTGGAACTACGCCAATAGCAACGTGGCAAACATCGCTCCGAAACCCGTACACCAGGGAGGGAGGAATGTGTTGTATGTGGACGGACGAGTGGAATGGAAACCCTCAACACAGGGTGTGATTCCATAACCCCGGGAAGACCGCAGACATGGAAATTGGGATATCATTCATGACAGAATCAAGGGCGCGACGGACATTCTCGGCGGCACTGTGTGCCATGCTGGGAGGGGTGCTCCCGACGGCCTCGGCCGGAGAGAGTGATCAGCCAAAACAACCGGAAAATATCGCCCTGGGCCGCCCCTACACTCTGGACCCTGCGCCAAACTACCCCCATTGCAAGGATGCCAATGATCCGCGCGATCTGACGGATGGTGTTTATGGGACAGGTCCGGAGCTGCCCGGTCTCTGGGCGCTCAAGACCAGTGTGGGATGGATGTTTGCGACTCCGACGATTACGATTGATCTGGGAGAGACACGCTCGATAGACGGCCTGAGCTTCAGCACGGCTGCGGGCGACGGAGGAGTCGGCTTCCTGCGGCAACTTTTTCTTTTTGTCAGTGATGACGGCATCCATTGGAAGGCGGTCAAAGAAAACCTTGTGGACCTCTCCGCCGCAAAAAGGGGCAAGCCGCCGGAGAATCGCCCCGCACTTTGGCGTTATCAAGTGCGCGGTTTGGATGTGAGCGGGCGGTATGTGGCAATCGTTCCCGCGCCCGGATGCGACAATCCCGACGATAAAAACTATGTCTTCTGTGATGAGATTAAAATCTTCGGCGGTGACAAGGATCCCCAGGAAAGCCAGGGAAAAACTCTCACCATTCCCGGAGAAGGCAAGGCGGCCATTAACAATTACGTGCGCCAACAGCGCATTGCCTACAGCGCGCGGAAGCGCATGACCCATGACCTCGAAAAAGTCCAGGCCGCCCTGAAGGCCGCTCCGGTTTCCGACGAGGAACGACAGAAATTGCAGAGCCGCCTTGCGGCTGCGGCGAAGCAGGTGGACGCATTTGCCGTTGGGGATCTTGCCCGCTTTGAAGCAGTGCTTCCCCTCGCCCCGGCGCACGAAGAGATTTTTTCGATTTTTGGAAGGATTCTGCAGGCCAAGGGCCTGCCGGAAGTGTTGGTCTGGAATCAACACCGTTACCTGCTGCCCCCTTATCTGGAAGAACCGCCTGCTGATGTCGCTCCTCCCCGCCTTGAGGTGAATATGATGCGCGAGGAATTCCGCGCAGACAGCCTGAATATCACAAACGCCTCGGCGAAGGACAGGGACGTTATCCTCCGGGTTAAAGATTTGCCGGAATCCGGCGACTGGCTGCGCATTTCCGCTGTTCCGTGGACGGATACCCTCCAACACCAACCCGTGGCCGACGCACTCCCCTGGCTGGAGAAACACGACAATGCTTACCGGTTTCCTCTCCGTGCCGGAATGACGCAGAAGTTGTGGTTCCGCGTCCAGTCATCGAATCTCCCGCCCGGAGAGCACAAAGGGCGGGTGGAAATCGAGTGGCAGCCGGGCCAGATACAAGAAGTGCCGTTTTCGGTGCGCGTCTCGCCTTTCGCGCTCGGGCGTCCCGGACTGGCGGTTTCGTTGTGGGATTACGCCAATGGGCAAAAGGAAAGTTATGGGCTGACGCCTGAGAACATGCAGGCCTCCATCGAGATGATGCGCGCACATTTCGTCAATGGCACATGGGCTTACGGCAGCATTTTCCCGCGCCCCGACAGCAAAACGCCGGGGCAGGGCTTCGCAAATTTTGATCGCTGGGTGGCCCTTTGGCCGGGCATCGAAAACTATTATATTTTTCTCAATGCCAAAGAGGAATTTGACGGCGTGAAGATGACCGACCCCGTCTTTTCCGAGAGGGTGGGTGCCTGGATACGGGAGATCGCAAAACAGTTGGATGCCAGGGGCATCGAACGGAAGCGGCTGGTGCTCCAATTGGTGGACGAGCCCCATACGGATCAGCAGGATGCCATCATTGAGGCATGGGCGAAGGCGGTGAAGGCGGCGGTTCCTGAATTTCAGATCCTGGAAAATCCGACCTGGCTGCACCCCGGGCAAACCCGGAATGCTCAAGCCATGAAGCTTCCCGACATCATCTGCCCCTTCATCCGGCAATATGAATCCGGAGGCGCGGTCACAGAAGAATTTTTCAAGAACCGGCCGGCCCATCAACGTCTCTCCTTCTACCAGTGCGAAGGCCCCAACCGGCTCTTTGATCCCACCAATTATTACCGCTCGAAAGCCTGGTGGGTCTTTGATCAGGGCGCCGAGGGTCTGCACTACTGGGCTTTTGGGAATATCGGAGGGGATTCCGGAGTTGGTGCCTCGCCGAGCAACTGGAATGAATACGATACTCTCACGCCCAATTTTTCCCCTGTGTTCATTCGACCCACCGACGTGACCGGCAGCATTCATCTCGAGGCGCTCCGGGAGGGGATCGAAGATTATCAATATCTAAACACACTGCGAAAGGAGATTGCCTCTGCGCCGGAGGGGGCATGGAAACAGCAGGCTCAGGAACTTCTTCAAACAGCTCCAAAAATGGTTGCCGGAAAAAACCGGTCAAATCTGGCCTGGCTTGCGGCCAAGCCCGCCGATGTCACCACCCCGGATGAATTTCGACAGAAGATTCTTTCACAGTTGGAAAACATCAAACACGACCAATAAAATCATGAATACAAACCTGATCTGCGGAAGCCTGTTGGGGGTGAGCGCCATTCTTCTCCCCATCAAAACACTCAAGGCGGACAACCTTGTCCTGAACCCCTCCTTTGAAATCGAAGCTCCCTTGAATAGCATCCGCATCACGCACCAATATGACTACGCGGACAAGGGGTTTCAGCTCGATTTCGATACGGACGACTGGGCGGACGGTTGGGTGATTAACGGCGCCATGGATGCCGCCACAATTTCTTTCGGAAAGAAGGGAGATGACGAGCGGTTTTTGCAAATCAACTCGCACGGCAAGAGTCACATCTATCCTGCGGACACCCTGCCGGCAGGACAGGCGTATCGGGCGTCTTTCAAGGCCAGGGGCGAAGACAATGGCAGCCAGCCAAAGGTGACTGTGTATCTTTACTACAACACGAATGAAGGATGGCTCTCCAATCAGAAGCTCCAGGAATTCCCGTTAAGCGATCAATGGGAGTCCTACACATTTGAGGTGCCGGCTTCGGCACCTGAAGGTGCCGCGTCACTACGGATCGCCTATGAGTTTTCTGGGCTGTGTCAATTCGATGACGTGGAGGTTGACCACGCTCCTTAGGTCAAACCTTTTCTCTCAATCATGTTTTTATCCCGGGCCGCTCTTTTATTAGTCGCGCTGTTCGCGTGTTCATCCGCCGAAGCGGATCTGGTCTTTCATTTTGATTTTGCGAAGGCCGGAGACCGCACCGAGCTTCAGGATCAAACCGGCACCTTCCGCTGTCTGTCGGAATCAGGAACATTTCAGGTCGAGAAGGAGGCCCTGCGCCTCGCCTCGGGAGCCAGAATCACCATCCCTTCGGAGGGACTGCCTGACCTCACCAGGGAAATGACGGTGGCCGCCTGGATTTTGAAGTCCGGCACCCCTGACGTGGCACCCATCCTTTCCCAGGGGCTGCATCCTGAGCCAGGAGGATTTCTGTTTTCTGTGGGCTGGCGCTACCCCGCTTTTTCTTACAGGAAATCCGCCACGCAAAAGGCCTGGGATGGGCTGTCTTATCAGGGATATTTCGGCAGCACGATCGCTTACACGAATCCCTCATGGATTTTTCCGGGGGCGCAGTTCGTCGAAACCGGCGGAAAATGGTATCATGTTGCGGCGGTCTTTCGGGAAGGATCCGTGCGTGTCTTTGTGGATGGCAAGCCGAGTGCCGCCTTCGAGAGTGCGCGGCCCTCCCGCATGAAGCCCAGCCCGCGCCCGCTCGACGTTGGCAGCGCGTGGAGCCGCCTCGACAACGGAAAGATTGAGCCGGATGCGGAAGCCAACATGTTGCTCAACGATCTCCGATTGTATAATGCCGCTCTTCCGGATACGGAGATTGCCGCCATCTACAAAGCCGAACGCAGCCGGTACCCGCTGGAAAGCCAAATCCCCGAAGGTAAAACCCACACGGCCGCTCTGCCTCCGTGCTTCGCCTACCTCGGGCCGGAATATGATCCAAATTTTGCGCGAACGCTCAAAATCACGGAAGACTACGAAAAGACGCTGGAGAGCCGGAAGGTTCCGAATGAGCCGTTAACCGCCCGGAACATCCTTGTCGGCGGGATTCCCGGATTTGCCATCAATGAAGAACCGGTCTATCCGCTGGCGGTTTGTCCGGCTCCCCTCAACTTTGCCACGAATGAATTGATGGTGAGGGAGGCCGGGGCCTGCGTTCGCGATTTTGCCGCAGCCGGAGTGAATCTGGTGGGGCTGGATATCATCCCGAGAACTTTTTGGAAGAACGAAGGCAAATACGACTGGGGCGTTGTGGACGATATGTTCCGAACGTATCTTGCCGCGAATCCCTCCGCGAAAATCCTGTTTGGACTGCCGCTCTACCCTCCGACCTGGTTTGAGACCCGCTTTCCGGATGACATGGAAAAATATTTTCATGGTGGAGCATACAAGGTCATGCGACTGGCTGGCCCCCTTGGCTCGGATCGCTGGTTGGAAGTTTCCCTCAAAATGATCCGCGATGTCGTCTCCCATATCGAGTCCGGCCCGTATGCCAACCGGGTTTTCGGATATATGTGCGGTGGTGGGCAATCCGGGGAATGGTATTGGCCCGGAGGATTGGATGGACCCACCGGATATTCCCAGGCCACGACAAAGACTTTCCAGATGTGGCTCCATGATAAATACGCAGGGGATGTCGCGCGGGTCCGGGCCGCGTGGAACCAAGGGGAAGTCGAGTTTTCCACAGCGGCCCCGCCTCCCCCGGAAATCCGCAACAAAAAGGCGGAAAGAATTTTTTTAGCTCCAGGTGCTGACGGATGGGAAAGGGACTTTCGTGAATATCTCACGGATCGGACGGTCCGAAACATGGAGGAGTCCGCGCGCGCTGTCCGGGAGGCCTCCCATGGGAAAAAATTGGTCTATCTCTATTATGGATATGCGCTCGCATCCACGGGACGTCCGAAGCTCCACACCAACGGCCTGCAGGGACTCGAACGCATCCTGGACTGCAAGGACATTGATGGCGTGTGGACTTTGATTGATTATGTCCGCCGCCGTCAGGGACAGGCCGGACTGAGCATCACGCCCTTCCATGCCAGCGCGCGGCTTCGCGGAAAATTCATCTGGTTGGAAAATGACACGAGAACCCATCTGGCAAGGGGGGCGTTTGCAGCGGAAAAAACGCAAACGTGGGAGGAAACCCTCTCCGTGATTCAACGCGGATTTGGAGACGCCCTGGCGGAAGGCACCGGCATGTGGTGGCGGCTCTTTGAAAACGATTGGTATCACCAGGAGGAGGTCATGCGGGGCATTTCCACTCTCAGTAAGATTGGGGAGGCCGCACTGAAAAAGGATCGTTCACCGGTGGCGGAAGTTGCGCTGATTTACGATGAGACAGTACCGTATTTTCTTGCGAACGCCGCCCAGGATTTTCTTCGCGAACATGTCTGGGGAACCACCGAAGGCGCAGCGCATATGGGTGCGCCGTATGATGTGCTCTTACTCTCAGATTTGGGCAGGCCGGACACAAAAGACTACAAGCTCTACATCTTCCTGAATGCCTGGCGGAACAGCCCCGGGATCTCCGAGTTGATAAAAAACAAGGTGAAAAAAAACAATGCGGTGGCGGTATGGGCCTACGCGCCGGGATACTTGAACGACGACAAAACCTCCGTGGACGGAATGAAAAATCTGACGGGCATCCGTCTTGAAGAAAAAACGGTGATGGAAAGACAGTCCATGCGTCCCACAGATAAACAGCATGCGATCACCAAAAATGCGCAGGAGGGGAATGCCTTCGAAATGGCACCGGCATTTTTCAGCAACGACCCGGAAGCCAGGGTGCTTGGAACGGTCGCCGGACATCCCGCCCTGGTTGTGAAGGAATTCGAAAACTGGCGTTCGGTCTTCACGCTCATGCCGCTGACTCGGGAAATCCTGCAGGGTCTCTGTGACTACGCGGGCGTGCATGTTTTTTTGAGGAGCTTTGATGTTTTTCATGCCAACAAAACCTATCTCATGTTGCACACCGTGACGGCGGGAAAAAAGACCATCTCCCTGCCTGTTTCCGCCACGGTCAGAGAACTCATTTCCGGCAGGACGTTAGCGAAGGACGCCACCACCTTTACGGAAGATTTGCCGCCCTTTGTGACGCGCATCTATGCCATTGAACCCACCTCTGCCGCGTCAACTCCCCTGCCCGAGCCGGTGACTTCGAAAAAAGTGAAATAAATTTCAGACCGACCATGGATCATGCTGCCGTGAAGACCTTGTTGTGTTTCCAAATCATCCTCGCTTTGACCGTGTGCTCACAGCACACCGCTCGGGCGGATCAGTCTCGCAGCCCTGAAACCAGCCTCCTTCTCCCTGCCACCGTATGGGCGGTTCCCCGAGTCGAGTGTAATCTTTACTTCAACAGTCTTTTGCCGTTGGCATCCCAGCCACTGTTCTGGAACGTGTCCTGCCAAAAGGGCCGGCAGATGCAGGCGCGCTGGACATGGACGCCCGGCTCCGAGGAGGCGGGAAGCACCCCGTTGGAAATAACGGCAACCGATGACAGCGATCAGAAGATCGCCGCTGGCAAGACCACCGTCCGGGTGGCTCAGGAGAAGGCGGGAGCGGGAAAACCCATTCGGATTTTGATCGTGGGAGACAGCCTCACAGCCAGCGGAATGTATACCGGAGAGTTGCTCAAGCTGTTGGCGGGACCGAACGAACCAAGCCCAACCCTGCTGGGAACGCAGGGTGATGCCAAAGGCAACCGGCATGAAGGCTATCCCGGATGGACGTGGCGAAGATTTTTGACGATCAACCCTACAGCGGGTCCGCCAAGTCCGTTTGTTTTCGACGGGAAAATCAATTTTTCAGAATATCTTCGGACACATTGCGAAGGAACGCCGCCGGATTTCATCGTGGTGTTTCTGGGCACCAATGATGTGTTTGGACTTTCGGAGGCCGCCCGTGCGACAGCCATTGCACAAGTCCTGGCCGATGCGGAACGACTCATCGGGATTTTGCGTGCGGGAGCTCCACAAGCTGCCATCGGACTCGTTATACCGTTGTCTCCCGCGTCCCAGGACGCTTTTGGAGCCAACTATGGGAGTGGGGAAACGCGCCGGGGATATGTCAAGAGTCTCCAACTCTACACCACCGAGTTTCTCAAACGCTTTGATGCTCGTGAGGGCGAAAATATCCATATCATCCCCGCCGCTCTCAACTTTGACAGCGAGAACGGGTATCCGGTCGAGCAACAGTCTGTTCACGCCCGTTCGGATGCGAAGGTCACCCGTCAAATCAATGCCGTCCACCCTGCGGTTCAAGGCTATCGCCAGGTCGCTGACGCGATTTTCGCCTGGATAAAGAATAGCTTGTAGATCCGATGTCCAAGCCCCCATCTCAGCCCGACTCCCATTCCTGGCATTTTGTCCAAGAGCTGAAAGAGCCATTGATCCGCCGTGTGCGGTGGCCGCGAAAAGAGCCTGCGACCGGGGAAGCCGACCTTCGAAAAGGGGTGTGTCTGGAATGGGGATTCCCGGACTCCCAGTCTCTTTTGTTCACCGCCAGAGAGAGTCTTGCGCGACTTCTTGAAAGCACGGGATTGGCTCTGGAAGGCGTTTATCGGATTCGGGTGCTCAAGAAAAAAACCGGCAAGTATGAATCTTTCCAACTGAAGATAACGGCCAAGTCCTGCGAAATTCTGGCCGGAGACAGCGAGGGTATCCGGCGGGCGATTTATTGCCTCGAAGAACAGTTGCTGGCCAGCGATGGCCCCTTTCTTCGCTGCGGTAAAATTTGCCGGAGTCCCGTGATCGAGACCCGCATTTCCCGCTGCTTTTTTGGACCCATCAAACGCCCGCCAAAAAATCGCGACGAGCTTGCGGACGACGAAAACTATTATCCGGACGAATACCTCAACCGCCTGGCTCACGAGGGAGTCAATGGGCTTTGGCTGACGGCGAGTTTTCACGAACTCTGTCCATCCCGCTTTTTCCCGGAATTTGGCGGAGATGCCCAACGTCGCATCCGCAAACTCCGCGAGACCGTGGCGCGTTGTGCCCGTTATGGCATCGGAATTTATGTGTTCTGCATCGAACCCCGGGGATTTGGGGACAATCCGGAATACCTGCATTCTCCATCCCATCTCAAGCGTCTGCCCGAGTTGGCTGGTCACCGCGAAGGCGCATTCACATTTTTCTGCACAAGCACCGCCACCGGCCGGGCCTACCTGGAGGAAGCGACGGAATTTCTTTTTTCGGAGGTCCCGGGTCTGGCAGGCCTGATGACCATCAATATGGGCGAACGTCCCACCCATTGTTATTCCAACATGCTCTGGGACAGCGGGCCCAACAACTGTCCACGCTGCTCCCGCCGGAAGCCCGAGGAGGTTTTTCGAGACACTCTGGCCGCCATGCAACGCGGGATGCACAAGGGAAACCCCAAGGGAAAATTGATTTCCTGGCTCTATGTGCCAAGCGTGTTGGAACGCTCCGGGCGGTCAATCAATGATTTTTACGAGGAAGTTGCCCGGATTGCCGCCAGGGTTCCGCGAGGGGTACTTTTTCAATACAACTTTGAATCCATGGGGACAGTGAGCCAATTGGGCCGCCGTCGCCTGATCAGAGATTACTCCCTGGCCTATGTGGGACCGAGTCGTGTTTTTGAGACATGCGCCCGCAGGGCGGTTGCTGCGAAAATCGCCGTCTCTGCCAAGCTTCAGGTCGGATGTTCTCATGAAGTGGCGACGGTTCCCTGGGTGCCTGTGCCGGGAAATTTGTATCGAAAATACCGGGCCATGCACCGTCTGGGGGTTCGTGCGGCCATGCAGTGCTGGTATTTTGGAAATTATCCCTCCCTGATGACACGGGCCGCCGGTCGGCTGTCCTTTTCTCCACTGCCCCGGACGGAGCGCGCGTTTCTTCTCGATCTGGCTCGTCCGGTGTGGGGGTCCGCGGCTCCGCTTGTCGCGGAAGCCTGGGAGCATTTTGGCGCGGCCTATCGGGAATTCCCGGCCAATGTGAATTTTGCCTGGTTTGGCCCGGTACATGATTCCGTGGCATGGCCGCTGCATTTGAAGCCCGTTGACCGGGGCGTGGCACCCAGTTGGTTGCTGGGATTTCCTCCCAGCGGCGACCGCATCGGGGAATGTATTGGTTCCGCACACTCACTCGATGAGATTTTGATTCTCTGTGACCGCATGACCCGGCACTGGGAAAACGGGATGGCTTGTCTGAAGAAAATTTCCAGTCGAAGAGCCGAATGGGCTGAGGAAATCGGAGTGGCAGAGGCTCTGGGGATTCAACTGCAAAGCGCGTCGAATGTTCTGAAATTTTATCAGTTGCGGGAAAAACTTTTCCGCACGGAGACCGGAAACCGGCAGGCAAGACTCTCCCTTTTGCGAAATTTGAAACATTTGGTTCAAAAGGAAATTCACAATTCGCAACGCTTGGCGGAACTCTCGCAAACGGATTCCCGGCTGGGCTTCCACTCCGAAGCGGAGGGATATAAATACTTTCCCGATCTGCTGAGGTGGAGGGGCAAGGAATTGCGAAAAATCCTTACCAAAGATTTTCCCTGCGTGGAGAAAAATATCCGGTCGAACCGAGCACTCTTCCCGAATCACACCGGGGCTGTCATGAAAGACGGCATCGTTTGTTGTAAAAAGTCCTCGAAGCCGCAGAAACGTCTCTCCTGGTCGCTTGGAAAATGGAGGGATTGTCCGGCGGAAAAAAATGTTTCCTCAGGCTGGCAAACCAAGTTCAAGGTTGAGCACGAAGCGGATGATTTGATTTTCCGAATTGTGTGCGATGTCCCGGAAAATGTTTTACGAAATCGGAAGCCCGCACATATCTTTGACAGCGACAGTATTGAAGTGCTCGTGGAGCCACGCAGGCTTTGGCCGGCCAGCAGTTTTTTTGTGGGGGTTTCCGGTGAGCATTTTGACTTGGATCGGCTGCCAGATCAGACGCGCTGGACGTCCCGGGTTGAGATGACGGACAGCGGGTGGCGCGTGACCATTCGCATTCCTCTGGGTCTCCTGAACGGAAACGGGCAAAGGATGCGTATCAATGTGATACGCAGAACTCCTGAAGCGGGCGTCTTTTCCTGGAAGAAGCTCCATCCCCTGCCAAATCGCCTGTTGTTTGCTGACCGGAATCCGTGTGACCTGGGATGGCTGGCCTTGCAGCCACCCGAATCTCTATAATCCACGCCCTACTCCTGCCAGCCCCTGGTGGAAAAACACGGAGTCGTATCCGTTCTCAACGCACCACCGTATTGCAATTTCACAGCGCAGGAAATGGTCCGGGCGGCAGGCGTGATAATGAGGCCAGAAATATTGCTCATGAGTCATCAGATCCATGATCTCTGCTGTCTGCGGCCTGTGTTTCAGAGATTCAAGAATGGGAGTAATCTGCTCAGGAAGGGTGTTGTTAAGTACCATGTCAAATTTCGAGAATACCAGGCCTGAGTCAAAATCCTTGAGGAGATCGCACCCGCTCAGAATTGCGGAACGTTCACTGTCCATGCCATAGTTGATGTCATAGTTTGCCCCTTTTTCCGACGGGGAGAGTGGCACGCCATCCTCCACGTAATGTCCTGCCGCGGCAGGCACAAAGAAGCCGCTCAGGATGCGCGTGTCTCGGTCGTAAAGGGCCTTCCAGGCTCCGGGATGCACCATGGCCCAATGCACGACAGTCGTTGGGCTGTAGGCGGCTTCTCCGGCGAAGCGCAGGATTTCCGAGGCAACTTGATCGTAGTCAGCCGCGATCTGTTCCGGAGTGCAGTTTGCATAAGGCCGATCCGGAAACTCGGACTTTGCGTGGAAGGCCCACGTGAGCCAGTGGCCATTGTCGGCGAACTCCGCACGATAACGTTCTGGAAATTGTGCGAGAGTAAAATCGCCATTGGGAGTGGAGAAAAATACGTTCAGGGCAAATTTGGTGCCATAACGTTGGTGCAGATCGCGTAATCCGTGGAGGTAAAAACAGTCAAAAATGGATCGGGGAAGAGTTCGGGCGATTTCCTCCAGACAGAAAATATTGTCGTCGATGGTAATGCGGTAACGGCACCGGGAAAATCTGTCATACACCACGCGGACTTTGGCCAGAATGGGCCCCTCGGGGGAATCCGCTGTGGCGCAAATTTCCTGCTCATCCGCGGAGACAAGCGCGTGCGCCTGAAACACCCCTCCTTGAACCGTCGCGGGATTGCCGTCAATCCAAACACTCCGTCCCCCGGCCGTCGGCCATTCGAGACTGACAGGGACAATCAATCCTTCCGGAACGACGCGCCCCTGCCGGTGGTTCAATACGGAACCGGAGAGAGGTTCAAGAAATCGGACCCCTGCAGGATCCGGTGGGAAATTGTTCACGGCTTCGTGATGGCGAGTTTTTTTGCCGCTTCGACAACCGCCTTTTCCAAGTAATCAACCTGCTGAGGAGAGAGACCGTAGATCGGCAGGTGTGTGTATTCCTCAAAAAAAGCGGCCTCCGCATTCGGACAAGCCTTGCGGATGGCTTCGCGGTCATACCCGAACTGCTCGAAAATCCGGTAGTGGTATAGCGGGCAAAAGTGCGGAATTTGTGTGACCCCGTGGTTTGCCAGTTCGGCTTTCATAGCCTGAATTCCCCCGCGAATTTTCCGGTCCACTCTCAGAAGAAACAAATGAAAGGTCGCCCCAAAGTCCGCGCTGTCCATCGGCCCGGGAATCAACCCCTCAACCTGTGAGAAGGTGTCATGCAGCCGCGCCGCCACCGCCCGGCGTGCAGAAAGAATCTCGGCGTTCTGTCTCATCTGCCGATGGAGGGCCACCGCCTGGATTTCCGTTGTGGAGAAATTTCCGGCCGCAAAAATGCCATTCCGAGAGTCGTTGGCCGTGATGTTGTAGAGCCAGTGCTCGGGTGGCGGTGTGCGCAGGTCGAAGCCCACAAACCGCGCCTTGGCAAATTGTTCCCCCAAAGGGTCGTTCGTCACAACAATGCCACCCTCACCGAGCGATGTGATGTTTTTGACCTCATGGAAACTGAAGGCGCCAAAATCACCCACCGCCCCCAGCGGCTTCCCCTTGTAGTGCCCGCCAAAGCCGTGCGCGGCATCCTCAATGACCGCGATTCCCTTCTTTTTCGCGACTTCAAGAATCGGGTCCATGTCCACCGGATACCCGCCAAGATGAACCGGCACAATCGCTTTGGTTCGCGGAGTGATCTTGCGAAGGACATCCTCCGGGTCCATGTTCGCTGTTTCCCGCTGCACATCGGAGAAAACAACTCTCGCGCCTTTGCGCAACACGGGGCTCGCCGTGGCCATGAAGGTGATGGCCGGGATGATCACTTCGTCATCGGCTTTGACTCCGACCATGTCCAGCGCGATATCGTAACCGGCCGTCCAGTTGACGACGAAGGACGCATGCTTGACTCCCAGCATTTCCCGGGCGAGATCCTCGACTCCCGCAACATTGCGCCCCAAGGACAACTTGGTGGCCGGTCGGCCGACACGAAAAACTTTCTCCAACGCCCGCTCGACTTCTTCCATTCCACAGCGATAACTCTCCGCATCCTCACCGGCAGTGACCAGAAATCGCAGGAGATCCATCGTCAGGCCGATGTCCGGCTTCACAGCCACGGCATCCCAGGGAACCTTTGAGTCGCCCGTGTTATAACGAAAATCACTGCTCTCTTTTGAAGGTGTTTTCATGGATTTAATTTTCTGCGGAGGGAATCGGCGGTAAAGAGGTGGGTGTGGGCTTCGCCGTGGTAGCCGAGGCGCGGGTCGGCTTCCATGCATTGCAAGGCGCGGCGGACATGTCCGGCGTCATCGTGCCAGATGGCGCGGGCGGTGTCATCGGCTTCCAGCGTGCAGGGTGCTTCGAGGCCCTGGCGTTTCATGGTGGCCAGCCGCCATGCGTGGAAACGGTAGGCATTGTAGGTGCTGGCCAGATGGCAGCCGATCATCTCGGCGCAACTCAATTCCTCGCGGCGGTGGCGTTCGTGAAGCGGGTTCGGGGCGGTTGGCTTCAGAGCCTGGCGGTAGGGGATCATGGCCTGCTCCCATCCCTTCGCGGTGAGCCCCCAGGCGGCGGTCACTTCATCCAGAGACCAATCGTCAAAAGTGTCTTCGAGACGGTCGCCCCATTGCTCCTGGTAGAGATGGGAAAAGCCCATGGGACGCGCATGGTAGGTCAGGCTCAACGGATAGGCGGGAGCGTAGTTGACGAGGCCCAGGTAAACGAGGGGAATGCTGAAAGGATAGCTCTGGAAAGCGGCGCAAAAACCCTCCCAGGCCCGGCCAATGGCCTCGAAGTCCACATCGCCAAAATAGGAGGCGGCAACAGCCTGCATAAATGACGGCGCATCCGTCCAGGCTTGTTCATTGAAGCACTTGAAAGCCTGCGTGTTGAGCGTGGCGTCACAGGCAAAATTCCAGCTTCCCATGACTCCGGCGACCCGCTCCCGGCGCAGACCGGACCATTTCTGGAAAAGATTGGGAATGAGGGGCAGGTTCGGGACGCTGGCGATTTCGTGCGTCGTGTTGATTTGCAATTTCGCATGGATCGGACGCGACCCCGCAGCCCGGCGGGTCTTGCAAAAACGTTCGCTCGGTCCGGCGTAACCGATCGAGTATTCGTCCACAAGGATTTCGCGACCCTGCCACATCTTGAGGCCGCCACGCTCGCAATCCAGCAGCAGTTCGACGCCTTCGGGAAGGTGCCCGACAATTTCCGGTTGAGGATCCGGATACCACATGGACCAGCTCCAATTCCAGGCCATCACCCTGCACGGGACCGACAGACGTGCCGCGGCCTTCTTCCAGGTGTCCAGCACTTCCAGAACGACGGATGCGGCACCGCGTTCACGACAACGTGGACAGGAAAGCTCCTGTTCGTTGACCGGACGGAAGGGATCGCCGGTTGGGAGGCATGTATGGTGGGACCAACAGTGGGAGTGCATTTCACTGGCGGTGATAAGAATCACGCCCGCCAGCCCCGGGAGATTTTCCAGAACGCCTGCGGTGGCTTCCTCAAAAAAATTTCTGCCAAGACTCGACGAGACACAGAGCGAGACCATCTCCGCTTTTTCCAGGGCATGGATATCGCCTGCGGCCAAAAAATCCCCCTCCCCTTTACGCCGGTATTCCCAGTGCGAAACACCCCGCAATTCAGGATATTTCCCCCAGATCGGATCGTCGGCAGGAATGGCCATCGGTTCATTGAAGAAGAGCCAGACACCCACTCCGTTTGCGCGTCCGCGTTCGATCAATTGCCGCAAAAGCCGACGCCGCTCATCCACGCGCGGCCGGTTCAGCTCAGGCAGGACGCGGGATTCCATCAAATCATAAAGGCAGCCACGCAGCCAGATGCCATCGAAGCCCTCATCGCGGATGCTCCGGAGAACTTCGTCTGTATAGACATGGGCGGATTCCAATACTTCATCGCCGAGGAAGTGGCTCTGAGGACTGCGCCAGATGCGGGGTTGGAAGGTCATGGTGGTTTCTTTAATCCTTGAGTGGGTCATGCCCATGCGCTCGCAGGGGCAGTCCTGCGGGTATTCGCCGAAGCCCTCGCGTGCAGAAAAGCACAACCCGAACTCCCCGGTCCACGCCACCGCCCGCGCAAAACACACCTGGAATGCTGTGTCAAAAATACGAAGCGGAGTCTGGACCGAAATTTCATATAAACGTTTACATATCGCTCCGGCGAGGAATCGCAAGACAATTTCTGTGCCCGCCGGAGTGAGGATGTGATTGGCCGGTGTGAACGAGTTCCCCCCGGCACGACAGACCCTTCCTTATTATTCAGCGGGCAGAGTTTTGGTTGATGCCCCGGATTTTCCGGGAAGAAATCCTTCCAGAAGAAAAAGTGCGGCGGCCACACAGATGCAGGAATCCGCGATGTTAAAGGCCGGCCAATGTCCATACCAGGGCAGGATCACATCCAGGAAATCCACGACGAACCCATGGAGCAGGCGATCAGTAAGATTCCCAAAAATTCCCGAGACCAGAAGGGCGGATGCCATCCGGGACAGCGGACTGGAAAAGGCTCCCCGCCCCGCGAGGATGGCCAGGACAACGAGGGCGAGAAGACCGAACAGAAGGAAGAACGTATTGCTATCCTTCAGCATGCCGAAAGCCGCCCCCGTATTATGAACCTGCACAAAATTCAGGATTCCGGGAATGACAGGGATCACTTCTCCGGGATTGATGTGCTGGAGAACCAGCCACTTGGTCACCTGGTCGGCAACGTAGAGTGGCAAACTCAGCAACAGGAGATACCGCGCGGCGGATTTCATGAAATCCCGGCGACCACGGCCTCTTCGCACCTCGCGCACAACGTCGGATGATCCGCTGAGGATCCGACCTCGTCCCGGTGGCGCCAGCATCGTTCACAACGCGCGGCGGAGGTTTTCGTGGCCGTCGCACCCGCCACTTCGCCCGTGGCCACCGTGAGATGGCTGAGAATAAACACCTCCTCGAGTTCCCCACGGAGCGAATCCAACAGGGGGCGGTCGGCGGGTGGCACTGTGAGGATGACGCCAGCCTCGAGCGCGCTCCCGATCTCCCCCGCCTTCTGGATCTTCTCGACCGCCTGGGAAATCAGGCTGCGGAGTTCGAGCAGACGATCCATTTCCCGGACCGCATCCGGATTTGCCCAGGTGGGATCGGGCTTGGGGAAAAGCTGCAAATGCACGGAGACTCCCTTCCGGAAATATCCCCAGGCCTCCTCCGCGGTAAATGCAAGAATCGGCGCGAGCAACGGGATCAGTGCCTCGAGGACCTTGGCCATCGCAAATTGCGTGGCGCGCCGCCGGGACGAGTCTCCCTTGTCGCAATACAACCGGTCCTTTGTGATGTCCACGTAAAGGCTGCTCAAATCCACCGCGCAAAATTGATTGATCGTGTGGTAAACCCGGTGGAATTCGAGGCTCTCGTATCCCTGGGTGCATGTCGTCACAACCTCCTGGAGTCGCGCAAGAATCCAGCGATCCACAAACGTGAGGTCGGTCTCCTTCGGCGGCGAGCTGACATCGTAATCGTGCAGGTTCGCCAAAAGGATGCGGAGGGTGTTGCGGATCCGGCGGTAGGCGTCGGAAAGCCGCGTGAAAATTTCCTCCGAGAACGGCACGTCATCCGTGAAATTGACGCTGCTCACCCACAGCCGCAGGAGATCGGCTCCGTATTTCCCGACATAATGGTCGGCTTCCGTGGGCTTCTGATAGCCCCCCTGCGCGGATTTCGAGATTTTTTTTCTT
Organism: Chthoniobacterales bacterium; assembly: GCA_014879575.1. Taxonomy (GTDB): domain Bacteria; phylum Verrucomicrobiota; class Verrucomicrobiia; order Chthoniobacterales; family Terrimicrobiaceae; genus QYQL01. The sequence continues at coordinate 15,755 of JACSRU010000116.1, read as the reverse complement.
GTGTCCGTATCCACCACGAACCCGTGCGTGAGGACCTCGCGATACGGCGGCACTTTGTTGAGAGCCACCGACGTCATGAGCGAGCTCTGGAACCATCCCCTGTGCTGGTCGGTGGCTTCCAGATAAAGGTCGGCGGGAAAGGTGAGTTCGGGGCGACGGCGGAGAACCGCCTCGTGGCTCAGCCCGGAGTCAATCCACACATCCAGCGTGTCGTGGCGGCGGGTCATGCCGGATGGCAGCCCGACGAGCTTCACCCATTCCTCATCGCTGAGTTCAAACCAGGAATTCGTGCCGCGCTCGGCAAAGACATCCGCCACTTTGGCAATCGTTTCCGGATCCAGAACCGGATCCCCGTTGCCATCGTAAAAGACCGGAAGCGGAACCCCCCACGTGCGTTGACGGGAAATGCACCAGTCCGGACGCGACTCGACGGTGCCCCGGATTCGGTTTCGTCCCCAATGCGGCAGCCATTTTACCGAGTCCACCCCGGCGAGAGCCGCCTCCCGCAGGGAATCAATCCGAATGAAAAATTGTTCCACCGCGCGGAAGATCACGGGGGTCTTGGAGCGCCAGCAATGCGGATAGCTGTGCGCATACGCCTCACGCCCGGCGAGGGCGCCTTTCTCCTGGAGCAGGGCAAGGATCCCCTCGTTGGCGTCGAAGACGTATTGGCCCACAAACTCCGGCAATTCGCACTCCGCAGTGAAGCATCCCTTGTCATCAACGGGTGAAAGCAACGGGAGGTTATGTTCCATGCCGAGGCGGTAGTCGTCCTCGCCGTGACCAGGAGCGATATGCACGCATCCGGTGCCCGTATCCAGCGTCACAAAATCCGCCGCATAGATTGTCGAGGTGCGGTCGAGGAAGGGATGCCTTGCGAGGTGCCCCTCGAGGTCGGCTCCCGGAAGGAGTTTTTCCACGGCCAGCTTTTCGGCGCCTGTTGCGGCACAGAACCCCTCCACCAGGGCCTCAGCCATCACGAGTCGCTGCTCTGCGCCATGAAGACTCACCCTCACAACGGCATACGTGTGGCGGGCATGGACGGCAATCGCCAGATTGGCGGGAAGCGTCCAGGGAGTGGTCGTCCAGATGACCATGGAGGCCTCGCCGGCAAGATCGCCACTGACAAGCGGAAACGTCACATAGGCCGCCACGGAAGTTTTTTCCTGATATTCCACCTCCGCCTCGGCCAATGCCGTCTGCGCCCCCGTGCTCCACAAAACCGGCTTCTTCTTCCGATAGACCAGACCGGCCTCCACAAAACGTCCGAAGGACCGAATGACATCCGCTTCGTAGCCGGGATCAAGCGTGAGGTAGGGATTCTCCCAATCCCCCAACACCCCAAGTCGGCGAAACTGGGTGCGCTGGATGTCAATAAACTTGCGGGCGTATTCCTCCGAACGGCGGCGGACCTCCGCAGGCGTAAGACCGGCGGAGGATTTCACCACGCGGAATTCAATCGGCAGTCCGTGACAATCCCACCCCGGAATAAACGGCGCCCGAAAACCGGCCATCGAACGCGACTTCACCACGAAATCCTTCAGGATCTTGTTCAACGCCGTGCCCATATGGACATCACCGTTCGCAAACGGTGGCCCGTCGTGCAAAACATAGAGCGGAGCCTCCCGCCGCGCTTCCTGGATTTTCTCGTAAAGTCCCTCGCTCTCCCACCTCCGCAGCATCTCGGGCTCGCGCTGGGCCAACCCGGCCTTCATCGGAAAATCGGTCTTCGGAAGCTTGATGGTATGTTTGTAGCCGCTCATGGAAAACCGCCACCTTTAGCAGCCGCCACCCCCCTGGTCAAATGAAGCTCGAATGCCAATGGCCTCACTCATAAAAATAAAAGCCTTTCATTGTTGAGATATAGTCTCATTATAAAAGGGATGGAGGGTGAGGCATTTTCTGAAAAGGAGGTTTGGGAAGAGGTCCAGGGGGAGTGGAAGTTGCTTTTTGGTGGCTTTGACACGCAGGGGATCAGCGTGGAGTGGCACGATTTTTTGGCATTGCGGCATTTGGAATGGGGGAAAAGTTTTCACCCGGAGAGTTTGGAGATTTGTCTGAATTTTGAGGGCCGGGGAAGATTCGGAAAGGGTCGCGGGATCGTCTCTGCAAACGGGCCGCAGACGGTTTTCTATTACACGCAGGGAAAATTGAAGGGTTGGCGGGAAGCGAACGAGAGGCATTGTTTTTTGACGATCGAGACATCGCGCGAGTGGCTGGCCAGAGCGATCGGGGAATTTGCCGCCCAGTGTCCGAGGGAGGTCCGGGCCTTTTTGGAGGGAGCCGAGAGGGCGACGGCCTTGCCGCTGGCGCGGCCGATGAGTCCCTGGGTCCGGCGGGCGGCCGAGGAGATGCGGAATCCGCCGACGGCCTTGCCCGGGATTTGGTATCCGGGAAAAATTTTGGAAGTCCTGGCACATGTCTTCGCGCCGGAACAATTATTTTGCGAACGCCAGAAGCAGGTCTCGCGGGAGCGGGCGGAGAAGGTGAAGGAAATTCTCGCACGCGACTTGGAAGCTCCCCCCTCGTTGAAGGATCTGGCCCGGGAGGTCGGTTGCAGTCCGTTTCACCTGAGCAGACTTTTTTCGGAGGAGACCGGCACCACGATCACGCGATACCTCCGGACCAGCCGTCTCGAACGTGCGGCCGAGTTGTTGCGAAGCGGAAAATATAATGTCACCGAGGCGGGCATGATGGTCGGCTACTCCAGCCTGAGTCACTTCAGCAAAGCCTTTACGAAGCAATTCGGCCACTGTCCCTGCGTCTTCCCCCTGCAAAAGAAATCCTGACTTCCGTCGGCATTCTCACTCAGCAGGTTCGTTGGGGATCCGATCCTTGACGACAACCAGCGGCCCGCCATCCGTCGGATGCGCAATCACCTGAGCCGAGACCTGAAAAACCCGGGAAATCGTCTCCGGTTCGAGCACCTGAGCCGGTGCGCCATGAGACTGCATCCCCCCGTCATTGAGGAGGAGCAACTCGTCGGCATACCGCGCGGCGAGATTCAAATCGTGCAGAACGGCCACCACGGTGGCGCCGGCTTTCGCGAGACGTCTTGCCCTGGCGAGCAATTCATGTTGGTGCGCCAAATCCAGGCTGGACACCGGTTCGTCAAGAAAGACGAGGCGGTCTTCGGTTTGCTCATCGAGTTGGGCGAGAACGCGCGCCCAATGCACGCGCTGTTGCTCCCCCCCGGACAGCTTCGACATCATGCGGGAGCCCAAATGGGAGACGCCCGCCATCTCCAGGGCAGCCGCTGCGCGCTCCCGCGCCGCGCGTCCCCGATGTCCGGCGGCTTCCGCGCCAAGGAGAGCCATTTCGCAGGCAAGAAAAGGAAGCCGGCATTCGCTTTGCTGGGCGAGAAAAACCCGGCGGCGGGCCAGCTCGCGATGGGGAATCGAAGCGATGTCCCGCCCGCCAAACAAGACCCGCCCCTGCGAGGGCGGCAGTTCACCGGAGAGAACGCGCAGCAAAGTGGATTTCCCCGCGCCATTGGGACCCGCCACCACGAGCAGACTCCCCGGTGGCACGGAAAAATTCAGCCCGCCGACCACCGTTCTCCCGTCTCTCGAAAGCGACAAATTTTCCGCGGCGAGGGTATTCACATCCCCTGCCCTTTCCCCCGCATGAGGAGCGCGACAAAAAAGGGGGCTCCGATCGTAGCGACCACGATGCCCACCGGAACTTCTGCCGGCGCCCTGGCAATCCGCGCCAGCACATCGGCGCCGGTCAACAGACAGCCCCCCACAAGAAACGACGCCGGGAGGACAACCCGATGATCGGCGCCACAGAAAATCCGGACCACATGCGGCGCAACGAGTCCGATAAACCCGATGGTTCCGGTAAAGGCCGTGCTCGCGCCGACCGCCAATGCAGAGGCCACGAGGATCGAGCGTTTTGCGGACTCCACAGGGGCGCCCATGTGCCAGGCATCGGATTCCCCCAGCGACAGCGCATTCAGTGTCCGTCCGCGCCAGATGAGGAGGACCGTTGAGAGGACGACAAAGGGCAGGCTGGAGAACACCGAATGCCACCCGGTCCCGGCCAGGCTTCCCAGGCTCCAGAAGGTGAAGTCTCGCAACTGGCTGTCATTGGCTCCATAGACCATCCATCCAATCCCGGCTCCGGTCAATGCGTTGACGGCAATACCCGCAAGCAACAGCGTGGAAACAAGCACACGGCCATTCTGGGAGGCAATGGCCTGGACCAGAAAAGTGGCCGCAAGGGCTCCCAGAAAGGCGCAAACCGGAAGCGCATAAGAGGAGGCGCCCAACAAGGGGCCCGCAAAGACAATGCCACCCACCGCACCGAGCGAGGCGCCGCCGGACACCCCAACGAGTGCCGGATCGGCAAGAGGATTCCGGAAGAGTCCCTGCAACGCGGCACCGCATATCCCCAACGCCCCCCCACAAAGAAATCCCATCAGCGCACGGGGCACGCGCATCACCCGAAAAACCCGCGCTCCCGTGGATCCCTCTCCGCCGAGCATCTCCGCCCACGTCACCTCAACGGCACCGGTTCGCAGGGACACAAACGTCACGGCAACCGATGCCAGGATGAGGAAAAAAAAGAGGATCGCAGGCCGCGAGGGACTCATCGCCCGGCACTCAACCGGTAATCCGCCAGCTTTTTGGAGAACTCCGCAAGCGCCTCACCTACCCGGGGTCCGAAGCCGAGCAAATACAGATCGTCCATCACAATGAGTCTCGCATTCCTTCCGGCCGCCGTCTGCGCAAGTCCCGGCAGCAACTCCCCGGATGTCACCGCCTTGATCGTCCGGGAGGTTGTGACCACGACCTCCGGATCGAGCGCCACGAGGGCTTCGGGGGAGAGTTGCTTGTAACCCGAAAAATCTCCGCCGACATTTTTCGCGCCGGCGAGGGTAATGACGGCGTCCGCCGCCGTGCCCGAGCCCGCCACCAGGGGAGCCCCCCCGCCGGCGGACATGACAAACAGAACCCGTGCGGTCGGATGACGCGGCGAGGGAATCGCCGTGGCGTCCGCCTGGATCTTCCGGCAGATTTCGTCCGCTTGGGACGTCCGACCGAGTGCCGTTCCGATTTGTTGAACCCGCGCAATGGTTGCCCCGACGTTGTAACCCTCCTGCAGGCGGAGCATCGGGATGCCGAGTTTTTCCAGTTGTTCGATGGCCGCCGGTGGGCCGGCAGTTGCGGCGAGAATGACCAGATCCGGCTTCAGGGAGGCAATCCCCTCGGCGGAGAGCATCCGTTGATAACCGACCTGCGGAAGTGCGGTCGCCTTTTCCGGATACACGCTGCTTGTATCCACTCCCACGACGGTCTCACCGGCTCCCAGCGCAAAGACCGTTTCCGTGGCGGCGCCACCGACGGAAACAATCCGCGAGGGAGCCTCCGCCAGGGCTGCGGAGGTCAGGGCGGCCAGAGCGGCAATCACCCATTTCATGAAGCGACCTCCCCGGGCAGGCTGTCCGTGAGCGCAATCCATGCCGGATCTTCGGGGCTTCCCGGTTTCCGTTTTCCAAAAAACGTCACCACGTTGTTCCCTTCGGCATCATAAATTTCCAGCGATGTCACGATGCCATCCACAGTCGGCTTGCGAACGATCCAGGCCGCAGTGATGGCGGTGTCCCGCAGGTGCATGTTGAAATCCTCGTCGAGGACATTGAGCCATTCGGCTCCGAACATTTTGATGTTCTTCACCGGCCCGGTATGGATCTGGATGCACCCGCGGTTTCCGATAAAGACCATGATCGGCAGACCGGATTGGGCGGCCGATTCGAGCAGTTGCTTTGTGGAGGAGATTTTGACCTGACGGGAAAATCCCTCCGGTGCCAGGCGCAGGGCCTGCAGGCGGCTCACCCGGTATTTTTGAAGGATCAGATAAAAGGCATGCGTGTCCTTGAGTTCGCGCCAGGCCTGGCCGAATCCCTCCACGTCAATCTCGGCATCCGGCATTTCGGGACGCGGTTTGGGAGCCGGCTTGACGCTCACTTCCGTGCCCTGATCCGTTGAGCGGTATTTGTTCAGAATCAGTCCGTAGGAAGCGTAGTTGCTTTGCTTCTGCAGGTAGATTTTGTGAACCGCCATGCCGGCCGCGTCGAAGAACTGGAAGCTCTGCCGTTCCCCCTCCTCGGTGATGTCGGTCACGGCGAAACCATGCTGCCAGTTGTTGAGGAAAAGGCGCAGATCAATATCCGGCCCGACGACCTGTCCCATGCCGTGGAAGAAATCCACCTGGAGAAATTCCCCGTAACGCTCATGCACGGCGTGTTCGTTGCGCGTGAGGCACATCACGCGGCCCAGCATGGGGAGGTCCTTGATCAGTTGTGTCCAGTCCGCGGCAAGGCGGACCACATCGTTGCCGCAGCGTGTGGCGAGCAATTCCGCTTCACTGACGCCGAGTTCGGCGGCGGCGTCCCGGATGCGCAGTTTGGGTTTCGTTGCAAGAAGCGCTTCCCAGCGGTCCTTGAGGGTTTCTGTCGTGTCGGTTTTCATATCATGTTTCCTGGTTGTTGGTTTGGTGAAAGATCAAGCGCCCCTCACAGCGGCGTCAGCACCCAGTCCGGGTCATCCGCCACGGCGGCCTGGTTGGACCACCGCCGCATGTCGCGCAAGTCGGCGAGGGTGAGCATCTCGACATGGCCGTCGGCCATCGCGCAGACCGCGCGCTCCTCGAACCTCGGATGCACGGCGCCAAATTCATAATACGGCGCGCTCTCTTCGTAATCCTGTCCCCACCGCTCGGTGAAAAGCCGGGGCGATCTGACCGCATTGTATCCTTCCTGGACACGCCCCTGGTTGTCGGTGATCCGTGCGGAGGCAAAGACGATCAACTTTGTGGGCGAGTGGATTTCATTCAAATTCGTCACCACAAATTTTCCGTAGGTGGCAAAGTTGGCATCCGAGGGATAGAGGTCGCTTCCCCCGCCATAATCTCCTCCGACGAAGGTCAGGTTGATCCCGAAGGAAGGCGAGATGCTCATTTCGTATTCGTCCTGAATTTTTTTCTGATCATTGACCAGCAACGATCCCTTCAGTTCGTAGTTCAAATACGGGGCAAGCCGGAAAACATACCGCGCATTCGCCGGGAAGCCGAGCTTTTGTCCCCTGGCATTCACCACGGTGGAATCGGTCTTATACCCCGGAAGAAGGGCGTTGTTATTTTCGGCGGCATACGCGACCCAGGCGGCGACAGAGCGCCGGGCTCCCGCCATCTCCGTCGCGGCGCGTCCGCGCCCGATGCAATTTGTCGCCACCGGATAGATCAGGGTCGCCAGCACGAGAAGGATGCCGAGCGTCGCCAGCAATTCCAGGAGGGTGAATCCCCGCTCCGACCTCATTCCATGCCCTCCCGACGGCTCCGGCCCACCCAACACAGGCTCAAGGCAACCACGCCCAGCCCGAGCAACATCCCGGTCGCGGGCTCCGGCACCACCTGCAACATCGTATCTCCCTGATTCATTTGGAGGTTCGAGGTCACCGAATGCTCGGCGGCGGTCCATGCAATGTTAAAGGACGTGGCCCCAAGGGACGTCAGATCCCATTGATACGCCAAAGTGAAAATTGTTTTGGGCTGACCATACAATGAGCCGTTGGGGATCGCGGAGACCACAAGGGAAAAGTCGAACGGCAGGGCTTGAGAGCCACCGTTGTAGTTCAGGGACAGGCCGGAGAGGACGCTGTTCCAGTTTGCTCCGACGCCTTCGACCTCGAGTTGGAAGACCACCGTTTCGAGACCGGTGATCGCGGTACTGTCGGTGACCGCAAACGTTCCCGTTCCGCTCACCATTCCCCCGACATACACACCGCCTCCGTTACTGGGAAATCCCAAACCGGAGACCTTGTTCAAACTTCCCCCTCCGTTCCCGCTCGTTGCCGCGATCGGACTCGGCCAGGCATTTCCGCTGGTGGCATACACCGGAAAGCCGGGATAGTTCGTTGCGGTGAGATCGGTCCAGTTGTCCTGCGCGGTGGTGCCGGGAAGATTGACGACCAAAAAGGCGGCGTTTGCCGACGCGACGGAAAGGATTGCTGCCAGGATTGCGGCAAGCACCTTGCCGGATGAACTTGAAGAAATGTTTGTTGTCATGGAAGCGGCACCCTATCGGCCAAACGAAATCCCCGCTAACGGCGGCTTGCGGAATGTTGGCGGCGGCTTGCGGTGCCAAAGATTCGGAAAATCGGCGGCATTCCCTTGACCAACCCCGTCTGCTGGCGGAGAGTTTGCGCATGCTCATCTCACAAAACCTCAACGATAAAATCAACGAACAGGTCGGCTACGAGTTCGCGGCCAGCATCCAATACACGGCGATCGCCGCCCACTTTGACGCGGAATCCCTCCCGTTCCTTGCCCAGCACTTTTACAAGCAGGCCGCCGAGGAACACCAGCACGCGATGAAATTCCTCAAGTTCCTCATCGATGCCGGAGCGCGCGTGGAGATCCCCGTCATTGCAAAACCGGTCGCCAGATTTCCCTTCGCGGAGGATGCCGTGCGCCTTTCGCTCGATCAGGAAATCAAGGTCACCGACCTCATCAACGGCCTCATGGACATTGCCCTGAAGGAAAACAACCATATCGCCGCGACGTTTTTGCAGTGGTTCGTGATCGAGCAACTCGAGGAAGTCAGCTCGATGGATCAGCTCCTGAAAATTGTCCAGCGGGCCGGGGAGGCAAACCTCTTGTTGATCGAGCAATATCTCGCGGGCAACAAACGGATCGGGACCGCAAACAAGGAGTCGGCGGAATGAGTGCCGACACCCAGCGCACCACATCGCGGGACATTGAAGTCTGCCGGATTCCCAGCGGGGAAAAAATCACGCTTCCCGCCCAGACCCAGGTCGTGATCACCCAGGCACTGGGCGGTTCCTATACGATTCTGGTCCCCAGCCAGGCCGGACTCTTCCGAGTTGAAGCGCGGGACGCGGATGCCATCGGGCACGCGCCGGTTGTCACCCCCGAGGCACCCGCCAACACCCCGCTCGAGGATCTGGTCTGGTCACAACTCCGGACATGTTACGATCCGGAAATTCCGATCAACATCGTGGATCTGGGTCTCGTTTATTCGGTGGCCATCCAACCCGCCGCCACGGGCAGCCATGTGACCGTGCAAATGACCCTCACCGCGCCAGGCTGCGGAATGGGACCGATCATCGCATCCGAGGCCCGCCAGAAAATCCTGACTGTCGAGGGGGTCTCCGGGGCGGATGTTGACCTGGTTTGGGAACCCGCATGGGCGCCGGAAAGAATCAGCCCGGAAGGACGTCAAAAACTCGGCATGGCATAATTCGCGGGCGTCTTCGGACCCACTCGCTTTGCCCGTTCACAAATCTGCGCGCATCGCCCGGGAAATCCCGTTATAGTTCCTCCGCATGGATCCATCGAGAACGATTGCGGCACTGAAGGAACTGCGCGAGCTGACCGGCGATGCCAGGGGTGCCCAGCGGGTGGCCTTCACTCCGACATGGTTGAAGGCCCGGGCGTTTCTGGCATCCAAACTGGCGGACCTGCCGGTCGAGTCCCACACCGATGCCGCCGGAAATTTCTGGGCCACCCTTCGCGGACGCTCGGAAAAGGCGCTGGTGATTGGCGGGCACATGGATTCCGTGCCCAACGGCGGCTGGCTGGACGGTTGCCTCAATACGCTCGCCGGCGTGGAAATCCTCAGACGCCTTGCGCAGGAATCCGCCGGCGTCCCACCGGTCACAATCCGCCTCGTGGACTGGGCGGATGAGGAGGGCGCCCGCTTCGGCAAAAGCCTTTTCGGATCTTCGGCCTGCGCCGGAACGCTCGATCTCAACGAAGCCCGGGGGTTGCGGGATCGGGAGGGCATCCGACTTCCGGACGCCTTGCGAGCGGTGGGCATTGATCTGGAAAATGTGAAAGCTTCCGCGAGCGAGCGGACCCATGCGGCGGCCTATCTGGAGCTTCACATCGAGCAGGGTCCCGTGCTCCTGGACAAGGGGCTTGTGCTCGGAACCGTGCTCGGCACGTTTGGCGTCGAACGCCATGCGATCACGTTTCATGGACAGGCGGCGCATTCCGGCAGCACGCCCATGCATCGCCGCCGCGATGCCTTTCTGGCGGCGGCAAAAATGAGTCCGGAGATTTACAAGATTGCCGAACGTCACGGCGGGGTCTGCACGATCGGCTCATGCACGACCCAGCCGGGCATCGTCACCAGCGTGGTGGAGGACTGTCGGATCACTCTGGATCAACGCCATCTCGATGCGGGGAGCCTCAAGACCATGCTGGCGGAGGCGCGCGAGGCGGCTTCAAATTTTGCCGTCGAGGGCGGAGTCCGTGTGGATTGGGATCGCCTCTGGCAAATTGATCCCATCCTTTTCCACCCCGATCTCATTGCGCTCTGCGACGAGGCGACGACGGAAATCTGCGGCACCTCCCACCGGATGCCGTCCGGCCCGTTGCACGATGCCTCCGAAGTTTCCCGCTCGGGAATTCCGACTGTCATGATGTTTGTCCAAAGTCTGCACGGAATCAGTCACAACAAAATCGAGGATACGAGGGAGGAACATCTCGCGGCAGCCATCCGGGCCTTCGACCGCCTGGCCACAAAAACCATCGCCTGGATTGCGCGTCCGGGAAATACGGCTATCTTTTCCTGAACCAATCCTTCCTGCCGCCCTACCGGCTCTCTCAAATCCCAGACTCTTATGCCAACTCTCGCCTGCACCGTTGATGGTCTCAAGCTCCCCAACCCGTTTGTCATTGCCTCGGGTCCTCCGGGAACCAACCTGAATGTCATCTCGCGGGCGTTCCGCGAGGGCTGGGGGGCGGTCATTGCCAAGACGGTCAGCCTGGACGCCTCCAAAGTTGTGAACGTCACCCCCCGGTATGCCAAACTCCACGCCGCCGACGGCCGGGAAGTCATCGGCTGGGAAAATATCGAACTCATCAGTGACCGTCCGCTCTCGATTTGGATCGAGGAGTTCAAAAAATGCAAGGATCTGCACCCGGAGGGAATCCTCATCGCGTCCATCATGGAGGAGTGCAACAGGGATGCCTGGGTGGAAATCGTGGAACGCTGCCAGGAGTCGGGGGTTGATGGTTTCGAGCTCAACTTCTCGTGTCCGCATGGCCTTCCGGAACGCAAGATGGGCGCCGCGATGGGGCAGGATCCCGACATCCTCACCGAGGTCTGCCAATGGGTGATGTCCGCCGCCAAAATTCCCGTCTGGGCAAAAATGACTCCGAACATCACCCACATCGAGGAACCTTCCCGCGCGGCTCTCGCGGCGGGCTGCCAGGGCATCAGTGCCATCAATACGATCCGCAGCGTGATGGGGGTGAATCTGGACACCCTGCGCCCGGAGCCGACAGTCGAAGGCTACACGACCCCCGGCGGTTATTCCTCCAAGGCCATCAGGCCGATTGCCCTGAGAATGTGCCTGGAAATCGCGACCCTGATCCGCGCCGAGTTTCCCGACCGCTCCCTTTCGGGAATCGGCGGGATCGAAACCGGTGCCGACGCCGCGCAGTTCCTCCTTCTCGGAGCGAACACCGTCCAGGTTTGCACGGGCGTCATGAAGTTCGGCTACGAAATGGTGAAGGCACTCCGGGCGGACCTGCTGGCGTTCATGGAGAAGCACCAGTTTGAAACCCTGGCGGACTTCCGGGGACACAGCCTCGACTATTTCACGACCCACGCCGATCTTGTCCACAGGCAGGCGGAGCGGAAGAGTGCCAAAAAAGCGACGGGAATCGTCCAGGCAGACGGCGAGTGGAGCGGCGACAAATTCGTCGAGCAGTCGCAGTCGCTCTCGCGATAAGCGGATCGCCTTTTCTCATTTTTCTCATGAGAGCCTGCCCGCATTTGATCGCCGGACGTTGGCGCGAGGCATCCGATGGCCCGACATCTCCGGTCTTCAATCCCTCCACCGGCGGACAAATCGCTTCCGCTCCGCTTGCGGATTTCTCCCTTGTGGATGAGGCGGTTCGCTCAGCACACGCCGCCTTTCCGGCCTGGTGGGAAACCCCCGCTGTGGACCGCGTGCAGGTTCTCTTCAGATTCAAAGCCCTCCTCGAATCCCACTTCGAGAAGCTCGTCACCCTCGTCTCCACGGAACATGGCAAGACCCTCACCGAGGCCCGGGGGGACGTCCGTCGCGGAATCCAAATGGTGGAATACGCCACCTCGGTCCCGTCGCTTCTCATGGGCGACAGCCTGGAAAATGTGGCGCGCGGCATTGATTGCGACGCGATCCGCCAGCCGCTTGGCGTGTGCGCGGGAATCACGCCTTTTAACTTTCCGGCGATGGTGCCGCTCTGGATGTTTCCGCTCGCTCTCGCCTGTGGGAACACGTTTGTCCTGAAGCCGAGCGAGAAGGTGCCTCTCACCGCCGTTCTCCTCACGGAGGTGCTCCTTGAGGCGGGGCTTCCGCCGGGGGTTTTCCAACTCGTGCATGGTGCCCGCGATGCGGTGGACGCCCTCCTCACCCATCCGCTGGTCGAGGCCGTTTCCTTCGTGGGCTCCACGCCGGTGGCACGGGAGATTTTCCTGAAAGGATCCGCGCACGGCAAACGGGTCCAGGCGGCGGGTGGCGCAAAAAATTTTGTGTTGCTGATGCCGGATGCGCCGACCGGGGAAGCGGTTCGCGGACTCACCGAAGCGGCCTTCGGGTGCGCCGGCGAGCGGTGCATGGCCGGTTCGATGGCACTCGCCGTCGGCGCGGCGGGCGACCGCATCGTCCCCGCACTGGTCCAAAGCGCAAAGTCCCTCAAGGTGGGCCCGACGTTTAATGATCCGTCCGTCCAGATGGGCCCCGTCATCACATCCCCCCACCGCGACCGCGTGGAAGATCTCATCAGCAGGAGCGAGGCGGAAGGAGCCCGGGTGGCGGCCGATGGAAGAAACCTGCGCCCGCCATCCGCCCCGGGAGGATTCTTTGTCGGCCCGACCATTCTCGACCACGTCCAACACGGCAGCACTCCCTGGAAGGAGGAAATCTTCGGCCCCGTGCTCAGCGTCCTCCGCATGGAAACCCTCGAGGACGCCATCCGGATCGCCAACCAATCCGGCTACGGAAATGGCGCGTCCATTTTTACGCGATCCGGCCATGCGGCCCGGGAATTCAGGCACCGGATCCAGGCCGGCATGGTGGGGGTGAACATTGGCGTGCCGGCGGCAATGGCGATGTTTCCGTTCAGCGGATGGAAGGATTCCTTCTTCGGCGACCTCCACCTGCAGGGCAAGGAAGCCATCGCGTTTTACACGCGGCAAAAGGTCACGACCTCGCGCTGGTTCGGCTCTGCCGACGTCTGGGCGGATTAATCCAGGCTGCCGGAAAAATCGCCCCGCGTCTCGGCTTTTGTGTTGTTCTGATGTGAGATTTTTGGGCTTTCAGGCCGTGCTTGAAGATCGTGCGCTTGTGGGGAAATCTTCCGGCCTTCATCCAGAAGATTCCAATAGTCTTTCGCAAAGGCCGCCGCATCTTCATCCGGCGACACGGCGGTCATCACATTGAGCCAGCCGTCAAATCCGAGGTATTGGAGGTGGCGGAGGATTTCCGAAAAGGCGATTCCGCCGGGATGGTGCGGTGGCACATGGCGCCAGCAGTCGTGCGTGCCCCGGATATTTCCCCCCTCCGCGCGACAGACGTTTTGGACATTGACCACGTCCACCCAGGGGAGAAGCCTTTCGAGAGCCCGGGGCAGGTTTGTTTCTTCGGCCATGAGAAGATGAGCGCAGTCCAGGAGCAACCGGACGCGGGGATGACCGATTTTTTCGAGGACCGCAAGGGATTTTTCCGTTGTATCGCAGAGCGTGTCGAGATGGTTGTGAACGAGCACCGCAAGGCCCAGGGGATCAAGCCGCACGGCCAAATCCCTCACCACCTCCAGCTCGTCCGACTGCGTCACGGCCACACGAACGGCCTCCCCGCCCAGGGCCTGCATGGTCTCCGCCACGCGCAGAGCGTCACTCCACGAAGCCTCTGTCCTGGGAAGCCCGGCGCAAAAGCAAAAGACCGGAACCAGTCGGGCCTCGCAAAGAAGGCTCTTTATTGCGCCGATCTCGTCTCCGCCCGGCAGCATGGGATGGCGCACTTCGAGGCCCTCGTATCCGAACTGCCTGGCCAGCGCGATATGCTCGCGGAGGGTGATGGAATACCCATCGGACGTTTGCCACAATCTCCCGGATAAAGACAATTTCATGGTCGTCCTCCCTGCGCCTTCCCAATGGGTTTGCGGCTGCCCCTCAGGGAAGTTTGCGGGCTGCAGAAATTTGTCCGTCGGCAAGTTGTGTGTTCGTGCGACTCTTCAATCTGTTCAAACATTCGTTCACAAACAGGCGGTTGCATTTTTTGGGTTTTCTTCGGCCCCAAAGATCCACTCCTCGAGGACGGCGGACTGAATTTCTTCGCGGGTAACAGTCGGGGTGCGGTTTGCCCAGGGGGCGGAATTTTCCGAAAAGAGGCGTCCCGTGGTGATCGTTTGTGTGATGAGGTCTCCCAGTCCCAGCACATCGAGCCCCGGATCCCCCTCCACCTGATACGACTCCACAAAGCGGGCATCGAGGGGAAAAATTCCCCGAGAGGAAACAAGGGTTCCGTTGGTGGTTTCCACGAATCCCCGGGTATCCTCCAGTCGAATGATGTCGGTCTCCGGCTGCCCGCACACATAATCCATAAATCGGGAGACGGACGCCAGCATGGGGACATCACTCCCGGCGTGCTGGGGCAATTCCAAGCCGGGGATGTCACTGGAAAAAGTGCCTCCGGTGAGCCGCAGCGTTCCCCGCGTTCCCACGACTTCCAGCGTATGCGGTGACTCGTCCCGCACGGCATGCGATCCCGCAAAAGCAAATTCCACCCCGGTGTCCAACACGCCCCGCACGCAGGATGTGTCAAAACTCTCCACGGGGTAACATCGGTAGAGTTCCCCGCGCAGCGAGGTGGGACGCGCGAAGCTCCACGCATCCCCGCCGCCCAGGAACAGGATGTTTTGCAGAACGTGGGCAAGAGCGTTCGTCATCGGTCCATCAAAAACCGGCTCGCCGTTTATGCTCATCCGGCCCGCCCAACTTGCCCGGTTGTAGTAGGATTGCCGTCTCGGTGCCGCCGCCCCTCCCCGAATGCTGCGGACGGTTCCCAGCTTTCCGTCGAGGATGGCTTGCTTGAGAAAGCGGATCGGCTCGGAATAGATCAGCTGAAACCCCACCGCCACGCGGAAATCCTCATCCCAGGCGATCATCTCATCCAACTGGCTCAAAAGTGGGACCGGTGGTTTTTCCAGATAAACAAACACCCCCTTTTCGACGGCCCTTCTCGTCATACCAAAGTGCAGGGGAACCGGCGTGGCAATCGTGATCGCATCCAAGGTCTCCTTTTCCAGCATTTCCTCGAGGGTGGAATGCCAGGCGACGCCCTGTGCGCTCAGCCGACTGTCCAGTTCCACATGCTGTTCCCGGAAGGGATCCGCCACGGCAACGAGATGCGCACGGCCCGCGCTGGCAAGGGATTCCACCGCTCCCAGATGACTCCGCCCAAAGCCCCCCACCCCAACCACTCCCACACGCACTCTCTCCCGGCGGAACGCTTTTGTTTGATGAGATTTATCCATCGGGTTACTTTACGCTGTTGGGAAAGGAAGGCAATCCTTGTTCCTCCCGGGGAAGCACCTCCATCCTTCGAAAACCCATCCAGCGCGAAGCGCCACTTCTGGAGGGATGACCTCCGTGTCGTCCGCCCCGCTCCGTGCCATCCCCGCCAACCGCTGCGGACCAGACGGAGCTGGTCCCTCCAGGGGCGCACCGTGAT
>JACSRU010000034.1 GCA_014879575.1 Chthoniobacterales bacterium | reverse complement strand
GCGTGAGCTTGGTGCTTCATCGCAGCAGGGGAGGGGGCTTGACGAAATTCCCGGTGGTAATTCAGGAATGTGTAAAAATGAAAGAAAATGCAGCCTGACCCCCAGTTTAGACCCCCAGTTTACAAAAGCTGTTCGTCCCCCATGTGCCCGTGGGGTCGGTTCCGGCTCCGGCGGTCGTTCCGTTGCTGTCCCAATAGTAATCGGTGGCGTGGGAGATCGAAGTTCCGAGGCAGGTCAGAAGAGCCACAACGGCGGCTTTTCCAAGGTGGTGGGTGGTTCGGGATGATTTCATGGGAGTTTAGGGATTGGGGATTGCTTGGCGATGGGAGGCTTTTTCGCTTGGGTGCGGCAAAGCGGGTTTTTCGTTTGGGGGAGAATGACGGTGGGCCATGCCGCCGCCAACTGGTTTGTTGTTTAATCTATTGACATCCCGCACGCTGGACAGCGGGATGTCGATGCGCTACATCCCATGCCATGCCGTGCGGTTCCCTTCTTGTCCTTGTGGCGCGGGGGGCGATACGCCCGGTTTAGCGCGAGAGGTCGCCCTGATTGAGGAGTCGGAACCCCTCGCCGGCCAGCACGGAACCGGCGCAGTCGTTGTCATCGAGGTGCATGGCCAGAACGGCGCGGGCGTTGGGCCGGATCAGGAGGGGGTAACTGAAATAGACGTTGACCTCCGCCATGAGCAGCGCGGCGAGCACGCGCGCGAGATCCTCCGGTCCATCGTCAAGTTCCACAACGAGCAATTCACAGTCACTGTAGGGAATGTCATTCTCGTGGAAAAGTTCGGCCACCAAGTCGGGGTCACTGACAATCATCCGGCCGATGGCCGATTCCGAGGAATCCTGGATGCTGAGGGCCAGCACGACGACATGGCTTTCGTTGAGGAGTTTCACAACCTCAAGGAGGGCGCCAACTTTGTTCTGCAGAAAAACTGAGAACTGACGGACCTGCGGCGTGTTGAGCTTTTCGGCGGTTGGCAACGGCATGTTATTTGTAGGAATAGACCAGGCAAAAATCCGCCTTCTCCCCCTCGACGAGATCCAAGCGGACGAAATATTTTCCACTCGCATCGGCGACAAACCCGGCTGCGGCAACCGGTCCGTCCTGATGAGTTTCGCCTTCGATGGGACGTCCATTTTCGTCAAAAATCATGACCGCCAATTTCCGGGCCGGCGGCATGGCCGCCGCAGAAACCCAGTAGGAATTTCCCGCAAAGAGATTCACCTCGAGGATTTGCGGCTTGCCAGACTCCAACACCCCGGACCAATAGCCGTCGCGGATTTTGTAGCCATCATTGGCAAAGGCGCCGGCAAGCTCCAGAACCTTGCTGCGCGCCGTGGCTTGATCGCGAAAATCTGCGGCGGGTGTTTCCGTGGCGGAAAGGACGGAAGCCGAAAGAAGGAGGATCCAGAGTGTCTTCATGATTCTTTGTTTTCCCTGACGATGTCCTCGACGAGGGCGTCCATCGTGGAGGCCACGGCGTTTACCGCGTCCGGTGGGGGGGGCGTCCGATCCTTGGTATTCACCAGGCGGAGAATTTCGCCGAGTTTTTGTTGGACATTCGCGAGCATCCCGTCCTTTTGCATGCGCTCCGGAAGCCTGCCGAGTTCGGCCAGCAAATATTCGATGATGGCTGGCTGGCGGAGCAGTCCGGCCAGCCCGGGAGAATAGTTTTTGGAAATATACCCCGCGGCGGCCTGCGTGCCGCGGATCCATGCGCCCACGGTGACCAGGACAACAAGATCCTTGTCCTTCTGATCGACCATCGAGAGTTTCACCTCGTTCTGGGTGGCTTCGAGTTCCTCGCGCAAGGCACTCCAGTCGTTGTTTTGCGCGAAATCATTGATGCTGTTCCCGCGACTCAGCACGCTCTGGCTGACGTTCAATTTTTTGGCGAGGTTGATGATGTCCTTGCCGATATTTTTGACCCCCTGTCCATCCTGCGCCTGCACCGCAATGTAGCCATCCGCCACGAGGACACCGAGCATCAGGGCCATCTGCTCGCGGCTGTCCGTGGTGCCGACGGATTTTGGAGCGAACAACTGCGGCCAGTTCGGCTGCCCCTGCTCATCCATTGCGGCGAAAAACTCTCCCGGCGTCGGAATGGTGACCGCATCGGAGCGGACGGCGGATTGCATTTGATCCTTCGTCAGAGGTTCGGCGGCGGTCAGGAGTTCCGCCGACAGGAAAACAATTCCGAAAATGGCATAACGAAACGACATGAAATTCCTTCTACACCTCCCGACAGGATATTGCCAGTGTCATTCCACGCTTCCGTTTTCCCCTGAGATTTCGTTCCATCGGGCAAGGGATTTGCTTGCTCAAGGGGATTCCAGCCGCCAAAAAAGAAGGCATGCGCCGCCTGATCCTGCTTGCTGCGATCCTGTGTCCCTGTCTTTTATTTGCCGAGCTTCCCCCCTCGGCCTACGAACGCATGCAAGGCGCCGCGACGGAGGTTGCGGAGATCGAGGTGCTGCGCGTGGACGTCGAGCCGGGGGATGCCCCGGGGCGTCAGAACATTCTCATCATGGCGCTCGTCAATGCCACCACCCGGGCGGCAAACCTCAAGGCGGGCGATCTGATCCACATTCAATACACGGTGACCAACCGCGAGAAGGGTTGGGTGGGCCCCGGGGAAGTTCCCATTCTGAACGAAAAGGACAAAACCGTCGCCTACCTCATCAAAAACCAGGTTTCGGAGAATTTCCATCCGGCGGCCGGCGTGATGAGTTTCCGGGATTTTTGAGCCATGACACGGCTTGCTGAACGCTCGGCGCGCGGTCGCCAGGCGCTTGTTGTCAGCGTGGTGGTGAACTGCCTTCTGGCCTTCCTCAAACTGGGCGCCGGGTGGCTGGGAAATTCCAGTGCGCTGGTGGCTGACGGCTTGGAATCCAGCCTGGATGTCCTGAGCGCGTTGATGATCTGGGGGGCACTCAAATACTCGGAGCGTCCGCCGGATTCCGATCACCCCTACGGGCATGGAAAAATGGAGTCGCTGGCAGGAGCCGGGGGAGCCTTGCTCCTCCTGGTTGCCGGAATTCTTGTGGCGGCCAGCAGCCTGGGGGACATTTGGATGGGAGGGTCCAACCGCCCCGCTCCGGCTCCTTTTACCCTCGCGATCCTTGTTCTGGTTGTCGCCGTGAAGGAAGGCCTGTTTCGCCTGTCCAATCGGCGGGGGCTCGAAGTGAAAAGTCGCGCGGTGCAATCCGACGCCTGGCATCACAGATCCGATGCCCTCACTTCCCTCGCCGCCGCCATCGGCATCACCGCCAGTCTGATCGGCGGTCCGGCTTGGGTCAGCGCGGACGACTGGGCGGCGCTCTTTTCCTGCTCCATCATCACCTTCAATGGATTCCATATGCTGAAGGCCTCGCTCGGCGAACTCCTGGATGAACAGGCGCCGACGGAGGTGATCGAGGAGATCATGGACATCGCCCGAACGGTGGAAGGTGTCGAAAATGTGGAGAAGTGCCGCGCGAGAAAAAGCGGCCTGAGCCTGATCGCCGACCTCCATGTGCGGGTTCCCGGCAATGTCACCGTGACGAGCGGGCACCTCATTGCGCACCGCGTCAAGGACACGCTCCTTGCCGGGGATCTCAACCTCCTCGATGTGACCGTCCACATCGAGCCCGCCTGAGCACGCAGGTGTCACAGAACTCCCGCGGGCCCACCCTCAACTCAAGAACGAACAAACGTATTGGCAAATCCTGTCTGCGACAGTGACCGTAAAGCCGGAGTTGCCCGGAACGCGGAACTCTTCACCCGCTTGGAACGTATGGGACATCTCTTCGCCCTCAAGGACAATGGCGCATTGACCCTCGATGATCTGCATCCGCTCGGCGACGGCGGTTGCGAAATGATAGGTCCCGGGATACATCAACCCCAGTGTGCGCTTTGAACCATCGGGGAAAATGATCGCATGCGAAACGACCCGGCCCTCGAAATAGATGTTGGCCTTGGCGATTGCGGTGACATTCGGAAATTCCATGCCTTGCAAATGCCCGGAGGTGCCCGGCTTGGCAAGTCAATATCGGGGTTTGCAAAATCTCATTCCCCGCTTGAGGCGAAGGCCTTGAACCGCTATAGCCATAAACGTAATGAGTTTGCTTCCCAAAGATTGGGCCTTTCTCCCGGACGCCTGGAAATTTGCGCTGGTGCTGACCGGACGGGAAGCGACGGCCACGGCTCTCGTTTCCAGTGCCCTGGATGCGATTTCCAAGCGGAATGATCTTCAGGAAGCCGAGCGCATCAAGCGCGTGCTCTTCTCGACTCTCTGCCGTGAGGGGACAAAGGCCGAACGTATGGCCTCCCCGGAGACCCCCGCAGAGCGGGCCACATTTTTTCTTCACCAATTGCCGGATCCTTCCCGTCCGGCGATCACACTTCTCTGCCTGCGGGTTTTTTCAGGAGAACACCTCGCGGCACTTCTCGAGAAATCGGAATCTAAACTTGCGCAATCCCTTGGCGACGCGCGCGAACGCTTGCAGCCCCGGACAACTCCCGATCCATGAGTCCGAAAACCGCCCGCCAATATCTGGTCACACATTTTCCCGGATCCAATGATTCCCGGAAGGTTGTCCAGGCCCTCGAGACCCTGGAAAAGGCTCCCCCCCTTCAGGCCGAGTATGAGGCCCAACTCGCGCTCGACAATGCCACCGCTTCCGCTCTTGGCGCCGTGGACATTCCGCCCGATGTTCTCGGCAGCTTAAATGCCCGGGCGGCTGAAATCTCCGCCGCCCGCACCAAGCGGCGTTTCAATCCTTGGGATCCCGCCATGTTGGCTGTGGGAATCGGCTCTCTTTTGTTGATTGCCCTTCTGACCTGGCATTTTCTCGGCAGGGCCGGGGTCTTCCCCGAGGAAGCCCTGACGATTGCCGCCGAAGGCGCAAAACTTCGCGTGCAACAGTTTGAAGCTGTCGAAGGAAAGGCCGGGAACCTCGAGGATTGGTTTGTTCTCAAAGGATTCGACCGGTTTCATGTCCCGGCAAAATTCGCGGACTTCGAGACGGTCGGCGCCCGCATTTTCAAAATGAACAACCAATCGGTGGCCGTTCTGGCCATCCCGGAAAATTTCATGTTCTTTCTGGTTTTTGACCCGGCACCGCTCGGGATCAAGATCCGTCCCGAGGGAGCCTGGCAGTTTACGGAATTTGACTACAAATACGCCGCCGCCATCCGCGAGGAAAAAGGCATGTGCTTTATGGTGGTCATCAAGGGCACCGCCAGGGATCTCGCCCGTCTGGTGGAGAGCCCCTGATTTTTTTTGTGCCCAGGCAGGCCCTTTCCGCCATCCGTTCCCAGTGCGCAAGGGCTGCGGGGCAAACGGATGTTGTGCCGTTCGCAATCGGCGTTAAGAATGGGGTCCATGTTCTATGAATCCCACAGCCATACGCCTCTCTGCAAACATGCGGTCGGGTTGCCGGGCGAGTATGCCGCAGCGGCGGAAAATCGCGGTCTGAGCGGGCTGATCGTCACCTGCCATTGTCCGCTGCCGGACGGCTTTTCTGCGGATGTCCGCATGGCTCCCGGAGAGTTTGACGACTACGTCGCAATGGTCGAACACGCCCGGCAGAAATGGGCGGGACGCGTGGATGTGCGGCTCGGCATCGAGAGCGACTTTTACCCCGGGGTCGAACCCTGGTTGGAACGCCTCCACGCCCGTGCGAAGTTTCATCACGTGTTGGGTTCCGTGCATTATCAGGTGAAGGACTATCGGAAACTCTACTTTACCGGAGACGTTTTTCTGTATCAACAGCTTTACTACGAACACCTGGCACAGGCCGCCGAGAGCGGGCTTTTCGACACATTGGCCCACCCGGATTTGATCAAGAACGAATTTCCCGCAGAGTGGAGTTTTCCCCGCATCAAACCCTTCATCGAGCGCGCCCTCGACCGGATCGCCGCCACCGGGGTAGCCATGGAATTGAACACCAGTGGCCTCAACAAGGCCCTGCCGGAAATGAACCCCGGTCCTGGCCAGCTTGCGCTCATGCGCGCGCGCGACATTCCCGTCGTGCTGGGGGCCGACGCCCACTGCCCGGCGCGTGTGGCGGATGGCTTTGAAGACGCGCTGGAACTCCTGCTCCAGATCGGCTATCGCGAGGTGAGTTTCTTTCTGGACCGCAAACGGCAAACCGTCCCCATCGAAGAGACCCTCGTCTCCCTGCGGCCGGCATCCGTCTGCTCCTGAATTCCCTCCCCCGCAAACGGGCGCCTGCATTCCGGTCTGCGGAGGCAACGTCATGCCCACGATCTGAGCACTTCTTAAATTCCCAAAAGCTGAAAATACCCGTCGGAATTTTCCCCTCCGGTGCGGGCGGACGATCCGACGCCCCGCCTATTTTTTGGAGGGCACAAGAAAAGGTCCGACGTCAAACGGATCTCCGACGCTTAAAGACTCGAACCACTGCCGGTCATTCAGCCAGACGGTGTAGGTTTTGGGCGGTTCGCCCCGTTGTGGAACCCGGACGGTGAGAAGGTATTCCCCGGTGGCATCCTTGGCGACCAAGGCACCGGTTCGAGAAATTGTGATCTCCCGATCCTCCGTCGCGGTTTGACGGAATTCCTTCGAAATAATGGTCCCCCTTTGCCGGGCATCCACGATCCCCCGCCCGCTCTGCCAGACAGCCACGATGATGAAGCCGATCACAAAGAGGCCGATCAGTGTGGAGGAAACGATGATTCTTGCGGGAATTTTGGTCTTCACGACCCGGTCGGGGGTACTCATAACGAACGGACTCTATACAGGCCGCCGTGGGATTTGAATCAAAATTCTCCCCCATTGCGGAAAAGGGGCGTCTCTCCAATAAGTGCAAAAACGAGATGCCCTGCGCCAAAGGCGCATGATTCAATAGCCCAGTCCGAAGG
>JACSRU010000103.1 GCA_014879575.1 Chthoniobacterales bacterium | reverse complement strand
GTCGTCCGCCTCGGGTTGGGTTCATCCGCACCGACCGCCACGGACCAGACGGAGCTGGTCCCTCCAGGGCGCGGCATGATTTCCGGAGGGGCGACTTGTCATCCGCCCCAAGCGCGTGGCACCTCTTTTGATTGGGGTCAATGCATTTCGATTTGAGCGGAGCCCAAGCCGGGGCGCAGGTAGTTGAATTGGACCTGCGGATGGTCGGCAAGGAGCGACATGGGGACTGAGGCATCTGTGATGCCTTTGGAAATCATGAGACTGGTCAGACGAATTCCAAACGGATTGTCATGATGTCCCGGATGCCAGATGCTTACCTTTTCGGCCTTCCAGGTCTCCTTTGGACCCACGGTGCAGGCGTGGGTGGGGACAAGGTGGACATTGCCACCGCCGGAGGTTCTGGCGTTTTGCACGATGGTTACAGGATGAAGTTTCACGATGCGCGTGCCGAGCTCCCGGTATTTTTCGGCCGTGGGTGGGGCGTCTTGGAACTCCCCGGTGCGCGGCAGCGGATCATTGAAGGCCCAGTGTTTGATTTCCCCCTGTCCACCCTGCATGACCACGCAGCGGACGGAATCATAGCTGCGGCTGTAGGCGTCGAGGTCTCCCGTGGGAAAGTGCTTGTTTTCCTCTGGCATGGCCAGGGAGGGGCAGATCCGATCGAAGCAGAGTTCGTTGTCACAACGCGCAAAGGAGAGCGGATGCCCGACCGTCACAGGCTTCCCACCTTCCAGCCACTCGTCCATCCCCCAGAAATGGGCCGCCTGTTTTTTGAGGTCGAGGCCGAGCGCATTGACCATCAGGGCGACGATCGGAAGCTGTTCCGTGGGTCCGATCGGCCCACAGATGCCTGCGGGGTTGTCCGGCGTGGACTGCTTCCAGGCGTCAATGTATTCAAGGGCCTGCGCGGAATAAAATTCCTGGACCGTGTCGTAAAATTTGACGGTAAATCCCGGGCGCCCGAGTTGTTGGAGATCCTTCGGGGTCAGACGGGCGGCATCTTCGAGGATTTCGGATTCCAGCGTGGTGTAGTCCCACCACCCTTCGGCAAGTTTGCTGATTGGTCTTGGCATGGTCTTATCTGAGGTTGAGGTTTTGAATAAAAGACGGAAGGGTTCGGGGAAGCGGATCGAAATCCGGCGGACAAAAGCCGAGGTGCAGATGGCGACGCCAGCCCTCGGCCAGTTCCAGATTCCTACCCACCCCGGCCTGCTGACGTCCCATTTCCCGCATTTCCATGGTATAGGCACCCATCCCCTGGGTGGCTTCCAGCCAGTCCTTCTGACTGCGGTGACATCCCAGCAGGCGTTCCTTGGTCTCAATCACGCTGGCAATATCAACCAGAAAATCCGCAACGAACGGCTCCCCCATCCCATTATGCAATCCGTGGGGCGCCGCATGATAAATTCGCAGGGGATCCGATGCGGCAGCTTCCGGGGGATCCGTGCGGTATCCAGGCATTCCACGGGAAAACGCAGCACTCACAATCAGGCGCGCAACATTCTGGTGATCCTCCATGTAATCCTGCATCGAATGGGTCAGGAGGATTTGCGGGCGGACGGCACGCACGACCGAGGCGACCCGGGCCAGCGAGGGCGCATCGTAAAAAACGGCCAGATCATCGAAAAGCGGCGGATGCAGCGTGGCGCCCGCCAGCCGCGCGGATTCCCCGGCTTCCGCCAGACGGAGACGCGCCAGTTCTTCCGGAGGATGCACCAGGGATCCCAGACACCCGTTGGCCAGATTCCAAAAATGGACGTCGCACCCCGCATCCTTCAGAAGCAAAAGGGTGCCTGCAAAAAGGAATTCAATGTCGTCCGGATGCGCGACAGCCGCCAAAACAACCGGTGGCCGGGAGTTGTCCATGTTGGCGTGCATAATACCCTCCGCCTTTGGTTTTGTCTTCTACCAGATTGCGAAGTTCTGATACGCAATTAACACGATGCGCCGTAAAGTTGCCAGAAACGAGGGTCTTCATGCCTTCCTCACCGCTCGTCGCGGACCAGACGGAGCGGGTCCCTCCAGCGCACAAACCGGCCCGCCTCTTCTGGAGGGACGACCTCCGTGTCGTCCGCCTCGACCGACCACGAACCAGACGGAGCGGGTTGCGCCGGGGCACAAGACGGAGGGCACCAAGTCTCCAAAAATGTTTTTTGCCAATCCCCTCATCGAGGCACTGCCAGACACCCGCCGGAGTGCGCTCCGTGTAAAGTCCTTTCGGAAAGCCTGCGTGGATTTCCATTGGCACTTCCACCCGGAAATCGAATTGATCTGCGTGGAAAAGGGAAGCGGCGTCCGGTATGTCGGGCACTCGATGGAACCGTTCTCCGACGGCGATCTTTGCCTCATTGGACCGAATATCCCCCACGCCTTTGGTTCGTTTCCCGCCCGGCGTCAAGGGGCCCAGTGGCTCGTTGGCCACTTTCTTCCCGAGATCTGGGGCAAACCCTTTTGGCAATTGCCGGAAATGCGCCGCATCGCCGAACTTCTGCGCAAATCCCACCGGGGACTTCGCTTTGACCCGCGCGAAACCCAGGACATTCAAAAGAAATTCCATGAGGCCGAAGCCGCCGCCTCGCGGGGGCTCCGACTCGCCCTGTGGCTGGAGATCCTTGATCGTCTCGCCATTTGCCGCAAGACGCACATTCTAAACCCCTCGGCCTTCCCAGAAGCCAGGCCGGATCCCCGCCTCCAAAAATTGCTCGTTTGGCTCGAGGCCCACGCCGACGAACCGGAAATGACCCAGGCCCAGGCGGCGGCCACCTGCGGCTTGTCGCCACAGGCGTTCTGTCGGTTTTTCCGCGAAAAAACCGGACGTCCCTTCCGGCGCTACGTCAACGAAGTCCGCATCGCCCGGGCCTGCGGAAGCCTCCTCGACAATGACCGCCCGATCGCCGAAATCGCCTTCACCAGCGGCTTCGGAACCCTTGCCAATTTCAACCGCCGTTTCCGCGAAATCACAGGCGTGACGCCTGGAGACTATCGGACAAAACACGGCGGAGTCGCCCAAACACGGCGGTTGTCTTCGGGGGGTGATTTTTACGAATGAACCCCAAATCCCCTCTCCCGGATCCCTCCCCCCACACCGAACGCCTCCGCGGGCGACATCCGCCGGTGAAGGCGGGTTACTTTCAACCTCTGATCCGTCCACTGGAAAATCCGGTGTTTCGGGCACTGTGGATTGCCACGGTCTTTTCCAATGTCGGCACCCTCATGCACAGTGTCGGCACGGCCTGGCTGATGACCTCGATGACCACCTCCCCGTTTTTGGTTGGTTTGGTGCCGGCGTGCATCTTTTTGCCGACATTCTTCGCGGGTATCCCCGGCGGCGTGTTGGCGGATCTGGTGGAGCGGCGGCGGATTTTGATCGTCACACAACTGGGCATGATGCTTGCCGCTGGGAGTCTTGGGATCTTCACGGTGTCGGGGCACATCTCTCCGGCTCTTCTCCTCTCCCTGACTTTTTGCCTGGGATTTTTCAATGCGTTGAACCTGCCGGCCTGGCAGTCGCAAATCCAGGAAATGGTGCCCTCCGACCAGGTCGCCGCCGCAGTTTCCCTCAATAGCATGAGTTTCAACAGCGCGCGGTCCATCGGCCCGGCGATTGGCGGACTGCTTGTCGCCGCCGCCGGACCGGCTGTTGTCTTTTTTCTCAATGCGATTTCCTTCCTCGGAACGGTGTTCGTGCTGGTTTCCTGGAAACGTCCACCTGTCGAACGTCCAAACAAAGCGGTCTTCAAGGCCTTGCACGAGGGGTTTGTCTATGCATTTACGTCACCGATCATGCGGCCCCCTCTCCTGCGGGTTTCGGCATTTGCCTTTGCGGCCAGCGTCGTCTGGGCGACCCTTCCACTGATCGCCCGCGAAAGTCTGAAGACCGGCCCTCTGGGCTATGGACTTCTCCTGGGCGCCTTCGGCTTGGGCTCGATCGTGAGTGGGGGATTGATTCCCGGGCTGAGGACCCGATGGCATTCCGACCGCATCATCGGACTGGCGACCAGCCTGTTCGCCCTCGTCCTTTTCTGCCTCGGAACGGTTCAGCTTTTTCCTGTCGTATTCTGCGCCCTCTTCCTGGGGGGAATGGCCTGGGTGGCGGTCTTGATCCAGTTCAATGTAGCCGTTCAGGTTTCGGTTCCCGCCGTCCTGCGGGGCCGGGCCCTGGCATTTTACCTGGTGTTTTTTCAGGGGAGCATGGGACTCGGGAGTGCGTGGAATGGCTGGGTGGCACTGCACGTCGGCATCCCGCAGGCCACCGTCTTTGCCGGACTCCTTCTCTTGCTCAACCTCCCGCTGATCGCCTGGTTTCCCCTCCCGAAATCCGCCTCGACCGAACATTTCCACATATCAAAAGGGCTCCCGCCCCTCGAGGACTAAAGAACCGGGAATTCCGATTCGACTCCGCGCGGCGGATCAGGCAGGATTTTCTGCGATGATTGTTTCCGTCCCGCTCCAACGCTCTCCGTATGACGTGCATGTCGGTCCCGGTCTTTTGGATCAGGCGGGCGCGCTGGCATCCGGCGTGCTCACCCCCGGGCGTTGCGCCCTGATCACGGACAGCAACGTCGCCCCCCACTATGCCGGGCGGGTTTCGGACTCTCTGAAGGCTGCGGGTTTCGATGTCGTGGCACTTGTCGTGTCGGCCGGTGAAACGGCAAAGAGTCTTGAAGTGGCCTCGTCCCTTTGCGAGCAGATGATTTCCGCAGGCCTCGACCGGACATCGGCTGTGCTGGCTCTCGGTGGCGGGGTTGTCGGCGATCTGGCGGGGTTTGTGGCGGCCATTTATTATCGCGGCATCCCCTACATCGGACTCCCCACCACAATCGTTTCGCAGGTTGACAGCTCGGTGGGCGGCAAGACCGGCGTCAATGGCTCGGGTGGAAAAAATTTGATTGGAGCCTTCCACCAACCTCGCCTGGTGATCGCGGATACCGGGACGCTGACAACCCTCCCCGTGCGGGAATTCCACGAGGGCTTTGCCGAGGTCATCAAACATGCCGCGATTCGCGATTTCTCCCTGCTGGAGGCTTTGCGGGATCTTCCCTCCCTCATCGCCCGGAATGTGGCGATCAAGGCGGCCATTGTCGCGGAGGACGAATTCGAGACCAAGGGTGTCCGTGCGCTTTTGAACTTCGGCCATACCATCGGACACGGCATCGAAAATGCCGCCGGATACGGGCGCTACCTTCACGGGGAGGCCATTTCGCTCGGGCTCGTGGCCGCCTGCCGCCTCTCTGTCGAGAAGGCGGGCCTCGACCCGAGGGATTGCGCGCGCATCCTCTCCGCCCTCGACGACCACCAACTTCCCCAAACCCTGCCGCCAGAGATCAGGACCGAAGACATTCTCTCCGCATTGCGGAAGGACAAAAAATTCCACAGCGGGCGCATTCGCTTTGTCCTTTTGCGGAAGCCCGGCGAGGCCTTTGTTTCGAGCGACATCACCGAGACGGACATCGTGCGCCAGATCGAAGCCCTGCGTGCGGACGAGGGGGGCTTTTAAGACACCGGTGCGCTCCCTTGAGACCCGGTGAATTTCGGCCACAACAACGCATAGATGCCGACAAAAAAGAAGCAGGCCAAAGGCATGATGAAGGCCGCAGACATCCCGTAGGCATCCCCGATGTGTCCCATGAACTTGGGCATGATCGCTCCCCCCATGATCGCCATGACGATGAAGGAGGAGGCCTTCTTCGCCCGTCCGCCGAGCCCGTGAATGCCGAGCGAAAAAATCGTCGGAAACATGATCGACATGAAAAAGTAAGTCAGGAAGAGGGCGATCGCAGAAATCCAGCCGAGCTTCAAAAAGATCAGCAGGCTGCAAACGAAAGCCCATGCCGCAAATACGGCAAGCACCTTGCTGGCGGGAAACTTTTTCAAGAGCCCCGCCCCAATGAAGCGTCCGGCCAGGAAGCAGAAAAAGCCGAGCGAAGCCAGCGTGGAGGCCCCTTTGTCGGTCAAGCCAAGCACGCCGTTTGCGTGCGCCTCAAACCACGTGGATAACATTCCGCTCTTCCAGGATTCCGGCACCGGCGGAATCTGCGATGTCATGTAATTGATGAAGTAGGCAAAGATCCCGCTCTGGGCCGCCACATAGAAAAATTGTGCCAGCGTCGCGCCCGAAAAATGCGGATGCGCCCAGATGCTGTGGTTGGTGATCTTGTTTCCTCCGGCCAGTAGTACCACCGTGCCCGCCACCAGCAGGAAACCCGCCGCAAAGAGCAACGCCTGGTTGTCTGTCAGCCCCAAGGCGATCCCAATACTCGGAATCGCGACGATCGCGGAAATGATCATGCCGATGGAGGCGGCCAGCACGACGAGGTTCAGCCAGACCATGCCAAGGATGACTCCCCTGTTCCCGATGGGCGCACAACCACCCCCTTGGTCCGCATCGTCGAGGGAAAACTCCTCCTTGGACTGGATGTCCGGCAACTTGGCAAAAAGGAAGATCACCGCCAGCACGAGCACCACGGTTCCGACAGCGGCATAGGGTATCCAGAGGGTTTCCGCTCCCGTGCTTTGTCCCGAGGCATCCTGGTTGTAGAAAAATTGCGCGCCGGCGATGGGCCCGAAAATCCATCCGATGCCGTTGCAGGACTGCGCGAGATTGATCCGCGTGGCGGCGAATTCCCGGGCACCAAGGACGGTCGTATAGGGATTTGCCACCGTCTCCAAAAAGGTCAGCCCCGAGGCAATGACACAGACCCCGAGCAGGAAGGCCGGGAACGTGGCGATCTTCGTGGCGGGAATAAACCAAAAACCTCCCGCCCCCACCATCAGCAATCCGGCAATGATTCCCCCCTTGTAACCCAACTTTTCAGCCAGCCAGCCGGCGGGCATCGCCATCAGGAAGTAGCCGAGGTAGTGCGCGAATTGCACCCAGGCGGATTGTGCCAGCGTAAGATGGAGTTCCTTCTGGAAATGTTTGTCCATCACGTCAATCATGCCGTTGCAAAACCCCCAGAGCAGGAACAACGAACTGACGAGCGCGAAGACAGGAAAGACGCTCCGCCCGTCCGGCATGACGAAAAGACCGGTTTTTTGATTCATGGACTCCGGGTAGCGAAAGAAGTCGGGAGCTTCGCGCGCCACCCATTTCCTGAAGGCGTCGCCCCGGCATCGACAGGACTTCGGTTTTTGTTGTTCATGCGGGAATGTCCATCCCAGAAATCGGAGAGCCTTCTATCCGGCGGACCCCAGCGAGTGCAGGAAGCGCAGGAAAAAGTCGCCCCCTTTTTCCAGATCCTCCAGGGAAATGAATTCATCGCAAGTATGGGCCTGCGCGAGCGATCCCGGACCCAGGGCAATCGCCGGACACCCCCTGGCCGCAAAGACCGCCGCATCACAGAACCACGGCGCCCCGACAAGGGCGGATCCACACATTTGCAGTTTCTGAATGAGTGGATGGGCGGGGTCGGTTTGCAGGGGGAGCGAGCAGATCGAGGAGATCTGGATGTCCGGGACCTTGGCACGGATCATCGCCTCGACTCCGGACAGATCCTGCCCGGGGATGGTACGGAGATCGACGGTGGCCCGACAGGAGTCCGCAACGATGTTGGTTTTGGATCCGCCCGCGACAGTTCCCACGCTGGCGGTCGGATGTCCAAGAACGGGATTGTGCAGTTCGCCGAAGGAGGGAATCACCTCGCGACGGATCACCTCGAGGGCATCGCACATTTTGTAAATGGCATTCACCCCGGTATGCGGCAACGAGCCATGAACCGCCACACCGGTCGTCTCGAGGGTCATCCACACGGATCCCTTGTGGGCATGCACCACATCCAACCCCGTCGGCTCTCCGGCGATCACAAAGGCAAACTCTTCCTGCGCGGCGAGCGCCTTCGCGCCATGCTGGCCGGCCTCCTCACCCATCAGGCCCGCAAACCAAATCTCATAAGGCAGGGAGGGGATCATCGGCAACGCCTCCCGCAAGGCCCATAACATGGATGCCATCGGACCCTTCGTGTCCGAGGCACCACGCCCATGCAGACGCCCCGCGCGGATTTCTCCCGAGAACGGATCAATCGTCATGCCGGTCACGCTCACCGTATCCGTGTGCGGAGCGAAAAGGATCCGCGGCTTGCCGGGACGATCGGACGGGAACCGGGCGACGATATTCGGGCGACCGGGGAACACCTCGCGCAACTCGGCCTTCGCACCGAGGGCGGACAAAAACTCCGCAAGCCACTCCGCGCACCGCGCTTCACAGATTTTGTCCGTTCCCGGATCTCCATCCGGATTGACGCTCGGGATCCTGACCAGCGTGCTTGCGATTTCGGGGACTGTCATTTTTGGGATTTGTTGAGATACCATGTCACAAATTTCGGGATGCCTTCGGCGATTTTTGTCTGCGGATTGTAACCAAGAAGCGCACGGGCTTTTGTGATGTCCGCACAGGTCAGGGGCATGTCCCCTTGTTGCTCGGGCAGTCGCTCGATCATCGCCTTTCGGCCAAGCGCATTCTCAATCTCCTGGATGAGTTCGGTGAGCGTGATCGTTTGGTTTTCCCCAAGATTGAAAATGTCGAACAACGGCCCCTCATAGCGCAGGGCTCCCATGACCCCCTGAACAATGTCGTCAATATACGTATAGTCCCGGCGGGTCGAGCCATCGCCGTATTGCGGAATCGGCCGCCCATGATGGATTGCGTCGGTGAATTTGTGGATGGCCAGATCCGGACGCTGTCCCGGACCATAGACGGTGAAAAACCGGAGGCAAACCACGCGCAGGCCGAAGAGATGGGCGTAGTTCCCGCAAAGGTGCTCGCCCGCCAGTTTCGTTGCGGCATACGGGCTGAGCGTCTGCGGAAGCGCGAGGTCCTCGGAAAAGGGCACCGTCTTCGCGAGTCCATAGACCGAAGAACTCGAGGCAAAAAGAAAGCGGCCCACCCCCTGTTGCCGGGCGGCTTCGAGCAGGTGGTGCGTGCCTGTGATATTTGTATCAATGTAGAGTTGGGGATCCTTCACCGAGGGCCGGACGCCCGCCCGGGCCGCTATGTGGATGACTCCCTCAAATTTTCCATCCGCAAACAGACTCTGGATCCGATCCCGATCCCGTATGTCTCCCTCCACCACCTTCGCCACGCCGCCCAAAGTCGCCACATTTGCGCGTTTGATGGCGGGATCGTAGTAATCATTGAAATCATCAATGAGGGTCACCTCATGTCCCTCCGACAGCAATCTGCGGCAGATATGAGTGCCGATAAATCCGGCGCCGCCGGTCACCAGAATTTTCATCAGGAGAGCCTATCGGGTGCGGGAAAACCCCGGCAAGCAATTTCAGGCAACCTCTGCAACCAATTCTGCCGCCCTCGCCCGGAACTGGCCTGCCAGGCTCTCCGCCACCTTCGTCAGTCCCCGCTCAAACAAAAATTGGTGTTTGGGTGTCCCGGATTTGTGGGTGACTTCCATCGTGTCGCAAAGGAAACCCGCACGGTGCAAAATGGTCGCTCCCGCGATGTCCATCTCAAGAACCGTTCCGCCAAAAAGGCCCGTGGCGACAAAAAACAGGAGCGTGGGCTCGTCCTTCAGGGAGACAAGCCACCCCTTCTGGTTGGCATCCAGACGGGGACCGCCTCCGCTGAGACAGGGTGCCGCGCATTCGATGACGGACGTGCTGGCATGCGATCTCCGGAGCAGTAACTCGCAACGCCTCGGAATCCGCTGCCCGGCCACTGTTGTCAGGGCATCATTCGGCGGATAATTCAACTTCCTCCACGCCAGCCAGAGCTTGGCGCGTATCCCCCGCAAAAGTTTCGGCAACATCAGGAGCACCGCACCCGTAAACACAAGCACGACGATCAATGCCACGATCGGATTCCACGCAAGGAGGCCCAGTCCCGCAACAACCACTCCATCCTCGGCAAGGCTCAACCCCACATTGGAAAAGGGCTCCGGCGAGGCGTTGGCCACAAGGCGCGTCCCCGCCTTCGCCACATGTGCCGTCAATGCGACCCCGCCCGCCAACAAGGCCGCCACGATTTCAAAGACCGGATGCGCCTCCCCAAGCGTCGCCACGGCAAGCGCGGCGGCCCCCACGGGACGAATGAATGTGTGCACCGAATCCCATGCCGTATCCACCCACGGAATTTTGTCCGCAAAGCATTCGATCACATACAAAACCCCCGCCACCCCGAGAACAATCGGATCCCCAAGAACCGAGAGATCCTGCAACGCCGGAGAAAGTGCCACCCAATCCATCCGGATCGCCAGCCCTGTCACAAACACCGTCAAATACAGATTGATCCCGGCCAGACTCGCCAACCCAAGTGCCACTCCCAACAAACTCAACGCTTGCATGCCGGAAGTATCGCCGGATTCCGAGGTTTGTCACGCGGCGAAGCACCGCCGGAACGAGCCCGGGCGGAAGGGGCTCAGAACTTGTGAAAAAAGTGATGGCTGACGGATTGCAAGAGAAAATGGCGGACTGCAAGGCACGGTGAGGGTGCCTATCCCCTGAGATACGTGACCGAACCGCAACGCGGCAGGACACCGTTTTTCCGCCGCAAGCTGGTGGCTGGCACTTATTTCACAGGTTCTCAGTATCCCTGTCCGGATGATGTGCCCTGAACGATGGCAATCCCGTTCGATGTGCCCAGCCGTGAGGCGCCGGCCTCCAGCATGGCGAGAGCGGTCTCAACGGAGCGAATTCCCCCCGACGCTTTCACAAGGCACTTCCCGAGAACCTCCGCTGCCAGGAGTTTGACATCCGAAATCGTGGCGCCCCCCGTGCTGAATCCGGTGGATGTTTTGACAAAGGCGGCTCCTGCTTCGCAGGCGATTCGACAGGCCAGTCGTTTCTCTTCGTCCGTCAACAGGCAGGTCTCAAAGATGACCTTGACCTTCGCCTTCCCGGCGGCTTCCACCACGCCGCGAAGATCACTCAGCACGACATCTGTCTCCCCGGACTTCAGGCGACCCACCGCAAGGACGGTGTCAATCTCGTCCGCCCCGCATTCCACCGCCCAACGGGTTTCGAAGGCTTTTGCCCGGCTGTCCATCGCCCCCAACGGAAATCCTGTGACCGCCGCCACACGCACGCCAGAACCTCTCAGGGCATCGGCCGCGACCTCCACCCAGGAACTGTTCACGCAGACACTGTAGAACCCGAATTCCCTGGCCTCGGCACAAAGGTTGAGAATCTGCGCACGAGTGGCATCCGGGCGCAGAAGGGTGTGATCAATCGTTTGGGCAATGGTCATGGGAAATCATCCTCCGGTTCTCTCCTGCAAAAATTGTTCAAGTTGCGACACGTCAAAATCTGCAAGCACCGCACCATCGGGCATCTCGAGTGTCGGGGTCAGGGTCTGGGAGGAAATTCTCCGCATGTGGGCAAAAGCCGCGGCATCCGCAAGCACATCGATCGGAGTAAACGCAAGCCCCCGCTCTCCCAGCCAGTCCATCGCCTCGAGACACCAGGGGCACCAGGTTTTGATGTAGAGATTCATGCCCCCACTTTCCACTCTTGCCAGTCACCTGCCAAGTGATAAGGTTGCCACTTCCCAAGCTGGCGCGTTCGTCTAGGGGTTAGGACACAGCCCTCTCAAGGCTGGTGCACGGGTTCGAATCCCGTACGCGCTGCCACCCCCTCACACAACCCACTCCGCTGCCACCAGGGCTTGTGCAAGTTTTCCCGACTGCGATGGACCCTCCGAGGCCCGACGGCCATTTTCGACACATGGATTGACCGGAGTGCTATGATGCACGGGAATGAAACTCTGCGGATCCACCTTGAGAGGCCAGGCTCTCCGGGCCTTCCAACTTCTCGGCCTTTTCTGGGGATGCGGGGCGTCACTGATCTTGGGCGGCTGCAAGCCCGCGCCGGAGCCACAGGCCGCGCCGCCGGTTATTGTCCCTCCAGTTCCCATGGCTCCGCCGATCAGCGTGGTGCCGATCCCCAATGAAATATTCGATCCGGTTCCGACGCCCCCCCCGGCCAAGCCGGTCCTGGCGCGTGTGGTTTTTGCAACCGCCGATTTTCAAGTCATCACCGACCACGGCATTCAAGGGATCCAGGCGGGAGACGCCCTCGATTTCGTCCGAGAGGATGGCGGGGATTATGTCGTTCGGCACGGAAAGCTGGAATTTCGCAAAAACCGATCCTTTTTTGCATCCACCTACGAGGCGTCCAACCGGGAGGAGCCCACGTCGCAGACGGAAGAAGCCACGCTGGTGCCCGCCGTGGCGGAAGCGAGCCTTCCCGACGAGCCTCCTTTGAGTGGAATCGTTCCGACCAACGAACCCGCCCCAACAGCCGAAACAAAAAAAATCGGGGAACTGACCGATTCGATCCGTAAATTGAACAACGAAATCCGCGAAAAACAGGATGCCCTACAGACGCAATCCCAGCGGTCCGGCGGCTCTCAGGAACCCCAGGAGGTCAAAAGAGCCACGAGATCCATCGAAAAATTGAAAGCCCAGCGTGATGAGCTCAGCGGACAATTGACAGAAATGGGAAAGCCCTGACATCCCTCTGGAAAGAAGCCTCCGGACCTGCTTTCCTCTGGGGCTTATGACAAACTGGAAATCCACAACGCTTACGCTCGGCCACTCACCGGATCCCGACGATGCCTTTATGTTCTACGCCATGGCGACCGGGAAGATTGATCTCCGGGGCTACCGGTTTGAGCACATCCTTCAGGACATCCAGACCCTGAATGAGAGAGCCACGCGGGGGGAACTCCACATCACGGCCGTCTCGATCCATGCTCTCGCGCATGTTTTGGATCATTACGCCCCCCTGCCAAGCGGTGCCAGCATGGGAGACGGCTACGGACCAATGTTCATCACCCGGGAGCAGGGCGTCGGCGACCTGGCCGATGACGAGGCCCGGCGGACGTGGCTGCGCGGAAAAACAATCGCCATACCGGGGAGGATGACGAGCGCGTTTCTCGCCGCACAACTCTACCTTGGAGCCGGCTTCCAACATGTGATCCTGCCCTTCGATGAAA
Organism: Chthoniobacterales bacterium; assembly: GCA_014879575.1. Classification (GTDB taxonomy): domain Bacteria; phylum Verrucomicrobiota; class Verrucomicrobiia; order Chthoniobacterales; family Terrimicrobiaceae; genus QYQL01. The sequence goes on along the minus strand of JACSRU010000103.1, from coordinate 15,838 downwards.
TCTTTGATGCGGTTCGCAGGGGAACCGCCGATGTCGGACTCATCATCCATGAAGGACAACTCACCTACGAACGGGAGGGATTCCATCTCGTGCGCGACCTCGGCGCCTGGTGGAAATCCACAACCGGACTTCCCCTGCCCCTCGGAGGCAATGTCATTCGCAAAGACATCCCGCCCGATGTGCGTTCCGAGCTCTCCGACATCCTCCGCGAAAGCATCCGCTTCGGGCTGGAAAACCGGAAGGCCGGCGTCGAACACAGCATGGCACATGCCCGGGGGATGGATATCCCGCTCGCTGACAAATTTATCGGAATGTATGTCAATGACTACACACTCGACTACGGCGATACCGGACGCACGGCCATCACCCGCTTCCTCGGTGAAGCCGCCGAAAACCATTTGATCCCGCCCGTCAAAAACATCGAGTTTGTGAAGTAGCGGACGCCCTCTCCCCTCCGATGTTTGGGGATGCCGTTTGCTACGGCAGGGAGCCGGGCTTTGCCGGCGCATCCGGCTTGCGGGCAATCTCAGATGCGCGCGCATCCAGCTTCGCCGCGATGGTCGCATTCTTCGGCTCCAGGAGAAGCGCCCGCTGCCAGTGACACACGGCCTCGGAAAATTTTCCGAGTTTTTCGCAGACATCCCCGAGATGATCGAGAACGATCGCATCCTCGGTTTTCAAAAGTTCGACAGCGCGCGTGAGTGCCTTGAAGGCCTGCTCATGCAGACCCTTCTTGAAGTAAACCCAGCCGAGGCTGTCGAGATAGGCACCGTTGTCCGGCTCGGAATCCACCGCGCTCCGGATCAAGGTTTCCGCCTCCTCCAGATTTTCCCCGCGCTCCGCCCACAGGTATCCGAGGTAGTTGCAGGCCCGCGCCGAGTTTGCGGGATCCCTCTCAATGGATTTGCGCAGGGCTTCCTCCGCTTTCGCCAGTCGCCCGGCCTGCTCGGCAGATCGTCCGTAGCTGAAATAAAAATCGCTGTTGAGAATTTCCGGACGCGAGATCGCAGCCTCCACCTCGACACTTTCAAAGAGGCGGACCGCCTCTTCGTAGCGTCCGGATTCTGTCAGCGCAAGAGCCTTGAAAAATGCAAACTCCAGAAGCCGGGGGAAAACTTTTCCCGCTTCCTCCGCATGGAGGACCGCCGAATCCGCATCCCCGGCGCGCAGGCTGAGTTGGATGAGATTCGTATAACGGCGGGGGTCGGCGGGCGCAACAAGCACGGATTGTCCGAGACTGGCGACCGCCTTCGGAATCTCGTTGGTTTGCACATACAATTCCGTCAGTTGATCGTAGGCCCGAAAATTCAGGGGATCCTTCTTTACGAGAGCCTCGAGCACATTGATGGCCTCCGGGATTTCTCCGGTCTGAATAAGAAATACGGCCAGTTTTTCCCGGATCCCCTCCATGTCCGGCTGGAGGACAAGGGCCAGTTGGTAAAGGGGAATTGCGCGTCCGGGCAGACCGCATAGCAGAAAGGCATTCCCGATCCGCGCCAGAATTTCCGCCCGATCCCCCGCGAAGTTCTGCGCACTCTCCAACATCTCGACAATCTTTGAAGTTTCCCCGGTTTCCCGGCGGGAATCCCGCAGGCGCAACTCGGCGAGATCGAGCCAGAAGTCGGCACTCCGCGATGGCCTCTTCGCAATCCGTGTGAACAGCGTCTCCATCTTCTGGGGCTGGGAAGTCGTCCGATAGATTTCATGGAGCATCTGGTAGGGGATCGAGTCGTCCGGGGTCGCCCACACGGCCTGGTTGGCATATTTTTCGGCCAGATCGGGCTTTTGCAACTGCCGAAGATAAATACCGGACAACGCCACGAGGGGCTCGGATTTTTTCGGAGAGGCCTTGGCCGCATCCTTCAGGACACTGATCGCTTCCGAAATCTCGCCAATCCGCAGATATTGGCGGGCCACATCCATGGAAAGATCGGTGAATCCAGGATCGAGATCCAAAACCCTCTTCTTGATGGACAGGGCCTGGTCGGGTCCGCGGGACTCCTCCTCGAAGAGTGCCTCCATATACCTCGATGCGCATTCAGCGCGTCGTTCGTGTTCCGCACTCAGACGAAGAGGTTCCGGAACATGGAATTCCTCGGGAAGCAACAGGTCGGCTTCCTGCGCGCAGGCCCACCCACCCAGGAAGACCGCGCAAACTCCCGACAGAAAAAAAACCGGATGATAGTCCCGCAAAAACATCCCTTTAACCCTGTTTCCACAGCGCGGCGTTAATGCAGGCCCAGATGTGGACGATCCAGCCCAATGTGCCAAAACTGACCAGCCAGACGCCGCCTGCGAGAAGAAAAAAAAGGAGGGCGGAGCCCATGCGCCCCTGGATCAATTGCCCCAGACCGGGGAAAAAGAAACTGCAAAGGGCAGCGATCACGTTGCCAGCCGTTCCGGGTCCCGTGTTCATGATGGGTTATCTTTGCGCGATCTCCCCCGCCGCGCAAGTGATTCCACAAACTTTCAACTTGCGGGGGCCTCATCCCATAGGAAGTTTTCCAGTCGGATTTTGTTGATCCGTTCGGCGGCCTCCCCGCTTCGCGGGCCGCCAGCCGCCGCGATCATCTCATAGACCCTGATCGCTTGATCCCAGCGTTTGGAGGATTCCAGAAGGCGCGCCGCCGCAAAACCCGCCTTGTAAAACCAAAAATAGTCCAGGGGAGCGTCTTTGCCTTCCTTCAAGACATCATGGTAGGCCGCCAGAGCGGAGTCGGAATCTCCGAGATTCTCATACGCGGACCCAATGCGGGCAAGAGCCTGGTTCCTCAAGACCGGGGAGGAATCCGGCGCGGCGACGACCTGCCGCCAGACCGCGATGGCGTCCTGGTAGGATTTGGGGTTGTCGGGACCGAGTCCATAAAAGGTTTTTCCTTTTTCAATCAGAGCGGCCGCCTTCATCTCCGGCGAAGCGTCCGAGGCGATGATTCGGTCCAGGATCACAACCGCCTCTCCGGGCTTTCCGATCACATTCTGCAGGACCGCCTGCTCGAACCTCGCGCGCAGGGCAAGAGGGCCGGAGGAGGAAGCGACTTCCTCAAAGAGGAGCATGGCATCGTTGACCGAGGAGGCTGTCTGGAGGCGGGCCGCCGACTGGGCTGCCAGAAACAGGGCGTGAGCCTCCATGGGCGTCCCGGGATACCTCTTTGCAAGGGACTCCAACTGGACCCGGGCTCCGGAAAAATCCCCCTTCCGATAAAGCAACTCCCCAAGCTTGAGCATCACTTCCGGCTCGGCGGAAGCTCCCTCGTGAGAGGCCAAAAAACTTTTTGCCGCCGAAATCGCCGCTTCGTCGGATCTCCCATCATCGAGCAAAAACACCGAAAGCGCATCCGCTTGCGCATCCTTTGCGTCCGGCTCCGAGGTGGAGATGCGCCGGAGGTGTGCGAGGGCGCTCGAACGGTCATTGTGCGCATACTCCCACTCCGCCAGCGCAAGGTTTGCGGCCGAGGCAAGTCGGCGGCCCCCCGTTTGGGACAGGGCCTCGAAGACAGCGGGCCCGGAAGCATCATTTTGTCTGACAAGTTCGTAGGCCTGCCGGAGCCTCAACTCATCGAGACGGGCACTGGCGGGGAATCGTTCCTGCAACAGACGAAATCCCTGGGACTCGGAGCCTCCGGAAAAAAGATCGCAGACAGCGGCATTATACAATGCCACCTCGGCCAGGGAATCCTCGGAAGCTGCGGAGAGGAAGTGGGCGGAAGCACCGAGCGGATCGCGCAGGGCCGACAGGGCCAACCCCCGAAGGAAATCGGCCGGCGCGGAGGCATCCGTGGCAGGCAGGAGTTCAAGAGCCTCATTCGGACGCCCCTGCTTGAGACGGATTTTCGCCAATTCCTGGAAAGCCTCCGCCAAAGCCGGGGTGTCGGGAGCCCCCTCGACGACGTCCTGCAGAATTTTCTCCACCCGATCCTCCCTGCCAAGACGGGCCTCGTAACGGGCGAGGTAGATGCCGGCGAGTTTGGAGCGCAACTTCGCCTTCTGGTCATCCGCCCAGCGCTTCAGCTCGCTCGGCGAAGCGGAAGGCTGCGCCGCATAGAGGGAATCCAGAATCGGAAAGACTTCCTCCAGGCCGGGGACATTCGGGTTTTTCGAAATGAAGTCCTCAAGGAGACTCTCCGCGATGGGCGACTGCCCGATGCGCCTCAGCGCCCTCGCCTGCCCGCAAACCATGCCGATCGCCATGGCGGGATCCAAAGGCTTGAGCGCATCATAAAGTTTCAGGGCCGCCGCATCCTTTCCCGAGAGCGAAAATCCCCGGGCCAGCAGGTAATCCCGGCGCATCCGTTCAGCAGGCTCGGCAGGCTCCATGCTTTCGAGCACGCGTTGTGCTTCGAGCGGGTGATTCCCTGCAAGAAGGTTCTCCGCCCGCTCGAGATCCGCAAGACGCCGCAGGGAATCCGGTGGCCATTCCTTGGAGGGCTCCAAAATCGCAAGAGCTTCCTCTGGTCGTTCGAGATTCCGCGCCATTCGCGCCTGACCGATCAACGCCATGCGCCCCACGGTGGGATCCTTTTGGCTGGCCCGATACTTCCCGATCGCCATTTCCCACTGTCCCAGTGCCGCATAAGCCTGGGCAGCCAAAAAATCTCCCAGGGGCCCGACCGGATGCCCCTTTAACAACTCGAGTGTCCTGCCGGCTTGCCCGTCCTCGAGGGTGGCCCTCGCCAGAAGCAAAACGGTTTCCTTGTCCGTAAGCGGAGAACTTTCCAGCTTATTGATCGCCACCGCAGGCAAACCCTCCGCCAGAGCGGACTTTGCGGCAGAAAAGTTGTCTGTAACCGCAGCGATCAGGAACAGGGCAAGTGGGCAAATCATGGCGTGAAGTATCGGGCAAGGTAACGTCCGGTATAGCTTGCCGTCGAGCGCGCGAGTTGCTCGGGAGTTCCTTCGGCGACGATTCTTCCGCCACCGCCGCCCCCCTCCGGACCCAGGTCAATGATCCAGTCCGCGCACTTGATCACTTCGAGATTATGCTCGATGACAATCAACGTATTCCGGCTGTCTCGCAACTTCATCAAGACCTCGAGAAGTTTGTGGATGTCGGCAAAATGCAGTCCGGTGGTCGGCTCGTCGAGAATGTACACCGTCCGGCCTGTTGCCCTCTTTGAAAGTTCGGCGGAGAGCTTGATCCGCTGGGCCTCCCCACCGGACAGGGTGGTCGCCGACTGCCCCAACCGCAAATAGCCCAGCCCCACATCCTGCAGGGTCTCGAGTTTGTTGCAAAGGGTGGGGACATTCCGGAAAAATCTGGCGGCATCATCAACGGTCAGTTCGAGGATGTCGGCAATGTTCTTTCCCTTGTAGGTAATTTCGAGGGTTTCACGGTTGTAGCGACGCCCCCGGCAAACCTCGCACTCGACATAGACATCCGCCAGAAAGTGCATTTCGATCCGGATAAATCCATCCCCCTGGCAGTGCTCGCACCGCCCGCCCTTGGCGTTGAAGGAAAACCGGCTGGCATCGTAACCGCGCACCCGCGCGGAGGGCAATTCGCTGAAAAGGTCGCGGATTGGTCCAAGGGCGCCGGTATAGGTGGCGGGATTTGAACGGGGGGTCCTCCCAACTGGGCTCTGATCAATGACGACCACTTTGTCGAACTGCTCCATGCCGACAATCCCTCCGTGCTTTCCGGGCCGGGATTTTGCGCGGTTCAGGTCACGCTCGAGCGCATTGCGGAGGATGTCGTTGACTAAAGTGGACTTTCCGCTTCCGGAGACTCCGGTCACGCAGGTCAGACAGCCTGCGGGAAACGCCGCATCGATTTTTTGCAGGTTGTTTTCCTCCGCCTCCAGCACGCGCAACCAGCCATCCCCCACATCGCCGGCTTTTGCCCCGGTTTGTCGGGGAGCCGTTCGGGTGCGCGGGACCGGGATCCGGATCGTTCCCCTGAGATACTGGGCCGTGAGGGATTCCTCCCTTGTGAGAATTTCCTCAAGGGTTCCCTCGGCAACAAGACGTCCTCCGCGCGGACCGGCGCCGGGCCCAAGATCCAGAATGTGGTCCGCCGCGCGGATCGTATCCTCGTCATGCTCAACCACGATCACGGAATTTCCCAGATCCCTGAGATCGCGGAGGGTCTGGATCAGACGGTCATTGTCGCGTTGGTGGAGGCCGATGCTCGGTTCATCGAGCACATACATGACCCCGGAAAGGCCGGAGCCGATTTGTGTGGCCAGGCGAATCCGCTGGGCCTCCCCCCCCGAGAGCGTTCCGCTCTCGCGATTGAGCTGCAAATATCCGAGCCCCACTTCATTCAAAAACTTCAGGCGTTGTCGGAGTTCGCGAACCACATCCCTGACGATCTCCTCCTGCGCGGCGGTGAGCGCGAGGCGGTCGAGCACGCGGCCCGCCTCTTCAATGCTCATCGAGCAGAGAGCCTCAATCCCATAGGTGCGCCCCCCAGCGTCCGCAATCGTCACCGCCAGGATCTCCGGTATCAGTCGGGCTCCGTGACAGGCTCCACAAACGCGACGCCCCTGGTAGGCCCGCAGCCGCTTTTTGGAAAACTCGCTCTGGCTGGTTTCGTAAAGCCGCCCGACCTGCGCCAGGAGTCCTTCGAACGGCTTCGTCACGACGCGTCCGCTCCCGGTGGAGAGCACAATCCCCCGATCACGGGAGCCCTGCAGCACAAGGTCGCGGAAAGCTTCCGACAGGTCGCGCCAGGGTTTGTCCAGGGGAACCGGCGTGTCATTGACGAGAGCCTGCAACAACGCCGCGTAGTAGGCGCGCATGCGCTTGTTGGCGGATTTCCATGGACGGATGGCTCCCTGCCCCAGGCTTCTCTCCCCGTCCACCAGCAGGTCAGGATCAAAATACAACTCCGTTCCGATTCCATGACAGACCGGACAGGCTCCAAGGTGGCTGTTGAAGGAGAAGTGCTTGGGCGTAAGCTTCGACATCGTGAAGCCGGTTTCCGGATTGCTGTAATCGGTCGAAAATTTTTCTTCCGTCCAGGCATTGCTTTCCGGCTCCAGGCGGCTGACCGTCATTTTTCCTCCGCCCCAGCGAAGAGCCGTCTCAATCGAGTCCGCGAGCCGCTGCCCCAGTCCCTCGCGGATGCTCAGCCGATCCACCACCGCTTCGATCGTATGCCGCCGGGTCTTGTTGAGCCGGACGGCATCCGGCTTCGAAAGTTCGACCACCTCGCCGTCCACCCGCACCCGCACGAATCCCTCCCGTCTGGCCTTCTCGATCACATCGCGGAACTCACCGACCTGGCTCGTGATGAGCGGTGCCAGCAAAAGAAACTTCGTGCCCTCGGGCCAGCAGAGAATGGCATCCGCGATTTCCTGCGGAGTCTGTCGCGAAACTTTCTCGCCCGTCGCCGGATCGTGCGGTGTTCCGATGGCGGAATAGAGCAGGCGAAGGTAATCATAGATTTCCGTCGTCGTCGCAATTGTCGAACGCGGCGTCGTCCCGGAAGACCGCTGCTCAATCGCGATCGCCGGCGACAGGCCCTCGATGTAATCGACATCGGGCTTTTGCATCTGATCCAAAAACTGCCGCGCATACGCGGAAAGACTCTCCACATATTTCCTCTGCCCCTCTGCGAACAGGGTGTCAAATGCGAGCGAGGATTTTCCCGAACCGCTCAATCCCGTGACCACGACCAGCTTGTGTCGGGGAATGTGGACATCCAGATTTTTCAGGTTGTGCTGCCGCGCGCCCTTGATCCGGATGAATTTTTGTTTGTCGGATGGCATGCCGCTTTACTTCGCGCCAGTCGCGAGACTCTTCCCTTCAGCCAGCAGGCTTCTGCGCTGACCGGAAACCGCTTGCCGGACACACGGCGGTCGGAACGCTTCGTGTCTTCCCGCCGACATCAGTAAAAACCCACGACTTCGGAAACTCCCGGTCAGAGCTCGTAGCGTTCCTGGAAAAGCCGCGACCGGTCGGGGCTGAACTCGGCGGCCGTTCCGTCCGGAAGTCCGGCAACAAACAATCCGGTCGGCGACGTGGTGTAGTGGGTGACCTTGTCCAAATTGACAATTGTGGAGGAATTCACCCGGAAAAAATACTCGCGGTCCAGTCCCGCCTCCATGTCGCTGAGTTGATGCGGAACCACCACGCTGTGGTTTCCAAAGAAAATCCGCGTGGATCCCCGCTCTTCCGTGAGATGAGAAAAATCCAGCACATGGACCATGTGAATCCCGTTCCGATCACGCAGGAGGACACGGCTCTCCGAGCCGGGTTCAAAAGTGGAGGGCTGACCATCGGACTTGGGCGCATCCGCAATCGCCTTCATCTGGGAATAGGCCCGGCGCAGGCGCTGTTGATCGACCGGCTTGAGAAGGCAGCCGATGACCCCATGCCCAAAAGCATCCAAGGCCATCATGGCATGCGCCGTCACCAAAACCACCGGAGGCATCGGCTTGGGCAGACGCTCCAGCATTTGAATGCCACTCATCCCCGGCAGCTCGATATCTAGAAAAATTCCATCAAATGTCTGCGGAACATCGCTCTTTCGGGAGCCCAGCAAGTCGAGCGCATCCATCGCTGTCTGCACCCCGACAATTTCCAAGCCGGGATCAATCTCAAGAAGGGAATCCCGCAAATCTTCAAGTGCCACGGCTTCATCTTCGACCACAAGGACAGTTTTCATAGAGAGGAATGCAACAAATCATGCAACGAAACATCCCGCCTGCACAATACTAATTGATGGAATGCCCGATTTTTCCTGTGGCTTTCCGGAATGCTCCCGCCATCCCCTGGGGCAGATCGTTGGCCCTCACGCTCAAACGAAACCGTTCGTCAAAGGGCAGGAGGACAATCGCCTCGACGCGGGGACCGGGGATCTCATGGATTTCAAAACTTCCCCGGCCCTCGGTCGCGAGAAGGATTCTTTCCCTCGTATTTTCGAGTCCCTGTCCGCTATAGACCCGCTCATCATTCTCTCCGGGCCGGAGGATGCCATCGTTCACCACGAACACCACCAACGCCCCGGAATTCGGGGAATGGGATACGATGACCTCGATGCTTCCCCCCTTTTCGAGTTTTGAGACCCCGTGTTTGACAGCATTTTCGACCAGCGTGAGGATGAGCATCCCGGGAACACGCTGGTTCAGCAAGTCGGGCGGACACTCGATTTTGTAGCGCATCCGCTCCCCAAACCGGATGGCCTCGACCTCCAGATAATCCCGCACGATTTCCATTTCCTTTTCCACGGATTGGAACTTCGCATCCCGACCCGCCAACACCTCGCGCAGGAGACTGCCAAGCGAGGTGATCATGGACTTGGCCTTCACGTCCTGCCTCCCGATGAGTGCCCGGATGCTGTTGAGGGCATTGAACAGAAAGTGCGGATTGATCTGGCTGCGAAGGGTCCGAAGTTGGGCTTCCGTCTCAATGGTGGTGATGCGACTCTGGATGACCTCCCGTTCACTGGTAATATCCCGCATCACACCGGCAATCGCCGCGATTTGGTCATCCATCGTGCGCCGGACGGGCTTGGCATCGAGCTGGATCCAGAGCCAGCGATCGTCGGCGTCCCTCATCCGCAGGATCTGGCTCCAAACGGGAATCTCCGCCGTGGCGAGCTTCTGGAATTTTTCCTCAAACTCGGCGAGATCCTCCGGATGCACCAGATTGCGGACCACTTCCTCGGAAATCATCCGGCTTCCTCCAAGGCCGAACTTCTCGCTCCACGCCGGCGTGTGACAGGCCCACCCCGAAGGACTCCAATCCCAGACACAGAGATCCGCCGATGAGAGTGCCAGGGCAAACTTCATTCGCAACGCGGTGAGTTCATCGCGAAAGGCCGCCACAAGCAGACAGCCCAGACTCGAAAGAAAGGCAAAGCCGTGGGAGGAAAGTTGAAAGCCCCCGCCGCCCGGGAGGGTTTTCATCTCGATCAGGCGCGTCGGCACCATCGCGGCAAAGGCCGGCACCAAAAAGATGAACATGGCCTGAAAAAACGTCGCGGTGCGCAATCCGAACCGTATGGACACAAGGAGCGACAGGATCAAAATCCCGCCAATGGAAACAAACCGCACGCTCTGCCCGGCATTCGGGACATGGATCAGTATCCAGACAAATACCGCCAGAGCCAGCGAGTATCCGATCATTTCATAGCGTCCGATCCTCGTGGGGGGACGAAAATCCTGCCTGCGAAAAACAAACAGAAAGAACGGACAGAAGACGAGCGTGCCGAAGGCATTTGTTTGCACGTATCCGAGATAGCCGGAGGCCATCTGCGCCGCCGACAGACTCTGGCTCATGTGAAGGATGAGGATTCCGTAAAATCCGGCCAGCACGGGACCCGGCAGGCAGCCCAACACGACAAATTTCCCAAAATCCCGGACTCTGGGAAACGTCAAGTCGAGCTTGACGCTTTGGGTGAGAAGTGCCCACCCGAGCACGAGGGAAATCCCGTATCCGACCGGCCCGGCATAGAGAAAGACCGGCGGCTCCCCGTTGAGCAAATTGCTTGCCAGCGTGCCGAGATAAACCGCCGGAAACGCCCTCTCCAATCCGTAGGTCAGCGCGACGGCAAGCCCGAAGCCGGCCGAAGGCCAGATGGGACTCACAATTCCCGAGGAGGAATTTGAAAACCACCCCCCCGCTTGCGAAAGGAGAAAGACACTGAACGTCATCCACCCGATCTGGAAAAGAAACTGCGGAAGGCCCACCTCCGCCTGCGCCGGGGACATTCTTGCTTCTTTGATCGGGGGTGCAGCAGCCATCGTAGGCAACCTAGCGAAGACTGCCACAAACGTAAAGGAAAGCAAAACGTGCGCCTGCACGCCGGGAACGACACAGGGGGGTTTATTGCGCGGTTGGCGGGATCAGCGGAATCCTCTCGTCATCGGCTGGGCATCCCGCCAGCACTTTTTGTACAAACGCAAGATCCCTTTCCCGGAAGGATGCCTCATACATCTTGTAGAGCGAGGAGACGACCCGGCGCACCTCCCGTCCGGACACGAATGTTTCGTTTTCGTGCCCCACTCTCCGGATGACCAAGGCCAGGGGAATCGGGCGCGGACCTCCCCCGGTGTCAATGGCGCACGGGGCGCGAAAATCCGGCTGGAAATATTCAAGCCGGGAGGGAGCGATTTTTTTGTATCCCGCTTTTTCATAGGCGGCCAGGCGACCGAGTGTGGCCGGTTTTGCGGGATCCGGATGTTCCATCTCCGCTACGAGGGTGATGGGAGAATCCCCGGCCCGTCCGCAGGCGAAAAGAACACCCCGCGCCGTGGCGAGAGGCAGTGCCCGAAGCCATCCCGCAAGGCCTGTGCGACGCCATCGCGAAGCGACAAGAATGTGGGACTGATGGACCACGACCCCCGGTCCGCTGTCGGGGAGGATTGCCGTGTGATCCTCCGCCGCCGCAAATCCCTCCCCGTCGGTCACGAGCAAAAGCCGATACCGTATCGCACAACCGCCGATCGGTCGCGAGGGGTTCCAAAGCATCCGCTGTCTCAGGACATCGGCCGTTTCCATCTCTCCGACACTTCCAAATTCCGACCAGAGCGCGCCAAACGTCGTGTCAAAGAGCTCTCCGGAGGCCTCGCCAATTTCGTGCAACTCGATGCCCGCCCAATCCCGCCGCAGGCTCCCGACATCGCCCGGCGCAAGATCGTCGGCGTGCATCCAAGGTTGCAGGCTCATGGCCGCCCTTCCCGCACTCGAAGGGTTCTCCCCTGGGCCGCCGACGGATGCCTCATGCCCCCTGCCCTTCATGCTGGTGGAACTGCAATTCGTAGAGGTTCCGATAGAGAATCGAGTTGTCGAGCAGTTGCTGGTGACTCCCGATCTCTGCAATCCGCCCAAGATCCATCACAACAATGCAATCGGACTTCAGAATTGTTGAAAGCCGGTGCGCGATGGCGATGACCGTGCGTCCTTCGGAGAGCCGGTCGAGGGCACTCTGGATCATGCGCTCGGACTCCGAATCGAGAGCCGACGTGGCCTCGTCGAGGAGCAAAATGGGGGCATTCTTTAGAAGGGCCCTTGCGATCGCCAACCGTTGCTGCTGGCCCCCGGAGAGAAGGCAGCCTTTGTCCCCGACAATCGTCTCGTAGCCATCCGGCTGCGCGAGAATAAAGTCGTGGGCAAACGCGGCCTTCGAGGCTTCGATGACTTCCTCCCGCGTGGCGTCCAGCCTTCCGTAGCGGATGTTCTCGAAGATGGTATCGTGAAAAAGAAACGTCTCCTGAGTCACGACCCCGATCTGCTCGCGCAGGGATCGCTGGGCGTAGTCGCGAATGTCGCGCCCATCCACCCGGATCCCCCCCGACTGGGGGTCGTAGAACCGCAGGAGCAGGGAAAGCAGCGTGCTCTTCCCGGCCCCGCTCGATCCCACCAGTGCATACTTTTTCCCGGGTTCGATCCGGAGCGTGATGTCCTCGACAGCCGCCTTGTCCACACCGTAGGAAAAACACACGCGGTCAAATTCGATCCGCCCCGTGCAGTTCCTCAGAACCACCGCATCCGGCTTGTCTTGGATCTCGGACTGCAACTTCAACAAATCGAAAATGTTCGTCGCGGAGGCCATGCACTTCTGCATGAGCATCGGAATTTTGCTGAGCGACTTGACCGGGTTGTAGAGGAGGAAAATGCCCGCGCACAAGGCGGCGAATTTGATGAAGCTGATGTGGTAGTAGTAAACGTAAACCATCGCCAACACGACCCCCAGGGCGGAGACCGACTCGATGAGCGGCTGGACAATATCCGTGCTTCTCCGGACACGCAGGCTGTTCTGGCACTGGATTTCGCTCGATTTCTCGAACTGGCTGCCCTGGTATTCCTCCCGGGCAAACGACTTGATCACCCGGATGCCCGCGAAAGTTTCCTGAAGGATGACCGCCATCTGGCCGGCTTCGTTTTCCTCCAGCCGTCCCGCCTGCCGGACTTTCTTTCCAAAGAACACAACCGGCACGATGCAGATCGGAAACAAGACGAGCGTCGTGAGGGCAAATTTCCAATCCATCATCACCAGCACGACCACGCCAGAGACCACGGCCACCGGCTGGGAAACGATGTCGCCCGCGATCGAGGTCAGCGCGTTTTGCGCCACGCGGGTGTCGTTCAACACGCGCGAGATCAACTTGCCGGATTTCGACCGGTTGAAAAATCCGAGGGATTGCGAGATCAGATGCAAAAACAACTGGGTGCGAATGTCGCGCAGCACACGCAAACTCACCCAGGCGAGATAATAGGATTGCAGGTAGGAACAGGCCCCCCGCGCCACCATGGCGGCCGGAATCAGAAGACTGATCCAGATGACATTCTCGATCCCGGGACCGGTATCCATGCCGGATTTCAGGAGCTCGGTCGGATTTGCGGGGGACTGTCCGGGGGGCAGGATCGCCTCGCCAGCTTTTTTGATCACTAGCGGAAAGACACCATTGAGAAGTCCCGCCAACACCCCGAAGACCAGGCCCATGACAAACCGCTTTTTGTAGGGCTTCAAATACTCGGCCAGCCGAAGATACGGAGCCCAGAAGACCCGGAGAAGTTGAAAGAAGGGAAGTTTCTGTTTGGGCATCGGAAAAGTTATCTTTGGAACTGGGAAAAATACCAGTCCGTCAACTCGCGTCCGCCAAAAAGCCAGAGCATTCCCCCCAGGGCCAGATACGGACCGAATGGCAGGACGGTTCGGGCCCTGCCGCGGGACAGGAGAAGCCCTGCTACACCGGCCACACAGCCGACAATCGAGGAGACACAAATCGTGAAGAACACAGCCTGCCATCCCAAAAACGCCCCGATGCAGGCAAGAAACTTCACATCCCCGAATCCCATCGCCTCCCTCGGGATGATGACGGAATCGAGCGTTCCGCAGATTGTGTCCAATTTGTCCAGATCCAGCGTCTCCCCGCCGATTTCGACACGATCATAATGAAACCGCAGGGAGTCGGCCGCCCGCTCGACCCCGTCGCAGACCACCGGTCCGCTGGAATTGAGCACCAGCTCATCAGACTCCCGGCTGAAAATCTCCTCCCACCGGTGGACCTCCCCGCCGACCACCAAGTCCGCGCGGTCGCCATCCCGCGTCCACTGAAAGCTCTGCGCACTTTCAAAAACGTGCTTTTTTCTTCCGAAGGCCAACTTGCCACCCTCCACCACGAGCCACAGAAGTCCGGCACCCAACACGGCACCCGCCAGCGCCATCAAGCCCGAGAGCCAGTGGGAAGCCGTGCCATGAAGTGCCGGCACCGCCAGCGCAAACACAATCCCCGCGAGGGTCCCGCCCAGCGTGATCTCATCCGGAATGATGAAGTGCTCGATATCAATGAAGGTCGCGGCGATCAGCAGGGCAAAAAAGATCCAATAGACCGGTGCCAGCGGCAATCCGTAGCGAAGCCAGAGTGCCAGAAAGCACGCGGCGGTCAGAATTTCCACGAGGACATATCTCCCGGAAATCCGCGCACCGCAGCCCGAACACCTCCCCCGCAGCAGCACCCAACTGAGAATCGGGAGGTTTTCATACCACGGAATCAGCTTGTTGCAGGCGGGACAAAACGACCGCTTCGGATTGCCCAAGCGGATCCCCCGGGGCATCCGGTGGATGCAGGCATTCAAGAAGGATCCCGTGATCGCCCCCAGAGCCGCGGAAAACGCCGCGAGGATGGTCGTCATTCCTTTTTCAACCCTGGCTCCACCAATTCACACAGAACATGGAGCAGGAATTTTTGCGCCTCCTGAATCCGTGCGGTGACGGTCCCGGGCACCAGGATTTCGATGTCGGCGGCACCTTTTGTGTAGCCCCCACCCTTTCCGAGAAACACAATCGTCTTGAGCCCGATGCGGCGGGCCTCCTCGATGGCGGAGAGGATATTTCGGCTTTTTCCGCTCGAAGTGAGCGCGATGAGCACATCTCCCGGCTTCCCATAGGCGCGGACCTGCCGCGAAAAAATCTCCTGGAAGGCATAGTCGTTGCCGATTGCCGTCAGGAGGCCACCGTCCACGGAGAGGGCAATGCCGGGATACGGCCGCCGGTCCCCCAGGAACCGGCAGGTAAACTCGGTGGCGATATGCGCACTGTCCGCCGCGCTGCCTCCGTTTCCGCAGAAGAGCAACTTGCCCCCGGCCTCCAATGCGCCAAGAACCGTGTCCGCAGCGGCAACCACCAGCGGTTCGAGAGCCGTGAGGGATTGCAGCGTATCCACCGCCTCCTGAAGTGACTGCGCGAAGGGGGTTATGGCTTTGTGGGATTTTGACATAAACGGGCGTCTGTGGCGACGAGGGACTTGAGGTGCGGCCAGTCGGTCATTTCCATGGCGGCAAAGAGATTCAAATAAACAAAAACGGCGCCCGCCGGATGGTTGGCAAAAAGCTGGTTAACGGCCTTGTCCATCTCCCCGACAGGCGGTTCCGCCGGAAGCGCCTCGATGAGGCCCCGGCCATCATGCGGGATCTTTAGCACCTCCAAAAACTCGCAAACCATCGCCCCGTGCGCCCCCAAAATCCAGGCCTGAAGCACTTCCGCCGCGATGTCGGCATTCACGGATTTGGCGAGATTTTCCGTCATCCAGACATTCCGTTCCGCCTTCGGCTTGCGCTCGACAAAGACCGGACGCAACTTGCGCCGTCCCGCAAGCAACCCAACACATGTTTTATAGGCGGGACGATCACTCTCCTGAAACCACTCCAAAATCCCGGTCGTCTCGGCGGGAGAAAGCCTGGCAAACAATTCAAATGCGGTCATGAACCGCACAGTCTATACAGAGAGGGCTTCGGGCACGCAAGTTGCGAAATTCCAGTCTCCCCGCGAGTCCACGGAACGAGGGGCGCGTGATTTCCGGAGGAGTGCCCCATCCCCCACCCCATAGCGCGAAGCGCCACTTCTGGAGGGATGACCTCCGTGTCGTCCGCCTCGCTCCGTGCCATCCCC
>JACSRU010000035.1 GCA_014879575.1 Chthoniobacterales bacterium | reverse complement strand
GGGCCCGAGGATTCGCAGGTCACCTGGGAGGGAAGTTCCGACGGCCAGTCCGTCATCTCGGGCGGCCGGAGGATTGGCGGCTGGAAGCCCGCCGGGGGCGGCCTCTGGCGCGCCGAGATCCCCGAGGTACGCGAGGAAAAATGGTACTTCGAGCAACTTTGGGTCAATGGACGCCGGGCCGTGCGCGCCCGCACGCCAAACAAAGGCTTCCTCCACATGGACGCCCCGGCCACTTCCGGCATCTTTCCCGGCAAAGGGTCGGATCAGAAAAAATGGGAGGACAGCCTCCGAAATCTGGCGTTTTGCGCCTCTCCGGAAACGATCCGGGAGCTGGGCAAGGCAACTCCCGAGGAACTTAGGGATCTGGCCCTGATCGTTCCTCACAATTGGGATGCCTTTCACTACCGCGTGAGAACGATCGATCCCGTGGCGGGGGCGGTGTTGCTGAAGCCTCATGAGGAGGCCGAGTTTCGCCAACTCCTGCCGATCAAGGATCCCAGCGGCCGTTTTTACGTGGAGAACTATCGCGCCGCCCTGGACGCGCCTGGAGAATGGTTTCTGGGGCGTGACGGAGGCCTGCTTTATTATCCGCTTCCGGGCGAGGACATGTCCCGCGCGGAGGTCGTGGCCCCGGTGGCGAAAACGCTGCTGAAGGTGGACGGAGCCGAACACATCACCTTCAGGAACCTCTCCTTCGTCCACCAGCAGTGGACCATGGGATCCAGCGGCTACGGCGATTCCCAGTCGTCGCATCGATTGGGAGCCGCCATCGAGGTGAACCGTTCGAAGGAAATCATCTTCGACCAATGCGAGATCGCCCACATCGGCACCTATGGCATTTGGTTCGATCTCGACGTGACAAAAAGCGGGATAGGAAACAGCCACATCCATGATCTCGGAGCGGGCGGAGTGCGCATCGGTCCCACGGCCGAACTGAACGCTCTCACCGACGGAACCGGCTTCATCACCGTCGATAATAATATCATCCAACAGGGCGGACGGATCTTTCCCGACGCGGTCGGCATCCTCATCGGTTATGCGAGCGACAACACCGTCACGCACAATGACATCGGGGATTTCTACTACACCGGAATCAGCTCCGGCTGGCACTATGGTTATGGCGAATCCTTCGCGTACCGAAACCGCTACGAGAACAACCACATTCATCACTTGGGATGGGGCGTGATGAGCGACATGGGCGGATTCTACAATCTCGGCGCGGCCCTGGGCACCGTGGTGCGGGGAAATCACATTCACGACATCAGCCGGTATCGCTACGGAGGATGGGGCATCTACGCCGACGAGGGCACCAGTGGGATTCTGATCGAGAACAATCTCGTGCATGACACCACCGACCCCGGATTCCGCCAGCACTTTGGCTATTACAACCTCATCCGGAACAACATCTTTGCCTTCGGAAAAAACGCGCAAATCGGGCGCTCCCGGCCCGAGGGCCGGCTCCGGTTTATTTTCGAAAAAAACATCGTGGTTTGGGATGCCGACGCGCCCCTGCTGGAAGGAGATGCCTCCCATTGGAACTATCAGGAAAAGCCGCTCCCCGGCGAGCCAAAGAAGAGTTATGAAATACGCAAAAACCTGTACTGGCCCATCGGAGGCAAAATGCCCGCCCGGCTCGCCGGAACCTGGACCTGGGAGGAATGGCAGCAGCGCCGGGACAAAGGCTCCATCGTGGCCGATCCCTTGTTTGAAAACGTGCTGGCCCGCGATTTTCGCCTGAAGGCCGACAGTCCCGCCAAGAAGATTGGCTTTGTCCCGTGGGATCTCAGCCTCGCGGGTGTGCGCGCCGACGGCCCGAAGGGTGCCGCCTGGCCGCGCCTGGCCGCGCAACGGACGTTCCCAAACTGGAAGGAGGACTCCAAACCCTGGCCCCTCCGCCCCTTCACCATCGCGTTGAACACCTTTGAAAACGCCGCTCCGGGAACGCTGCCCCTCCTCACGGCCGACCCCCGCACCGAAAACAAAAGCGACTCGATTGGCGTATCGGAAGACGCCTCCTCTCCCATCCCCGTGAAGGGGGCGTCACCAACGAAGTCCGTGCGATCCTTAAAATTCCAGGACGCGCCCGGACTATCCGTCCGCCACCATCCGTTGCTCACCCTCACGCCCAACTGGGAAAAAGGGACGGTCAGCGTCACCTTCGACGTGATGGGGGAACCCGGAGCCGACTGGTATTTTGAAATGCGCACCACCACGTACGGGAACTTCAGCACCGGACCCCGCATCGCATGGCAAAATGGCGCGCTGGTCGCCGGCGAGTCCCCCTCCACCACCCTGTGCAACCTTCCTCCCCGGGAATGGGTACGCGTCTCCATCACGGCCACCCTCGGCACGGGGACGTGGCAGGTGTCGCTGACGCGGCAAAACGGCAGCGTTCAGAATTTCGACAACCTGCCGTGCAAACCGGGATGGAACCGGTGTGCCAGCCTCCTTTGGGTGGCCTCGGCCGACAAGAAGTCGGCATTTTTTGTGGATAATCTGGAAGTTATCGCGAAGCCGTAGCTGCTGATGGCAGGGACGGGCTGCCGACCTGCGCCTTCCGATACCCGGAAGGAGTGGTCCCCACGACTTTTCGGAACAACTCGGAGAAATACACTGGATCACCGAAACCCACCCGGTACGCGATCTCGGAAATACTGAGCGTCGTGTCGTGGAGCAGGAGCTTCGCCCTGTCGATGCGCAGTCCATGCACGTATTTCAAAGGGGGGATGCCATATTCCGCACGGAATACCCGGCAGAGATGCGCATAGCTGTAGCGGGATTTTTCCAGCATCCGCCGGATGGACGGAAGGGGTTCTCCGGATTCCACCGCATTCCTCAACTGCGTTCGCACCAGACTTGCCAGGTGGGGGACGCCTTTCTCCGGGCCAACGGCTTCTTCCCGGTCGTCGAGCAGGTGAATCAATAACTCCAAAAGCAATGGCCGGGCCGCCAACTGATCGTGAGAATTCCCAAAGTGCAGCTTTCCAAACAGCCGGTCGAAAAGATCGAAAGCCAGTTGGGGGTTGGGAATTTTTCCCTGAAGCACCCCCTCGGGCACAAAGTCCGGCGCCGTCCGCAATTCCCGCCCCCGCGGCCGCGCCGGATGATAGGTCATGACCGGCCCCCATTGCCACGGGCCGATATAGTTCCAATCAAAGTGGCACCAGAGCCGCTGTCCCCGGTCTGTGCCGACATTCCAGCTCTCCTCCCAGGATCCCGGTGGAACGATGAGATAGCTGTTGGGGGGGCAGGCATAGTCCTTCCGCTCAATCCGCGTGCGAAACAGCCCGTGCCGGATCAAGACCAATTGATGATCGTAAATCACGCGCAGCGGCTCAACCCACCCCGGAAGTTCGCTTCCCCGCCCGGTAAAGGAACAGTCTTCCGGCATGCCGGGCAAAACCGGACGCGGGCACGGAGAGATGCGCAGAAGCCAGTCCGGTGCCATGGGCGGATCCTCCCATCGAATATCATTTTTGTCATGGAAAAATCATCTTTTCCCCTTCGCCTGATCGTCGGCCTCCTGATCTCATCCGTTCATGAACGCCACCGCCATTGTCTTTTCGCAACCCCGGAATGTCGAGCTGCGCAGCGTCGAACTCCCCGGGATGACGGATTGGGATCTCACGGTCGAACTGGAAACAAGTGCCATCAGTCTCGGAACCGAACGCTGGGCGCTGAATGGCCAGCGACCGGACGGGGATGTCACTTTTCCCTGTATTCCGGGTTATCTATCGGTGGGAAGGATTGTCGATGCCGGAGAATCCGCCGGCACCCATTTTCGCCGCGGGGATCGGGTGAATTTTTTGGCCGCCAATCTTCCTGACGGATATGGCGGAAACTGGATGTGCGGGCATTTGAGTCCGGCGGTTGTCAATGTCGATCCCGGCAAGCTCGGCTCCTTTGCCGGGATGCCCTATGTCGAGCGGGTTCCCGACGGTTTGGCCTCCGGGGAGGCCTCTCTGGCCGGTCTCGCTGCGGTGGCCTGTCGGGGCATCGATATGGCGGAGATTCGCCCGGGCGACCGGGTTGCGGTGGTGGGGCAGGGGGTGATCGGGCATGCGGCGGCGCAGATTTGTCGCTTGCAGGGAGCGCGGGTTCTGACGGCGGACACGATTCCGGCCCGCGTCGAGCTTTCGCGTCTTCATGCGGCCGATCTTGCGGTGAACAGCCTGGAAGAAGATCTCGCCGCGCGGGTCGCCGAGTTCACGGAAGGCGAGGGCGTGGACGTCCTCATCGACACGAGCGGAAGCGCCAGGATGATCCAACAGGAAGTCGAATTGTTGAAACGGTTCGGAAAATTGATTTTTCAAGGGTGGTATCCCCCTCCCAGCAGTCTGGATCTTCATCGCATGCAGCTGAAGTTTCTCCAGGCGTTCTTTCCCTGCGGGCACTCGGGAGAGGCCGTGGCACGGTGCATGCGATGGATGCAGGAGGGCAGGCTGTCGCTGCACCCGCTGATCACGCACCGTTTCCTCCCTGGCCAGGCCGCCGAGGCTTATGACCTTGTGCTCCATCGTCCCCAGGACACCCTGGGAATCGTCTTTCAATGGGAGCGCGCATGAAAGCCGCCGTCGTTGTCACTCCGGGAACCGTCGAAGTCCGCGAAATTTTCCTGCCGGAGCCGGGTCCCTTTGAAGCTCTGGTCCGGATCGAGGCCTGCGGTTTGTGCGGCACGACGGACCGGCATATCGTCGCGGGACACATGGCGCATCACCCTGCGGATTGGTATCCGGCGATTTTGGGGCACGAGGCGGTTGGCCGGGTCATCCAGGTGGGGGAAAAGGTCAGAAAATTCCGCGTCGGCGACCGGGTGACCCGTCCGTCCGCTCTCTGGCCGGGAACCCATCGTGACGGTCTGTATAGTGCGTGGGGGGGATTTGCCGAATTCGGCATCGTTCGGGATTCCACGCCATCGGGCGCTCCGGAGTCCGACTACCAATCCTCACGCCAACATGTCGTGCCGGAGGGCCTTTCCCTCGAGGATGCGGTGGCGGCCATCAGTTTTTCGGAAGTGGCGAGCTGGATGGAAAAGCTGGGCGACATTCGCGGGGCAAGCCTGCTCATCGGGGGAACCGGATTCGCCGCATGTGTCATGTGTCAATGCGCCCAATCCAAGGGAGCCGGGCAAATCATCGTCGTCGGCCGCAATCCGGGCAAGCTGGAGTGGGCACGGAAAAATGGCGCAACGCACGTCATTCCGCTGGAGAAACTGACCAAGCCGCTCCTCCAGGACATCACGTCATCGCAGGGAGTCGATTGGTTCCTCGATGCGGCCGGACATCAAGCAGTCTTCGAGACGGGGTTGGCGCATCTGAAAGCCGGAGGAAAGGCCGCCATTTACGGCGCGCCTGATGGGTTTTCCTACACGCTTCCCCTGGGGAAAGTGGGCGGCGATTTTGAAGTCAAAATGCTCTTTCCCGCCGACGACGCGTTCTTCGATCAGACCGCCCGTCTCATGTCCGAAGGGCATCTGAAGGCTTCGCTCGTCCGGACGCATGTCTGGCATGGCTTGAACGCCCTGCCCCGGGCCCTCGAAGAACAGGCGGCCGGACACGTGCTCAAGGGCGTCCTTCTCCTGGATGAAACCGCCGGTGCCTATTCCAGCATGATCGCCCGGTAGGAGGCGATTTCCTCGGGGGTGATCCCGATTTGCAGAAGGTAGGCGGCGATTTTCTCGTGCAGGGGATCCGAGGGCTTTCCGAAAGGGGCGAATCCTCCGGCGAGGTCATCGAAGTTTTCGTATTTGAAGTAGCTGTTGGCCGTGATCTCCCAGTCCTTCTCCAATTCCTCGGCATCCACCCCGAGCACGCCGTTGAGCACATAGGCCATCGCCCCGGTGCGGTCCGCCCCGGAGATGCAGTGGGCCACAATCGGATAGTTCGCGCGGTCGCAGAAGATGCGGAAATTTTTGGCCATCATTTCCGGTCCCTCGCCGGTGGTGGTTCCGGGGGCGTCGAATCCAAAGATCGCCTTGTAGGCGCTGGAGGAATGGTGGACCCACTTCACGTCGGGGCCGGCGGGCGATTCCTTCATGGGCGCCACCTCGGCCGGGCCGCGCATGTCGAGGTCCGTCTTCAGACCCAGGACGGTGTTAAGATAGACAACGGCGGCGGGGGTCAACTTGGTGTCCCCGATGCGAAAATCCTCGATGCGCTCTTTTTTCCACTTCTTCCGATCCCAGTCGAAATCCGGGCTATTGTGGTTCAATCCCGCGGAACGGTAGATCATGCCCTGGCGCACGCGGCGTCCGTCCAGGCCCACGCGGCCTCCGAGGTCGCGGACGTTTTCCACTTTGGGAATGGACATCTGGCGCGGGGCAAAGGCGTCGGATTGGAACCGTCCGGTGGCCGAGACGACGGGCTTCCCCCCGGTGCCCGGACTCTCCACCTTCCAATAATACGTCCGGCCCAGAAGGAAGTTGGACACCCGCGCCTCCGGAGAGAGAATCTCCGGGTGTTCCCCCACCGAGGACCCCGAGGTCGGCAGCACGAGGATGGGGGTCGATTCCGAAAAATCCTCCTTCTCGGAAAAGTGGACCGTAAACGGCCCCTTCTCGCCATCGGTGCATTTCCAGCGAAAAATCACCGGCTTGGCATCCCGGATGCGATTGAGTTCCAGACGTTTCGCCGGATCGTCAAAAATCGCCCGCCGCTCGTCCCTGGGTTTTTCAAGAAAGGCGCGCAAGTCCGGATTCATGGTGGTGATCGTTTCGTCCGGTCCGGGACTTTTTAGAAGAATCTCCGCGCTCAGGATGGCGGGGAACATTCCGAACAGGGCGAGAAGGGCGGGATGTATTTTCATGGCTGGAATCGGCGGAGATTGTTGTTGGAAGGATGCTCTGGAAAGGGTTGGCCAGCGGCGCGCACCCGAGGGGTTGAAACTAAGGCAGGATGCGCGCGACACCGG
>JACSRU010000059.1 GCA_014879575.1 Chthoniobacterales bacterium | reverse complement strand
GGCCACCCTTCGGGTTGTTCTTTCGAACAAGCTGTCTCGCTTCGCTCGGCTGTGTCGTCCGCCTCGGGCGGAGTTCAGCCACGCCAACCGCCTGCGGACCAGACGGAGCTGGTCCCTCCAGGGCACGACGTGCCTGTTCTGTTTACTTGCCCAACGAGCGGGCTTGGAAGGTTGGCGGGGGAAGATTTTCCGGCAAGCCGAGCGGCTCGACGATTTCCTCCTGCTCCTCATCCTGGCGGACGGGTCGTCCCTCGGCGTCCATCAAGCGAGCCGTCACAAAGATAATAAGATTCCGTTTGATTTTTTGCGAAACATCCGAGCGGAAGAGACGCCCGGCAAAGGGAATATCCCCGATGATGGGAACCTTGTCCTGGGTTTTTTGAACGTCCTCACGAATCAAGCCGCCAAGGGCAACGGTTTGTCCATCCCAGATGCTCACACTCGTTGTCACCTTGCGCACGGAGAAGATGGGCTGATTGATCACGTTTTCCGTGACGGGGAAGGTGGTAATAATTCCCGCCGTCGAGGTTGGCCCAATAATTGGTGAGCCGTAATTTATGAAACCTTCAAACTCCACCACTTCCGGCACGAGATTGAGATCAATGGTATAGTTATCCGCGCCGATTTGCGGCTCGACCTCCAAGGTAACACCGAGGTTTCGAGTTTCAAAGGTGGTCGGGGTGGTTGGGGTCACAACGCCTGTGAGTGTGACAACACCTCCCACGACTCCTCCGGATGTGGTTCCGGTTGTCGGCGGGGGAACTTCCGGCGGACTAAACTCCGTCGGATAGGGAAACTCCCGAACTACTTTGATCACGGCCTTATTTCCGGCCTTCGTGGTCACTTTGGGAGCACTCATGAGGTCAACCCCCTTTTTCTGGTTTAGCGCACGAATCACCACCTGGAATTGAGGATTTGAAAAAATGCCGGACAATCCAAAGATGCCGGGAGCAGCGGCAACGGCACCCGGTGCGATTCCGGCCAGAAGGGCATCGAGGGAATTGGCGGTCACGGCCGCATCGGGAGTATTGCCGACTCCGGATCGCAGACCGCCCGTTGCGGGGTTCGCCCCAATCGCCCCAAAGGGATACGTTGCGGCGTAGGCTGCATCCACAGGCCTGGTATATCCGCGCGTGCCACCCGCCCCATACACTCCCCCACCGATGTTGAGCGGACCCAGCAGCCAGTTGAAACCGAGTTCCTTCAAATTGTTTTGAGAAATTTCCAGAAATTTCGACTCGATTTCGACCTGAGTGGGCTTCACTCCCATGGCGGCATCCACCAGGGTATCAATCAAATCCAGAGCGCTTTGAGTGTTGCGCACAAACAACTTGCTGCCTGCGGGCACATACTGCGCAAAGGAGCCGTCCGGGAATGGAACGCCCTGCCCCTCCAGAAATCCCTGGGCATCCCTTCCGCCTGTGATGCGCTGGGTGCGAATCGTCGTCCGACCGGCGGTGGGTGCTGCGGCCTCACTGGCATCCCCCGTGCCGGTGGGAACAAAGCCCGGTGGCACACGGTATTCCTTCGTGAGGAACTCATCAGTATTTTCTGTGAGAGGCACGATGGAGACGGCATAGGGCTCAATTTTGTATTTCAAGCCGGCGAGTTCCGTCAGGTAGCGCAAAGCCTCAATCAGCGGGACATTGTTTAAAGACAGGGAGACTCTGGTATCCTCGGTGACAACGGAGGCGGGGGTGGTCCCCTCAACCGGAGGAGCGGCCGGGTCGGCCGGTGCCGCAGCGGCACTGCTCGGAGGAGGAAGTTTGAGAACGATGTTGACGCCCTTTTTCATCTTCGGATCATCCGACGTGGTGTCCAGATCGCGGCTGCGTTGTTTCAGCAAATCAACCGCCTCGCGGATCGTGACATCCTGAAGATTAATCTTCGGGACAATGATTCGGTTCAGCTTCGCTGCAATGGCCTCGGTGTTTGAACCGGAGATGTTTCTGGATTGCGCGCCTTCATTGGTATCACGGCCCTGGAATCGGCGAACCGGGCGCTCCCAGGCGCGATCAACCAGCCAAAGCATCCGGCTCCGGGTCTCGTTGTAAGCCTCGGTTTGGTAGGTGCTTTTTTGATTATTCACCCGCTCCATCCCCATGCGCGCGGCACTATTGTAGCGATCAATGTTGAGCACCTGCTCGTAGCGTTTGATCGCAAGATCGTAGCGGCCCGTGGCGTAGAATCCGTCCGCCTCCGCCAACAACTTCACCACTTCATCGCGATCTGCGGCAAACTGCGGAGTCACCGTCTTGTTCACGTAGTCGGGTTGCTCGAGTTTTGAAAGGAACTGAACCGCCGGCTTGTAGGTGGGGTTGAACTGCGGCAACAGAATCGTTTTGGCCACTTTTTCCGCATCCCCATAGCGACCGTTCTGCACGAGGGATTCGGCATAGGCGATTCCGGCACCTGAAAATTTCCCGACGATCTGCGATCGCTGCGGGGAAGACGAGTTCCCGCCGTCCGGAATTTTATCGAGGGCATCCAGGTAGCTGACGTAGGCGGTTTCAAATTCCCGGTCCTTCATCGCCTTGTCGCCCTTGGCAACAAGTTTGTCCGCGAGGAGAAGATCCTCCTGGCGGCGGACAATTTCGCGTTCAGCGAGTGCCGGCAGATTCTGAGCTGGAAGCGAAGAAAGCGGAAGGAAGGAAATGGCCAGAATACCGGGGACGAACGGCTTCCAGAATCGGGTGGCGTTTGTGCTGACGGAAAGTCCGTGACGGATGTTGGAGGACATGGTTTCCGCAGAGGTGCTTTGTTTCATCGAAAGGGAAAAAGTTTACTGTGGCAGGGGAATGGTGGAAGGATCGCCAGGAACGGCCTCGGATTCGATGGCACCGGCGTTGGGGACGGGGACAACCTGATCCTCGATATCGGTCTTGATAAGTGGCTGGCCCGCGGGATCCAGCAGGTTTGAGGTGACAAACATGATGAGATTTCTCTTCACATGTTGGTCCGCGCTGGTTCTGAACAACCGCCCGGCAAAGGGGATGTCGCCGAGAATCGGCACCTTGTCCTCGACCTTTTGCACGTCCTCGCGCATCAGCCCGCCCATCACGACCGTCTGGCCGTCATACACAGAAACTTGCGTCGTCACCTCCCGGACGGAAAAAACCGGTCGGTTGATCACGTTTGGCGTGGCGACAATTTGCGTCCCGGGCCCCAAAACAACGATCGGTGGGGGACCTGGTATAACTGCGAGAACGCCCGCAACACTGGCGTTGATCGGACTTCCATAGTTGATAAACCCGTCAAATTCCACGACCCGGGGAGCGAGATTCAGCTCGATCGTATAGCCATCGGGACCCACGGTCGGCTCGACTTCGAGGGTTATGCCGGTTGGCTTCATCTCAAAACTTGTGGGAGTCGTTGGAACCACCGGAGTGAATGTGGAACCCGCCGCAGCCGAAACCTGGGGAAGGTCATATTCCGCAGGATACAGAAATTCCCGAACAATTTCGATCGTGGCCCGCTTCCCGCTCTGGGTTGTCACCTTGGGAGCACTGACAAGATCCACGCCTTTGGACTGGTTCAGTGCGCGCAGCACCACCTGGAATTGAGGGTTTGTAAAGACCCCGGCCAAAGCCAGGACCGCCGGAGCCGGGCCGAGTGGGCTTCCAAAGAGGAGACCATCCACCGCATTCACGCTGATCGCGCGTGTTCCGGAGCGATTACCGGAAGTAATGGGCCCCTGCGAGACCGACGAGGCACCAATGGGGACCGTTGTGGACCCGGGATTCATCATCGGGAACGAGTCCGCTCCAATGGTCACTCCGCCGGGCGTGGTTCCGCCACCTCCATAGGTCCCCGTGCCAAAAGGCAGGGCAAACTGGCCAACAAGCCAGTCAAACCCAAGTTCCTTGAGATTGTTTTGGGTGATTTCCAGAAACTTGGCCTCGATTTCCACCTGGGAGGGAGGTGTCGTCATGGAATTGTCCACCAGGTTGTCAATCAGATCGAGATTGCTCTGGGTGTTTTTCACGATGAGACGGCTGCTGGACGCAATGTAGTTGGCACTGGCATTTGGCGGGAAGGTGACGCCATTGGCTTCCAGAAATTCGCGCGCCCCCGATCGGGCGGCCACCGCCGGCTGGGAGCCCGGTGCCACGCCCGGCAACGGAGCCGCCGCTCCACTGCCTGCCGGGAGAGCCGTAATGAAACTCGGCGGCACTTTATATTCCTTCGTGATCAGGACATCGGTCGGTTCGGATTGCGGAACGACCAGCACGGCGTAGGGCTCCACCTTCAACTTCAGATTGGCAGCCCTCGCGACGTAGTCAATGGCGGCGCGCAACGGAACATCCGTAAGGGAAAGCGTGATTTTTGATCCCGAATCCGCAGAATCCGGCGGGAGTTTCAGCACGATGTTGATCCCCTTGCGGGAAGGATCCTGGTCCACGGTGTCCAGTGCGGCCGCCCGTTGCTTGATGAAATCCAGCGCCTCACGGACTGTCGCCTCGTTGAAATCAATTTTGGGAATAACGATTTCATCAAGTTTGCGCTCGATGCCGGCGGTTCCACGCGTGTCAATCTGGGGTTGGTCAATGATCTGGGACGCGGTGGAATCAAATTTTTGAACGGGCAACTCCCAGGCTTTGTTCACCTGCCGGACCATGTCGCTCCGGGTCTCGTTGTAGGCGTTTTCCTGGTATCTGATGCGGGCATTATTGACCTGTTCCATGCCGCGGCGGGCGGCGATGTTGTATTTGTCAACGTTTAAAACCTGCTCGTAGCGTTTGAAGGCGAGATCATAGCGTCCGGAGGCATAAAATCCCTGACCTTCCTGAAGCAGGCGCTTCACTTCCTCCACATTGGCGGCAGCACTTGGCGTCATCGTCTGACCGAAGAATGACGTTTTATCCTTGAGTTGCGCATTCAGAGCCACGGCCGGCCCGTAGTTCGGGTTATACCGTTCGTCCAGGATCACGGCCACGGTGGTTTTTGCATCCTCAAACCGGCCCTCGGAAATCCGTTGCCGGGCAAGCTTGACCGTGGCGTCGGAAAAGCCATCCAGTGCCTGCTGGCGGAGGGTGGCACTGGCGGTGCCGGCACTGGGCAGCATGTCCACCGCGCTCTTGAAATAAGCGAACGCACTCTCGTAATCCTGAGCCCGAAGGGCGTTTTGTCCCTTGGTCACAATGCCCGAAGCGTATTCAGCGGTTTGTTCCGATCTGCGGATCTGGGCTTCTGCCGTTCCCTGAACTCCGGCATATTGTCCCTGCGCAACCGATGCAACGCCGATCAGGAGAGCGGCAACCAGCGGAGCGGAAAACTTCGCGGAGAAGTTCTCCGCAGTGGGAAAGGGAGAAGGGCTCATGCAACTAAGCAACAATGTTGATTTCATGAATGGTTCTGGCGGCATGGGACAAAATTTTCGGCGGGTGGTCATTCCGCTTTTCCGATCTTAAACTCTTGCCCGGATTTAAGGTCTTTTATCTGAGCTTCTTGGGAAGAAATGTCAATAAGTTTGTATTTTCTGTCATTATCTGGGGTCAAAGAAAACTCGTCATCCTTTTTCCAGCGGTGGGTGGAATTGTCGTAAAGGTAGAGGAATTCCCCGAACGAAGTCGGGTCGTCGGCCTCCTGATTATACACGAGAACAATTTTCCTGTGGGTTTCGGTGTTTTGGATGGTGAGTTCCGAGACATTTACCTCCATGTCGTTTTTTTCGACGGTTTTCTTTTCGTAGCTCAGCAGTTTGTAGGGGGCACCCTCGATCATGTCGCCAAGTTTGAGAAATTGGGTGCGCGCCTTGGTATCCTTGGCATTGATGATGAAAGTTTCCCCATCGCCGGAATCGCCGCCGAATTTCAGGCGAAAAGGCACGGGATCAAACTTGGTGAGGCGGAGTTTGGTGTGATAGGGGGGGACGGATTTGTCGTTGGTGGGATCGGTGCCAGCGAGAAACTCCTCCAGGTTGGTAAAGCGGTCTTTGTCGGGATCCTGCTCCCGCACACCGACATCGCCATAGTCGAGGGCATATTTCTGCAGCCAGGCATTGGTGATCGGCGGATGAAGGTTTTCGCCCCGTTCGAGAGGATCAATCAGCTTGCCCTCCTTGAGCACATAGGGCCGGGAAACGAGCAGCGAGCCATCGTGGGGGCTCCAGGTGTGAGGGTTGACCGCCAGCTGGGCGGCGGATTCCACGGATTGGAGATCCGGCAGCGCAATGGTATTATCCGGCTTCTTGCCACTGTTGCGCTCCGTGAAATTTTCCGGGAACGAGAGGGCCTGCCAGGAAAGCCAGCCCGAACTCGCGATCAAAGCAAATGCGACGGCTGCAAGGATTGCGCGCTCGTAATGTTTCTTGATCCAATCCATGTCTCTTATTTTTTTGCGGCGACCGGCTCGGCAAAGTCCAGCATTTCCAGATGTAACGAAATTTTGAGGGTCTCGCGTCCAAGAATCACCTGCAGGCTGGCTGGGTCATTCCCCGGGGCAACGCCGCCGACAGAGGTGGGCGGCACGGCAGCGGCTCCGGCGGGCTCCCCCTCCTTCTTGGGAGGTGCCAGCGGACTGGAGTTCTCGATTCCCACCGAGCGGACGATGAGGAATTGATCGGCACCGAGCAACGAATTGAATGCGACACGGAACTTGGCTTGCTCGGCGGCAAACGAGATCTCGAAGGGGTAACGCGACAGGACCGGCTCGGCGGCGGCCGCTTTCTTTTGGGCGGCGGGCGCCGCTCCGCTCTCCTGGGGAAGCGGTTTGCGGACGACTCCTTCGATCGACGCCACCTTGAAATCAACCAAACGAACAATGATTGACTGAATGACGAGGAATTGCCGATTGAGGTATGGAGCCGCCTGCTCGCCGGGCACCTGGGTTTGGTATTGGTCGAACCCAAAGTAGAAGTTGGGCGGAAGTTTGACGTTGTTGGCTTCCGCCTTGACCCGGATGTCGTTTACTGCGGTTCGGAGACCGTCTTGAAACTGCTGCGGCGTGATTTTTTCATCCAACGGAATCTCCATTTTGGCCAGTTGGGCGCGGAGATTGGCGATCCCGGCGGAATAGTCGGCGAGTCCGGCTTGGACGGCTTTCAGGTTTGCATCGTTTGGGAAGGGAACCTTGTTCTGCAGGGCATGGAGCTTTGTGACCGCCGCCGTGTAAGCCTCGGAGGAGGCCGTGTAGGCGGTGAAGGAAGAAAAGATCAGAAAACCCAGTGCGCCCGCAGCGATCAGGGAAACGGCGAAAATTCCGGCAAGAAAGGGATTGTCCTTGAACCAGTTCATGGAAGAGGGATCGGGTTGCGCAGCGGCAGAACGAGCGTGTAGCCATACGCCCAATTTTCTCCCGTGGGGGTGGTTCGTTGCGTGATGATCTTCGCCTTGTCCTCGGGCAGGGCAAAGACGGTGGAGTTTTTCAGGTTTTCCACAAACTCATCCACGATTCGCGCCTCCTTTTCATTGGGTGGGTTGTCGAGGTAGAGTCCCTTGATTTCCAACGCGGCGATCGTATCGCCTGCCCGGAGTTGTCCGGGTTTGGACGGCCCGGCCGCCTCGGGGGCTCCGGGCTTGCCCGCTCCCTGGGGACGGGCTGCGGCGGGCTGCAATTCGGTGATCCAGATGTAGCGTGGCGGAAGTTTTGCCCCGAGTTCATCAAAAATCCTGGCCCACATGGAGCGCTCGTTGACGGCGACCAACAAGGGAGCCACCAGCCCTTTCAGCTGATCCTGCTCGGCGGTCAGCTTGTCCAACTGCTGGGCGACGCCCTCCAGCTTCGAGACATCCGCCTGGACGCCGGTCAGAACCTCATCTGTCACCTTTGCGGCCTGATTGAAGTAGAGCCACACCCCGGCAAGAGCCAAGACCAGACAGACGACCGAAAGGATCAAAAACGGCTTTCTGCGGGCAAGATCCTGTTCCTTGACAAGCGAGGCAGGGCGAAGGTTGATCTCGATCGGGCAGTTTCCGCCTGCCCGCAAGGCACCTCCCACCAACTCGCCAAAAGTATGCGCTTTGGCGGAAAGGGAATCCGCAAGGGCCGGATTGTTCACGGTCACATTGCGCAGCGGATTGAGAAACTCGATCGGGGTCTGGAGTTTTTCACTAAAGAACTCCACCATGTATGGCAGGCCCACGGTGCCACCGCAGAGCAGAACCCGCACCGGCTGGCTCCCCGACTGGCTTGTGCGGTAAAAGCTGATGGACCGGGCGATTTCCGCGTGCAGGCGGGTCATCGTGTTGCGCACAACCTTTGCCACCCTGGCTTCCGTGGGATCTTTCGGTTCCGCATAAGCTCCCCCGAGACTCACCGATCCCTTCTCCACCTTCAGGCGTTCCGCCAGCGTGATATCCTGGTGGAATTCCTTGCCCACGGCGGCACTGATGCTATTTCCGCCGACCGGGATGCTCCGGCTGAAGGCGCGCTTGTCCTCGACGAAGATCAGATTGGTCGTCCGCGCGCCGATATCAATGAGCAGCGAACATCCCGTGGCTTCCGGATAATTGTAACGAAACGAATTGTAGATCGCCATCGGCGCGACGTCTATGATCAGGGGCTTCAGTCCCCCCTCCGAGATGGCCTCGGCGATTTCGGCCAGCTGATCGGCCTTCATCGCCACGAGAACCACATCCCAGTTCCCGTCCCGCTGAGTCCCCATGATCTGGTGATCCCAGACGACCTCATCAATCGGAAACGGCACATTTTGCTGGGCCTCAAAGGCGATGATCGAGGTGACATCCTCCGGCGAGGCTCCCGGCAACTTTACAAAACGCGAGAAAACCGACTGGGCTGGCAGACAAAAATTGACGGGTTCCTTGGGAGGAATCTTGAGTGCCTCGCGAAGTTCCTGGACCGCTTCCTTGATCTGTGCGGGGCGCGTCGCATCCGCCGAGGGGTCGGTGATTAGCTCCTTCTCCTGAAAAGCATTCAGGCTGAGCCCCCCGTCGGGGAGTTTGTGGAACTCGGCCAGACTGACCGTCTGCATGCCGAGATCGAGAGCGAGAATTCGTGTGGGCTTTGCCATTGAGAGACTCAGTTGCCGGATTTCGACTTAAGGGTCTCGTAGAAATCCCATTCCAAGGGGGCAAATGGGGTTTCGGATTTGTTCAGCAAAGCTCCCGAAGCCAGGGTAAAGGCTGCGGAATTATCCCACCACCCCTTGTCTCCCTTGACGGTGCCCTTGAAGGTCGCGATGGCCAAAAGTCCGTTTTTCCCGGAAATCGTCACCCCGACATCGGTGAGTGCCTGTTGGGCATTGGAGGGAACCTTCCCATCAAAAAACTTGGCCAGAGCTCTGGGAGTGACAAACATCACGGAGTGCAATCCCTTCTCCTGAGGGACATTCACATGCACCACCGATCCGGTCAGCAATGTCGGCTTCTTGTCCTCGTTGACGCTCTCGTTCTTCAGCAAAACATAATAATTTACCGTGAGTTCCTCCGCGTATTTCGGCTCCTTGGCGGAGACAGCCCGATCAAACGTCACTTCCACCTCGAGCCAGGGGCTCGGGCGTCCGGCACTTTTCTTCATGTAGCCCGCCGCGTTGAGTCTCGGAGACTCAACAAAGTTCGCGTCAATTTTAAGAATCTGGATCTCGGTGTTCAGGGCGGACTGTTGTGCCTGGACGAACGGGGACAGCGAAAAAACCGTCAGAATTATCGCCGTGAGACTCGAGGAGGGAGTGATTCGCATACGGACAGAGTGATAATTAATTAAGCGAGTGAAGTAAACAAAGAAAACCCGGGTGCAACAAATTTACGCAACTCCCACTTTGTCGCGGAAGTATTCGATGGTCGCCTTGATCCCCTCGTCGAAATCCACCTTGGGTTCCCACCCGAGGAGTTTGCGGGCGAGGCCGATATCGGGTTGGCGGACCTTCGGGTCATCCACAGGGAGCGGCTTGTGTTCGATGGAGGTTTTCGCTCCCGTGATGCGGAGGATCTGGTCCGCAAACTCGCGGATGGTCATTTCGCGGGGATTCCCGATGTTCACCGGCTCATGATAATCGCTCATCATGAGGCGAAAGATCCCGTCAATGAGGTCGGAGACAAAACAGAAGCTGCGGGTCTGTTTGCCATCGCCGAAAATGGTCAGCGGTTCGCCGGAGAGTGCCTGGCCGATGAAGGCGGGCACAACGCGTCCGTCGTTGAGTCGCATGCGGGGGCCGTAGGTGTTGAAGATCCGGACGATATGGTTATTCATTCCATGGAACCGGTGGTAGGCCATGGTGATCGCCTCGGCAAACCGCTTGGCCTCGTCATAGACGCCGCGGGGCCCGATCGGATTCACATTCCCCCAGTAGTCCTCCTTCTGGGGATGGATCAAGGGGTCGCCGTAACACTCAGAAGTCGAGGCGAGCAGGAAGGCGGCCCCCTTGTTTTTGGCGAGGCCAAGGGCATTATGCGTTCCCAGCGAGCCCACCTTTAAGGTTGGGATCGGGATTCTCAGGTAGTCAATCGGACTGGCCGGACTGGCAAAGTGCCAGACGTAATCCACCTTTCCGGGCAGGAACAGGTATTCGGTCACATCCTGGGAGATAAATTTGTAGTTTTTGTTGCCGGCGAGATGTTCGATATTCGCGACATTTCCGGTGATGAGGTTGTCAATGGCGATCACCTTGTGCCCCTCGGCGAGAAGCCTGTCCGTGAGATGCGAGCCAAGAAATCCGGCGCCGCCGGTGACAACACTGATAATCTGCGAGGATGATGCGGACATAGAGGTCTTCACAGTGCCTGACTGCCGGGAAATTGGCGAGGAGATTTGTGAGGGAACCCGTTTTTTTGGGATTTCCTGACGGCTCCTTACAGGCGAAATCGGATTTCGCGCACGCTCTTTTTTCCGAATCGCAACTGGAGTTTTGCGAGGATCTCCTGCTTCCAGGTCCGGTCGAGTTCGTAGCGGACGCTTGGTTGGACGACCTGGACGGAAAGAACTCCGCCGCTCAGCCCCACAGGGAGCGAGTGGGCGGCCAGAAAGTCCCCCACAATTTCCTTCCAGGCTGCGGTGATTTGCTGTTCGTCCAGTCGCTCGCCGAGACCGAGCTTCGGCATCACTTTTTGGAGAATGTCGCCGACTGTGGCGCAGCGCTTGGCCTCTTGGAACGGCTCCTCCAGCCCACGCCACTCCGCGAGAGCCATACGACGCAGTGTGGCAATTGACATACGGCGGGTTCCGGAAAAACCGGATACAGATTTTTAAGCGATCAACGCCTATGCGCCGTCGTTTCCGATGGCTTCGACCGGGCAGGCACCCAGAGCCTCCTCGCAGAGTGCTTCCTCCTCGGGGTTCTCGGGCTGTTTGAAAACGTAGCTGTGCCCGCCATCGTCATTGCGCGTAAAATTAGCCGGTGCTGTCTCGCGGCACAAGTCGCAATCAATGCATTGGTCGTCCACGTAGTATTTTCCGTTTGCGTTCTCGCTGTATTTGTTTGCTGGATCAGCCATTTGAGTGAAAGGTTGAATCTTGAAAATTGGGGTTCGCCCGCCAGATTGCAATCGTTTTTTGGAATGAGAAGCCATATTTTGAGACTGCTGCCGCCGCCTGCCGCTTTTTCCGTCCTTGTGAACCCCGGGGTCATCTCATGACGCTCGGGGAGAAAATCCGGAAGGCGGAGGATCTGATCGTCTCCCGGGCACCGCTTCTGATCGCCTACTCCGGCGGGGTGGACAGCACGTGTCTGCTGGCACTCGCGGTTCGTGCGGTCGGGGACAAGGCTCTCGGCGCGATCGCGGACAGCCCGAGCCTGCCACGCGCGGCGCTCCGGCAGGCTCTCGCTGTTGCCGCGCAAATCGGCGCGCGCGTCGAGGTCGTGAGAACGATGGAATTCGAAAACGAGGACTACCTCGCGAACCCGCCCAACCGGTGTTACTTCTGCAAGGCGGAACTTTTTACCTGTCTCGAGGGCGTCGCCCGGAATCGCGGATTCGCGGCCATCGCCTACGGCGAGAATGCCGACGACCTCAGCGACCTCCGGCCCGGCTCCCGTGCGGCGGCGGAATTTCATGTGATTGCCCCATTGAAGGCTGCCGGGATGACAAAAGCCGATGTCCGGGAAATCTCCCGCCACCTTGGACTCCCGACGCATGATGCCCCGGCGCAACCCTGCCTTTCCTCCCGCATCCCGCACGGCACGCGCGTCACGACGGACGCCCTGGCACTCATCGAACGCGGCGAGAAATTCGTGCGCTCGCTCGGCTTTCAAATTTTCCGGGTGCGCTTTCTCGCAGGCCCGCCCCTCACCGCAAAGTTGCAGGTCGCCCCGGCGGAAATGGAGAAACTCGCGGACGCCGCCCCGTTGCTCGAAGCCGGACTAAAGGAAGCGGGATTTTCTGCGGTGATGATTGATCCGGACGGTTACCGATGAGCCCGGGCTTTCGCCGGAGGATTTCTTCGCACAACCGGCATGCGGTTATGGCCGCCCTGCTCAGTCTGCTGGGTGCCTGGATTGGCTGGACGCTTGCCTACGGGCTCGTGGTCGGGGTGACCATCGGCGCGCTCACCGTCCTGCACGGCCAGGAGGTGGTCCACGGGGAGCGACTCATGTCCCTGCCGAAATGGGTCCATCCCGCCGCACTGGGGCTTGCTCTGATCCTGCTCATCTGGGGCGCGATTGATGAAAGGAAAAACCGCTACCGGCCGGCGAGCGACCGGATGATTGTGGGGTGGCATATTCTTGGGGACATCCTCCTGTTGCCAGCACGGCTGACCTTCGGATTTGCGCACCAACTCGCCGCGATCATCCGACTCAATGCCACGGAACGAGAACAGGCGTTTGAGCTTTTGCACCATATCCACACGGAAAAGCGGGCACCCCTCCAGGCTCTGGGGGCCTGGCTTCCCGCCCCTGCCCGCCTCCGCAAACTTCTCCTCTCCCTGCAACTGGCCGGATGGATTGATCTTCTCCGGACAGAGGATGGCTGGATTTACATTGTGAGAGGCACGGAACAGGAGGAAGTCGCCACATACTTCCTCCAGCAGCAGGGAGAGGCAGAACCGGAGGAGACAACCTGACCGCTTCCTGTCGCAGGAAGACGCTCGCGTTCCTACCGCAATTTTTCCGCAACAAATCTCGCGCACTCACGTGCGTCCGCCTGGGTAAATGGCTTTTCGTCCAACGGCGGTTGGCCGATGTCCTGCAACCGAATCCCCCCGCCCTGCCAGATCCAGGCGGTGTCACCAAATGGCCCGACAAGCCGGGGATCGCTCCATGTATGAATCCCAAGCAGGGGGACCCCAAGCGCAGCGGCCAAGTGCATGGGGCCACTGTCCACGCTCACCACAAAACGCGCCGCGCGCAGAATTCCGATGAGTTCCGGAAGCGTGGTCCTGCCGGAGAGATCCACGACGCTTCCCGGCAATCGAGGCACCTTCCCCGCCCCGACGACTACGACCGGATATTTGCTCCCGGCTTGAAATTCCCCGACGAATGCCCGGATCGCCTCCGCATCCAGCGACTTTCCCGCCCCCCGCGCAAAGGGATGAAGCACGACAAAATCCCTCCCAAGTGTCGGCGCATCCCCTACAGGCAGATAAAAATCCGGACAATCCGGGACGGGAATTCCCAAAAGCGGCAGACACCGCAGATAGCGGAGCACGGCATGTTCGCCGCCGGGAGTCCGCGCGGCCTCATGATAAAATAATCCGCCGCCCTCGCGCGCATCCGAGAGTCCGATCACCTTCTTCCCGCGTGAGCACTTCGCCATGAGTCCACTCCGGAGCAAACCCTGCAAATCCACGACAAAATCCGGACACAATCCGGCAAGCGTCGCATACCAGCGGGCCGCACGCCCCCACCCGAGAGGCCCCCGAAAATCCTGACGCGGGAACGGGAGGATGCGCGAGACCGCCGGATTCCCCTGCAACAGCGGTGCCCAGCGGGGATCCACCACCCACGTGAGCCGTCCCTCCGGCCAGGCGCGATGGATGGCCGACGCCACGGGAAGCGCGTGCAGCACATCGCCCATCGAACCGGGCTTGATCAGCAACAGGGAGGGGCTTGCCGCCGCGTCCGCAGGGCACCCATCTTTGGAATCCATTCCCACATCCCTAACCGGATGGCTGCGGAATTTCGACTCCAAAAGACCCGGGGCGCAGAAATGAGTCGCCGTCCGGCTGGACAAGAAATGGCAAAAAAACTTACGATGCCCCGATGTCCACAATCCTTGGTCTTGATGTTGGCTCCTCCTCGGTGATTGCCGGAATCCTCCGCGGCACGAAGGTGCTTCACGAATCTCCCCGCGCATTTTTTAAATCCGAATGCAACGGCCAACGCGTCGAGGTCGCCCCGGAGAGCCTGTTGGAAGCCGTGGCCAAGGCGATTTCCTCGCTGGGCGGGGAGGCCAAAAAGGTGGATCACGTGGCCATGGCGGTCATGTGTCCGGCCTGGGTGGCCATGGACCGCACGGGGCGGGCACTCACCCCCATCATCACCCACCAGGACCGGCGGAGCGTGAACGAGGCGGAGCAAATCGAAAAACGCATCGGAAAATCCCGCCACCTGAAAATCACAGGCTGCCGGCCTTTTCCCGGCGGCATCAGTTCGACAACCTGGGCATGGTATCTGGCGCATGAACCCGCGCGTCTGAAGCGGGCGGATCTCGTCGGCCATCTCAATACCTTCCTGCACCGCCAGTTGACTGGCGCGAGGGTCACGGATCCGTCGAACGCCTCATTCACAGGGCTCTACGAAACACTCAAACTCGGCGGATGGAACCCCGCCCTCTGCGAATCCCTCGGGGTCAGTCGCGCGCTCCTGCCACAGGTGTTGGAGGCCGACCGGATTGCCGGGGGCATCCTGCCCCGGGCGGCGGCGCAATTCGGCCTGCGGGAGGGCACACCCGTGCTCACCGGCATCGTGGATGGCAGCGCGGGCATGCTCTTTGCGGGTGCCAGACACGGAAAACTCTTCAATGTCACAGGCTCGACGGATGTGCTTGCGCTCTGCACCACCCGGCCGGTTCCGGCGGAACGCCTGCTCACCCGTGCGCTGGGCATCGAGGGAAAATTTCTCGCCGTGAGCACCCTCGCAGCCGTCGCTTCGGCGATCTATTGGGCGCGCGACCAATTCTACCAGGACTGGCCGATCGAGAAATTCCGCGCGGAATTCCACCGCCTCGCAAAAATCGGCCCCGAGGCGTCCGGCGGCGTGATTTTCGATCCCTACATGGCCGGCGAGCGCACAAGCATCGTGCAGAGGAAGGGTGCCTTCCAGCACCTGACTCTCGCGACCACGCGCACGCACATGCTCTCCGCGATCGTCGAAGGTCTCATCCGCGCGGGCGCGGAGCGGCTGCCACTCCTGGCGGCCACCGGAACCCCGCTCCTCCCCGATGTCGCTGTCTCGGGGGGCGGCGACCGCCTCGATAAAATCCTCCGCCGCGACTGGGCCGGCCAATGGAAATTTCACCCCACCACCGATGCCACCATGCGCGGACTCGGCTTGCTGAACCCCATTCCGGCAGGTTAGCCCCTGGGGGCGTTCCCGGCAGGTTTCGCGCCCCCTACCGTCCGACAGCGAGGCGTTCCGCAAGCTTTGGGGGGAGTCCGGCTTCGAGGATGGCTCTCTGGGCGGACGCGATGTCGTATTCCAGGCGGCGGAGGGTCACCTTGTTGGTGACGGTGTCGTAGATGCAATAGGCCGAGCGCCAGTCGCCGTCGCGGGGCTGGCCGACACTTCCCACGTTGATCAGATATTTTTTCCCGGGCTGCAGGTCGATTTCATCGAAGGCGATGGTGCGGACGCTGCCGTCGCGGATATAGGCCTTCGGCGAGTGGGTGTGCCCGATGAAGCAAAGTGCGGTATGTTGGTAGCTGAAGCTTGCCGCTGCATCGAGCTGGTTGAAAACATATCCCCACTTGTGTGGCGTATCCAGGGTGGCATGGACGATCGTGAAATCGCGCACCTGCCGCTGGAGCCGGAGGGCACGGAGCCAGTCCTTGTCCTTTTCGGAAAGCTGGTCCCTGGTCCAGTTCATCGCCTCCTCGGCCAGGGCATTGAAGCCTTCCTGAAATCCGAACATCGAGGCCTGCTCGTCGTGGTTGCCCTTGACGACCGGGCAGTCGAAGCCCCGGATGAGGTCGAGGCATTCCCGGGGGAACGCGTTGTAGCCGACCAGATCCCCCATGCACACAAAATGCGTGCATTTCTCGGACTCCGCGTCGGCAAGGACTGTCTGCAGGGCATGAAGGTTGGCGTGAATGTCGCCGAATATGGCAAATCGCATGGAAAGTATTCCGACCGCTTTTTTACGCGGCCTCAGTGGGGTTGTAACCTTTCGGAGGCCGGAATATCCAGTTTCTTTTCCATCTCATCGAGAAGATTGATGAGCGTGGGAAGTCGTTGTTTCTCGCCTTCGAGGTAAAGTTTTTTCAGGAGCTCATACGCCTCGCGTTCGCGCCCCGGGCACTTTGCCATTTCGTAGGCGGCAAACCGGCGGGCATAGGGGGGCGCATCGGGAAAGTCCGCCGTGCGCAAAAAGGCCTCCGCCGCCCCGCAATGGTCTTCGAACTTGTCGCGGAGAAGCACGCCAAGCTGGAGGTAAAGTTGATACCTGTCGGGATTGTTTCGGATGCCCTTTTCGAGAATTTCCCGTCCGAGGTTGAAATACTGGCGCTGGGCGCGAATCCGGAGAGCCTCGCTCGGTTGCTTGGTATCCTGAAGGGCCGCGACGCTGGCGTTGTAGGCCATATGCCAGGCCGCCATGTCCCAATAGAGGAGGGAGCGGGGTTGCAGGGTCGTCACCGTATCAATGAGCCCGGCCATGCGTCCCCACTCGGTATTCTCCCAGGCCGTATGGACTTCGATCCAGAGAAAGGCGGCCAAAGGCGAGCGAAACCCGCTCAGTGCCGCCAGAAAACCCATCTGTCCGATCCGCTCGCGGAGATCAAGGTCCAGTGCCGTCTTCCGAAAATTTGCGGCCTTCGCCTGTCCGGCAAGATGCGCCTGGAACGGCAGGAGGAACGCCCCGCAAATCGCCAACAACAAAAGGGCCGCCAGAGGTCGCCGCACTTTCATCGCGAGGATCATAGTTCCCGCCCGGCAAAGACGATCCCCGCCAAAAAGAAATAGACCGCCACATAAATCCCGCCCAAGACCAGCGTCTGCGCAAAAAGCCCCATCGGCACAGCGACCCCCGCGATCACGTCGTCCACGTAGTTGAAGGCCTGGAGGTCGGGAAAGAGAAGCGCAACGAGTGCCGCCAGCAATCGAGACCACCAGTGGACATCCCCCCCGGCCATCCAAAACTCACGGGCGGTCGCCTGCAGGTGGCCGATGAAATACACGGCGATTGCCATCAGGATCGTAAACAATCCGGAGCTCGCAAACGTCGAAATGAAAAGTGTGAGCGACGCCAGCAGGGCGGATTTGACAAAGATGATGACAATCCCGGGGAACAGGTTTGCGTTGAAGGTCGCGCCGGTGACCTCCTTGAGCGCAAGCGTGAGCTCCTCGGTGGGAGCTTCGGCGAGCTGTGCGCGCGTCTCGGCAAGCACCCCCTGTTCCCGCAGCCAGAGGACGGTGAGAAACAGGCCGGTCATCAGCACAATTGAGAGGGCAAGCAAAAGGAGAATGCCTGTCAGCTTCCCGAGCAGATACGAAAATCGCGGAACCGGCTTCGCAAGAATCGTGTAGATCGTCCGGTCTTCCATGTCCTTCGGCAAAAAATTTGCCGTGGCCAGGATCGCGAGCAGCGAGGAGAAAACCGACATCGCGCCCAGCGAAATGTCCTTCAGCATCTGAAACTGTTCCTGAAAAGAAAACTTCGCCACGAAGGCCGAGTTGCCAATGATGAGCAGCGCGAAAATCAGCAGAAAATAGAATACCTTCATCCGCACCAGCTCCGTGAATGTGTTCCACCCGATCGCCCAGGTTCCTTTAAGGGATTTCATAGATTCGATCCCCACTATGGGGAATCCCCTCCCCCCTGTCCAGAACTCCCAACCCAGGGCACGCGAACAGGCTTTTCGCGAAACGGGATGCTGGATTAGTCTCCCGGGGAATGAGCCCGTTTGATCTCTCCATCCTTTTTTTCCTGCAACTCGCCATCATCCTCGGTTTTTGCCGGATCGTCGGATGGCTGGCCGCCCGGATGGGACAGCCGCAGGTCGTCGGCGAGATGATTGCGGGCGTGCTTCTCGGGCCCTCGGTCTTTGGCGCCCTGGCACCCGGCCTCCAGGCGGAGTTGTTTCCACCCGCCTCGAAACCCGTGCTCTTTGCCACCTGCCAGGTTGGCCTGTCGATCTACATGTTCCTTGTGGGCGTCGAATTCGATGCCAGCCTGATCAAGGCGAAATTCCGCAGTGCCGCGTCGGTGTCCCTCTCCGGGATT
Organism: Chthoniobacterales bacterium; assembly: GCA_014879575.1. Taxonomy (GTDB): domain Bacteria; phylum Verrucomicrobiota; class Verrucomicrobiia; order Chthoniobacterales; family Terrimicrobiaceae; genus QYQL01. Next base: position 10,712 of record JACSRU010000059.1, on the reverse strand, counting down.
ATTGTGCCCTTTGCCTTGGGAGCCGCAGCGGCGTGGTATCTGGCACCGCATTGGCCGCTCTTTTCCGAGAAAACAAGTTCCTGGGAAGGCATGCTTTTTATGGGGGCGGCGATGTCCATCACGGCTTTTCCGATGCTGGCACGAATCATCTATGAGAGGGGACTCACGGGAACCCCGCTCGGCACGCTCGCCCTGGCGGCGGGCTCGATAGATGATGCGGCCGCCTGGTGCGTGCTCGCACTCGTGCTTGCCAGCTTTTCCGGGGATCCCTCCGTGGCCCTTCTGGCAATCGGCGGGGGCCTGCTTTATGTCCTCGCGGTCTGGCGGTTTGGCGTTCCGCTCTTCAAATTTCTCGCGGCCAAAACGGAAAAGCGCGGTGGAATGTCGCATGCCATGCTCGGCACGACGCTTTCCGTGGTCATGCTGGGGGCCTGGTTTACGGACAAAGTCGGGATCTACGCCGTCTTCGGTGCCTTCATCCTCGGCGTCGCCGTGCCGAAGGGGTTCTTTGCCCAGGCACTTCACAAGCACCTCGAAAAGATGACGACCGCCTTTCTCCTGCCGCTCTTTTTCATCTATTCGGGCCTGAACACCAAAATCGGGCTCATCATTTCCCCCCAGCTTTTCGGCGTGACTTTGCTCCTGTTCTTTTTGGCGGTATTCGGCAAGGGGGTGGCCTGCGCGGTCGCCGCACGCCTCCACGGGGAAACCCTGCGGCAATCGCTCGCGATCGGCACCCTCATGAATGCCCGGGGACTCATGGAGTTGATCATTCTGAACATCGGGCTTGAACGGGGGCTCATCACGCCCACATTGTTCACCATGCTCATCGTGATGGCGATCGCGACCACCCTCATGGCAACTCCTGTCTTTAACCTGGTCCGGCGCGGGGAAGCGTAACCGGCGCCCCTCTCATGAATTCCCGCGACAACCTCACCGGCTCGATCCTGGTCTCCCATCCCTCCCTCCGCGACCCGCACTTCCGACGGACAATCCTTTTCCTTTCGCACCACAACGAGGAGGAGGGCGCAACCGGGCTGATCCTCAACCGGCCCCTGCATCAGGAAGTCCCCCAACTGCCCGGCCTGCCGAATGTCCCCATCTTCTACGGAGGTCCGGTCGGGACGGATCGCATCCTCCTGGCGAGCCTTCAATGGCACGACCATCCGACGGTCGTGGCTTTCCGCACGTTTGTCGGACGCGCAGGGGAGGAGATCATCGAGGAGGAGTGGCACCCGGGTCTGCGGGCCTTTGCCGGATATGCCGGATGGAGCAGCGGGCAACTGGAGGGCGAGATCGCGGATCACGCGTGGCTCGTCATTCCGCCGAGCCGGGAACTTGTCGAAATGCCCTGTCCTGTTGATGCGTGGAAAAACATCATGCGCAACATGGGACCGATGCTGCACCTCCTTGCGGAAGCTCCGGACGATCCGGAAAAAAATTGACCGCCAGACCGCGTCACGAACCCCGCGGGCTTTTTGCTTCACGAAGAAATTGCCGGACAAGGTATTCCTCCTTGTGGCGCGGAACGAGCTCGACCCCGCTCGCGACATCCACCGCAAGCGGACGGACGATCCGGATCGCCTGCCGCACATTCTGAACATCAAGCCCCCCGGCCAGAAGAAAATGTTTTTCCGGATGCAAGGTGGTGAAATCGCGTCCAATATCCCAATTCAACCGCTGCCCGGTTCCGCCATACGCATGGGGCGACCAGCCGTCCAAAAGGAGGTTTTGCGTGGAAAACATTCCCGCCTGGCCAATCGCATCCGCCCCGGAAACCCGGATCGCCTTGATCCAGCGGGGAATTCCGGCCTGCGCACAAAAATCCGGCGTCTCATCCCCGTGAAACTGCACAAATTCAAAACATCCGGCTTCACGGATCTGTTGCAGCAATTCCTCCCCGGGATTCACCACCACCGCGACGCGGGCCACCGCATCCCCAAGATCCCGGATCCAGGGGATCGCGGTTCCGGGATCAAGAAACCGGGACGACCCGGAGTAAAAATTGAATCCGAGCGCATCGGCACCCGCTTCCTGGCACATCCGCGCATCCCGGGGTGTGGTGATACCGCAGATTTTTACATGGAGGCGCCCGGGTTCAAGAAAGCTCACAAAAAAGGCCTGTGGGTTGTGGAAAAAAATTCCGGAGGCATTGCCGGATCAGATTTTCCCGTGACATCGATCGCGCGGGATGGCTTGCCTTTCATTCCAGCGTGCGGGCATTGGCCTGTTTGATCGTCGGGTGGTGGGTAATTGCGTGAATCCTGCCGTCACTCGTCCGGAAAAAGGAACTCAAAATCCAACTCACAAGACTGATGATGATGGCTCCGAAAAAGGCGTTCCAAAATCCGTCCACAGAAAATGACGGAATGATTTTTGAAACAAAAAGAAGCAACAGGGCGTTGATCACGAAAATAAACAACCCCATGGTCACGATGATGAACGGCAGGCTCAGGAGCATCAACACCGGCCGCACGAAGGCGTTGATGATCCCCAGCAGAAGGGAGGCGCCCAGGAGGGCCTCGACCGGCTCGCATTTGATGCCGGGAACCAGCTTGGTCGCCACAAAGACGGCGATCGTCGTCACAAACCAGCGAAGGATGAAAGCGGACATGGCAGAAGCCTATTTTTAACACGCCCTTATTTGAAGATTTATTTTGCCATCCGGACGGTTTCGACGGAAAAAAGGTTCTGATCATGTCCAAGAAAAAATCTGAAAAGCCCGTCAAAGAGAAAAAACACGCCGCCAGGAAGTCGAAAGCTCCCGTGGCGACCGTGCCGGAACCGGTGACTCCGGAGTCCAGGCCAAAGGCAAAAAAAGCCAAGGCGGCACCCCGCAAAAAGGTGGCCTCAATCTCGCCGGAAGAAATCGGCCTCCGGGCTTATTACATCGCCGAACGCCGCCAGAAAATGGGTTGGCACGGCGATTCCACTTCCGACTGGGTCGAGGCGGAACGCCAGCTCAAGGCCGAAGCCGCCAAAAAGAAAGCCGGGCGGTCCGACAAGTAGGTCGGCACGGGGATTTCGCGAATTGCGCTTGACCGCAGGGAACGCGACGGAAAACCTCCCCGCGTGACACAGAGGGAGATAAAAAAATCCCCGGCGGACTTCCGCTCGTGGAACGAAATGTTCGACGAGGCCGGAAATCCGCGGGGCGTGTATCGTCCGCTCTTTGATCGGCTTGGCGACCTGCCCGCGGCAACGACGCGGAGCCTCGGCGAACAGCTTGAGGCCACGATGCGGGAGATGGGCGTGACCTTCGACGTCGCCCGGGACCAGGCCTGGGGCCGCCGTCCGTGGTTCTGCGATCTGCTGCCCCAGATTTTCACCCCGGAGGAGTGGGAGCCCCTGGTGGCCGGCGTCAAACAACGACTCCGCGCCTTTGAGCTGTTCCTCCAGGATGTCTATTCAAAAAAGCGAATCCTCCGGGAAGGGGACGCCCCCATCCAGCCGATCCTCGGCAGTGCCTTTTTCCAGCACGCGGCCGCCAACCTCCCCCCGCCGGGAGGTGCCTACCTCCACCTCAGCGGGATCAGCATTTGCCGCCTGCCGGACGGCGGGTTTGGCGTCAAGCACCATTACTTCAGCAACGCGTCCGGCATGTCCTACATGATCCAGAACCGCCGGGCTCTCGCGCGTGTGATCCCGCAGGCATTTCAGGAGACCTCGATCCATTCCATCGCGGAGAGTTCCACGGATATTCTGGAGACCCTGCGATCTCTCTCCGGTGTCGCGGAGCCGAGCGTGGTGCTTCTCTCGCCGGGTCCGGGGAGCCCGGCGTATTCCGAGCACAGTTTTCTTGCGCGGAGAATGGGCATTCCCCTCGCCCAAGGGGGGGATTTGCTGGTCTTGAATGATGCGGTTTATCTGAAGACGGTTTCGGGCCTCGAAAAGGTGGAAATCATCTACAGCCGGATTTCGGACCAATGGCTCGATCCCATGGCCTTCCGTCGGGATTCCATGCTGGGCGTCCCCGGTTTGGTGCATTGCCTTCGCAAAGGCACGGTGGCCGTGGTCAATGGCATCGGCTCCCAGCTTGCCGATGACCGCAGCCTGCTCCCTCTGGCGGGTCAGATCATTCGTCATTACCTCGGAGAGCGCCCCCTCCTCAAAAGCCTGCCGACCTTCTGGCTCGGAGACATTGACCAGCGGGAAATGGTACTCGCCAACCTCGCTGAATTTACCATCCGTCCGCTCTACGGGGAAAAAATCCTCCTCGGCGGCGACGGACGCAGACCCTCTGCCAGAAAGCTCGCCGAGGCCCGCGCAAAAATCCGGGAAAACGCCTCCCAATTCGTGGCCCAACCCCAGGCTTGCGATGCAGAAACCCTTTGCTTCCAAGGCGGGCGACGCGCCCTGCGGCGGCAGGATCACATCCTCTTCGCCCTGCGATTTTCCGACGGAACATACGAGGTCTTCCCGGGAGCACTCACGCGGGTCTCCACCCACGCCACCCCCCACACTTCGTCCGAGCTGGGCGGCGGGAGCAAGGACACCTGGGTGCAAAGCGGATTTTCAACAGAGCCAAGGGAGGCGGAAATTCCGAGGGCTTCCGAAACATCCCCCCCGGCGCAATATGTGCCGAGCCGGGTGGCGGAGGCGTTTTATTGGATCGGACGCTACCTCGAAAGAGCCTATTGTCTCGCCGGCATGGTCGGCGCCGTTGAATCCCTCGAACTCGAGGAATTGAATGCCACCGAGCGCGCCCATTACCGTCCGGTCTGGAATCAGATTCTCCCCAGGCTCGAGGGAGCCAGGGCTGCGACGCGGCGGACCATTTCCCACGCTGCGGGACGGTATCGCCTCACGCTCGACATCGAGGAACCCGGTTCGGTGGTCAACGCCATTCTCCGGGCCTCGGAAAATGCCGAAAGCGTTCTCGAAACGCTGAGCCTCGAAGCGTGGGGCGTCCTGAGTCTGCTTCGGGATCGTTTCCGGAAAACGCGGTTTCGTCCGGAGGCTCCGCACGATGCGCTCACCGCGTCCACCCGGAAACTTTGCGATTTTGCGCGGGCGCTGATTCCGCAGTTTTTTGGAACGGCGGAATGCACCATGCTGGCAGATGGCGTGTGGACATTCTGTGAAATCGGTCAACTCATTGAGCGGGCAGCCATCACGGCCAATGCGATGCGCTCGATTGCCGGTCCGCTCCTGCTGCCCTCCGAGCCGGAGAAAAATGAACATGCCACGGAGATTCGTCTTTCCGCATTCCTTCGTCTGCTCAACAGCCGGGATGTTTATCGCAGGGTCTATCAAATGAGGATCGAACCGGCCCCGTTGTTGGAACTCCTTTGGAGCAACCCACTCGCCCCCCGCTCGGTCTCCCGCTGCCTGAGGGAATGCGCCGCGCGAATTGCCGAAAACGAGGAAATTCGCTCCCCCGCAACGACACGACTGCACGCCGTCATCGAATCCCTCGTCCAGAAGATCCAGGCATCCGACTGGGACGAACTCCTCCGACGCCCCCGGGGAAAAGATGGCGAACTTTCGCTCAAGACACAAAGCAACGAATTTTTGGACGGTGTGTTGGCGATCCACGATTCGATTTCCGATGGGTTTCTGAACCACCAGATTCACATGCGCCACCACACCCAGCTTCTCTTTCCAAAAAATTAAGCATGCTCTTCGATGTCATTCATTTTACGGACTACCGCTACAGTCATCCGGTCAGTGAGGCCTATGTGGAGGCGCGTCTCACTCCTCCCCGCAGAAAGGAACAGGAAGTCCTTGGGCATCGGATCGAATTCTCTCCGCAAGCCGACACCTCGAATTATGTGGACTACTTCGGCAATACCACGACCTTCTATTCGATGACCCTCCGACATGAGCGCTTGCTCGTGACAAACCGCATGACCGTCCGCACGAGGTCTCCGGAGAAGCCCGGAGAGGCGCTGGCTCTGACGGTGGCGGAAGCGCGTCAGATCCTGGCTTCCTCGCTGACCGATGTGTTCGACTACCTGCAACCGACCCCCGCAGTCCCGACAGGCGGCAGCGCGATGGACTGGGCCAGGAAGATTTTCCGAGGCTCGCATCTGATCGGCGAAGCACTCCTGACCTTGAACCGAATGATCCACGAGCGGTTTGCCTACAAACCCGGCGCGACGGAACTCCACACCCCCCTCGCTACGGTGTGGAAAACGCGCGAGGGCGTCTGCCAGGACTTCGCGCATGTCATGCTGAGCGTTTTACGCACGGCCGGACTGCCGGCCCGGTATGTCTGCGGATACATTGAGACGGATGGCCCCGGGAAGTTGGTGGGCTCGGTGGCCACGCATGCCTGGGTCGAGGTCATGCTCCCGGGCTTGCAGTGGATCGCTCTCGATCCGACAAACAATCAATGCTGCGGGGAGCGGCATGTCACGGTGGCTTTGGGGAGGGACTTCGAGGACGCATCCCCCGTGCGGGGCACGTTCAAGGGATCGGGCACCCAACACATGAAGGTTCGCGTGACCATGAAAAGACTGGCTGATACCCCATGAAGCTCCGCATCCGATACAATGCCCTCTACACCTACGATGGGCCGGCCTCCCTCTCACCCCACCTGGTGAGAATTTTTCCGAGAATGGATCTCTTCGTGAGCGTGGAAACAACGCGCTTCACGACGCATCCGAGCGGTGACGTCCAATGGCGAAGGGATCTTTTCGACAACCTGATCGCCTGTTGTTTTTTTCCACAGACGGTGGAGAGTCTGCCGTTCGAGTTGGCCCTCGATCTCGAAGTGCGCGAGCGCAACCCCTTCCACTTTCTTCTCGACTCGCGCGCCCTCCAAATGCCCTGCGACTACTCGCAGGAGGAACGGGAGATCCTCTCTGCCTTCCTTGATCCCGGCCCCTCTTCTTTTGTGCTCCCCGCACCCCTCGCCCCAAGGGCTCCCCGTCCAACGGTTGAGACGCTGGTCTGCTTCATCCGGTGGTTCCACGAGAATCTGGAATATGAACGGCGGGAAGCGGGCGATCCCCAGACCCCGGAGGTGACACTCCAAAGGGGAAAAGGTTCGTGCCGGGATTTTGTTGCGCTGTTTGCGCGCAGTCTTCGGAGGAATGGAATGGCCGCCCGGCTGGCGAGCGGATTTGTCTGGGAGGGCGACAAGGCGGAGGAGGACCGCCACGCGGAAAGTGCCCTGCACGCCTGGGTGGAGGCCTATCTGCCAGGCGCGGGTTGGGTCGGGCTGGATCCCACCAACGGAGTCTTCTGCGATCATCATTTTGTGACGACCGCCGTCGGCCTCAACCACTGGGATATTTCCCCGATCACCGGAACGTATTTTGCAAATGATGCGCTCCCAAGCACAATGACCACATCGCTGGATGTGCGGAAAACATGACGCCCTGGATGCGCAAACTCTCGCAGCGCCAAAGCGAGGCCTTTGCCAGGGCCGGAGTCGAAATGACCCTTGGAGGCGAGCCAACATTTCTCCCCCTCCAGCCGCTCGGTGCCGAGTGGAACCACGCGGCCGTCGGTCCGACAAAATACCGCTTCGCCCGGAAGCTTGCCCTTGCGCTCCTGCGGAAACCCCTGAAAGGTGGCATCGCCATTTTCTCTCCGGGAAAATCCTATCCCGGCGAGGGCGATCCCCGGTGGGCCATCCGGATCCTCGCCAATCGCGACGGATCTCCACTCGTCCGGCCCAGGTCGGGATCGCCCCCCACCAAGACTTCGTTGGCACGGATTCGAAAATTTGTCGTCTCCGATCTGGGGGTCGAAAATCATTGGGCGCGCCTCGCGGATCCCTCGGAGCCAGGCTCTGAATCCTGGGCCCTTTTGATTGATGAGTGCGACGGTGAGTGGACATCTTTCCCGTGGCCGTCGGGCGCCCACAAACTCTCAACCGCCCGGGGGCCCGCCGGACTCAGGTTGCCACTCCATGTCCTGCCACCGGAGATTCCGAGGCGGGCACTCACCCTGGAATGGACAGGCAGGCGACTCGCGGTCTTCCTGCCCCCCCTCCTCCAACAGCCATTCGTCAAATTGCTGGGCATCCTGGAAAACGCGCTGCGGGCCGCAGGAATCGGTGCCGTGGAAATGCAAGGCTACACGCCGGAGGATGAGACGCTTTCCTGGACTCAACTCGGCCTCGCCGCCGATCCCGGAGTTCTGGAAATCAACCTGCCGGCCTGCGCGAACTGGAAGGAATATGACTCTTGGATCCATGCCGTGACCGATGCGGCCCGCAAATGCGGATTGCGTCCCTGGAAAAAACTTCCAGGCGCACTGCCGGAGGGAACCGGAGGAGGCAACCATCTTTTGTGGGGCGGAGCGACACCCGACCGGAGTCCCTTTTTCACACGCCCCGGCTGGCTCGCCTCGATCCTGCGTTACTGGCACCACCATCCCTCCCTCGCCTACCTGTTCACGGGTTGCTACGTGGGAGCCTCGTCCCAGGCCCCTCGCGCCGATGAGTCCGCGCGGAATCTGAGCGATCTGGAACTGGCATTGTCCTTTCTGGAATCCCTCCCGGCGGGCGACCACAGGCACCTGATTTTCGAAACCCTCCGCCATCTTCAAACCGATGTCACCGGAAACACCCACCGTAGCGAGATCAGCTTCGACAAGTTCTGGAATGTCGGCTCCCCGTCCGGGACGCTTGGTCTCATCGAATTTCGCGCGATCGAATCGCTGCCCAATGCCGATGGGATGAGCGCCGTCGCCCTCCTCTGGACGAGCCTCGCCGCCTGGTTGCTGGAACATCCCCACCGCGAGAAACTCCGGGATTTTTCCGAGGCCCTGCACGACCGCTTCCTTTTACCAACCATTCTCTGGCAGGATTTGTCCCGCGTTTTTTCCGATCTGAACTCCGGCGGATTCTTCCCCGATCCCACCATCTACCGAAAAATCTGGGAGTGGAAATTTCCCGTCCTGCTGAGTCAGCCGGGATTCACGATCCGCAAAGCCCACGAAAGCTGGCCGCTCCTTTCCGAGACGCCACGGGATGGCGGGACGACGAGCCGGTATGTGGATGCCTCGATGGCGCGCTTGGAACTGGCCGCCGATTCCCATTTCTTCGCCACAACCCGGATCCTGGTAAACAACCGTCCGCTGATCCTGAAGAAGCTGGACGACTCCACCTTCCTGGCCGGACTGCGCTACCGGCGCACGAACCTCTCCCCTTCCCTGCACCCAGGGATTCCGGCTCAGGGCCCCCTGCGCATTTCCCTCGTCTCAAAGACCGGATCCCAATGCTTCGTGCTGATGGCCGGTTCCCCCATGTTCCGACCGGCCCGCCCGCAGACATCCCCCCCTGCCGGCAAACCGTGTTCGTTCGAATCCCCAGCCCACCTGACCTGCGACCTCCGGGTCTGTCCTTAGACTGAACTTCGAGACCTCCCCCCTCTCTGACCTTTGCGATCTTGGCGAGCTTTGCGCGAGACCCGTCTTCATTTCCTGTCCCATCCTGAAAGCAGCGCGTCCCATTGCGAGCGGGCCGGAGGCGAGGGGGCGACAAACCAGTGTCGGCGGTCATTTCGTCTTTGATGCTCACGCCCGAGGGCGTGCTGTCAACGGGGCGGAGGAAACTCTTTTTGGGGGTAGCCCCGTATTTGTCCCACCCCCCCATGCGAGATTGGGGTCATGATAAATCGAAGATCCTTCCTCTCGCTTGTTCCTGGCATCGGATTGGCCGGCTTTCTAAGGGGCGCGAAAGCTCTCGTCAAAGACACGGCACTTCTGCGGGAGCCGCCCGAGGGCGGTGACTGGGATTGGTGGCGGAATTTACCGCGCACACCGCTCGCCTGCTCGGACGATCCCATGACCAAATCCCTATGCCAAACGGCTGCGCTGCGGCAGGATGTCACGATCCTCTACGACGGAGGATCGCAGCCGGGGCAATCCCGCCGTATTTCGCCCCTCGGCGTCTTTACGGTCGAGGGCTATCGCGGAACCTATGTTCACGCCTTCTGCCGTCTGCGCGAAGCGGAACGGACCTTTCGTGTCGATAGAATCCACGCGCTGGTGTAGGACTGTTTACCATGAAGGACAAAGAGAGAACTTACACCATGAAGCACGGTTTGACCTGCAATCCCGCCGCCTTGGCAAGTTCGCGCTGGCGTTTGTCGAATGAGAGGAACCGCCTCGCGCCTGCCAGCATCGCCGCCGCAACGTGCAGTGTATCCGCCGACCGGCTCCCGATCCGCTCGGCATGGTCCGCGCTCAGGTGCTCGACTTCCTTCTGTTGACTGTTGACGACACGGCAGGTTACCAATGACGTCACATGCGAAAACGCTCCTCACAAAAACCCGCTCCGCGTCTCTCCCTCAAAGATCTCGATAAAAACTTCCGCCCGGAAACCGGTTCCGACGGACTTGTTTGGCATGATGCCTTCGACCCGCGCCTCACCCTCTGCGGACTCGGCTGGCCGAAGGAAAATTTCCGGGCACGAAACTTTCGGCGCTTTCCCGACCGTGTGGAAAGCCGGCTCTCCGGGGGTGTCAACGTGCTTTCCCACTGTCCGGCCGGGGTTTATCTTTCCTTCATGACCGACTCGCCGGATCTCTCGGTGCGCGTCGAGTTGCCGGATCTTGACTGGATGGATCACATGCCGCCGACCGGGACCGCTGGCACGGAACTTTTTGTGCGCCGCGACTCCCACTGGCATACCGTCGCCACGAGCAAACCCTCGCTCACCGAACACTGCGTCACCCGTGCCCTTCTGACCGGTGCGCCCAGGGAACTGCGCGAATACCGCCTGCGCAAGTACACCCGCTCCAATCAGTCCA